>KL569440.1:37044-43957 GCA_000715685.1 Streptomyces lilacinus
CACGTCGGCCACCGCGGTCGCCATCGGCACCTGGATGCCCAGGACGTTGCGCGTGGTGTGCGCGGCGCCGCCGCCGAAGCCCACGAGCACGCCCGCCGCGCCCGTGCGCATCAGGTGCAGGGCCGCGGTGTAGGTGGCGCAGCCACCGACGATGACGGGGACGTCGAGCTCGTAGATGAACTGCTTCAGGTTCAGCGGCTCGGCGGCGCCGGAGACGTGCTCGGCGGAGACGGTCGTGCCGCGGATCACGAAGATGTCCACGCCCGCGTCGACGACGGCCTTGGAGAACTGCGCGGTGCGCTGCGGGGAGAGCGCGGCGGCGGTCACGACACCGGAGTCGCGGACCTCCTTGATGCGCTGCCCGATCAGCTCCTCCTTGATCGGAGCGGCGTAGATCTCCTGCATGCGCTTGGTCGCGGCGTGCTCGTCGAGCTCGGCGATCTCGGCCAGCAGCGGCTCGGGGTCCTCGTAGCGGGTCCACAGGCCCTCGAGGTTGAGCACGCCCAGACCGCCCAGCTCGCCGATGCGGATGGCGGTCTCGGGCGAGACGACCGAGTCCATGGGGGCGGCCAGGAACGGCAGCTCGAAGCGGTAGGCGTCGATCTGCCAGGCGATCGAGACCTCCTTCGGGTCGCGGGTGCGACGACTGGGGACGACGGCGATGTCGTCGAACGCGTACGCCCGGCGGCCGCGCTTGCCGCGCCCGATCTCGATCTCAGTCACGTCTGTGGCCTTTCCAATTGCTCTGGCGCTCCGTCTTGCTCTGGCGCTCCGTCTGCCGCATCCAGTATCCCCGACGCGGCGAAGCCCGCGGCCTGACGGTCGCGGGCTCCAGCGGTCTGTACGAAACTCCGACTACTACCGACGCGAGTAGTTCGGCGCTTCCACCGTCATCTGACAGCACCACCCGGGGGACCACCCCCGGACCCCCGGCCGGGGGTCCGCGTCAGCGACGCGAGTAGTTCGGTGCCTCCACCGTCATCTGAATGTCGTGCGGGTGGCTCTCCTTCAGGCCCGCGGACGTGATCCGCACGAAGCGGCCCTTGTCCTTGAGCTCCTGGATGTCCGCCGAGCCGACGTAGCCCATGGAGGCGCGCAGGCCGCCGATGAGCTGGTGGGCGACCGAGGAGAGCGGGCCGCGGTAGGGCACCTGGCCCTCGATGCCCTCGGGGACGAGCTTGTCCTCGGAGAGGACGTTGTCCTGGAAGTAGCGGTCCTTGGAGTACGAGCGGGCCTGGCCGCGGGACTGCATCGCGCCCAGCGAGCCCATGCCGCGGTACGACTTGAACTGCTTGCCGTTGATGAAGACCATCTCGCCCGGCGACTCCTCGCAGCCGGCGAGCAGCGAGCCCAGCATCACGGTGTCCGCGCCGGCGGCGATCGCCTTGGCGATGTCGCCCGAGTACTGCAGGCCGCCGTCGCCGATCAGCGGCACGCCCGCCGCGTGGCAGGCCTGCGCGGCCTCGTAGATCGCCGTGACCTGCGGGACGCCGATGCCGGCGACGACGCGCGTGGTGCAGATCGAGCCGGGGCCGACGCCGACCTTCACGCCGTCCACGCCCGCGTCGATCAGCGCCTGGGCGCCGTCGCGGGTGGCGACGTTGCCGCCGACCACGTCGACGTTGATGTTGGACTTGACCTTGGCGATCATGTCGAGGATGCCGCGGCTGTGGCCGTGGGCGCTGTCGATGACCAGGAAGTCCGCGCCGGCCTCGACGAGCGCCTGGGCGCGCTCGTAGGCCTCGTCGCCGACGCCCACGGCGGCACCGACGACCAGGCGGCCCTCGGCGTCCTTGGCGGCGTTGGGGTACTTCTCGGCCTTGACGAAGTCCTTGACCGTGATGAGGCCCTTGAGCACGCCGGCGTCGTCCACCAGCGGCAGCTTCTCGATCTTGTGGCGGCGCAGCAGCTCGATGGCGTCCTCGCCGGAGATGCCGACCTTGCCCGTCACCAGCGGCATCGGGGTCATGATCTCGCGCACCTGACGGCCGCGGTCCACCTCGAAGGCCATGTCGCGGTTGGTGACGATGCCGAGGAGCTTGCCGGCCCCGTCGGTGACCGGCACGCCGCTGATGCGGAACTTCGCGCACAGCGCGTCCGCCTCGGCGAGCGTGGCGTCCGGCCGGACCGTGATCGGGTCGGAGACCATGCCGGACTCCGAGCGCTTGACCAGGTCGACCTGGTTGGCCTGGTCCTCGATGGAGAGGTTGCGGTGCAGCACGCCCGCGCCGCCCTGACGGGCCATGGCGATCGCCATGCGCGCCTCGGTGACCTTGTCCATCGCGGCGGAGAGCAGCGGGATGTTGACCCGGACGTTGCGCGAGACGCGGGAGGAGGTGTCCACGCCGTTCGGCAGGACCTCGGAGGCGCCGGGCAGCAGCAGAACGTCGTCGTATGTCAGACCCAGCATCGCGAACTTCCCGGGCATTCCGTCGATGTTGTCAGTCATGACACCTTCCCAAATGGTCTTGCCCCAGCGAGGACTCCCATGCTAACGGCCGTCACGGGTGTCCCATTCCACGAGGACTGAGTCCCGCGTCACTTGGAGCTTCGTATGAATCGCTACTGAATCGCTTCTGAATGGCTTGACTGAAGGGCTACTGAATCACCGCGGAATCGCTGTCGATCACCGCTGACTCGCTGCCGTATCGCCGCCGGATCACCGCCGCACCACCGCTCCCGACGGCCGCCGGGGCGGCCCCCGCTCACTGCTCGGCGAGGGCCCGCAGCCTGCTCAGGGCCCGGTGCTGGGCCACGCGCACCGCGCCCGGCGACATACCCAGCATCTGACCCGTCTCCTCCGCCGTCAGCCCCACGGCGACCCGCAGCAGCACGAGCTCCCGCTGGTTCTCCGGAAGGTTGGCGAGCAGCTTCTTGGCCCACTCGGCATCGCTGCTCAGCAGCGCCCGCTCCTCCGGCCCGAGCGAGTCGTCCGGCTGCTCCGGCATCTCGTCGGAGGGCACGGCCGTGCTGCCGGGGTGGCGCATCGCGGCGCGCTGCAGATCGGCGACCTTGTGCGCGGCGATGGCCACGACGAAGGCCTCGAAGGGCCGCCCCGTGTCGCGGTAGCGCGGCAGGGCGCACAGCACCGCGAGGCAGACCTCCTGGGCCAGGTCGTCCACGAAGTGGCGGGCGTCGCCCGGCAACCGCGACAGGCGCGTGCGGCAGTAGCGCAGCGCGAGCGGGTGCACCAGGGCGAGCAGGTCGTGAGTGGCGCGCCGGTCGCCCTCGACTGCGCGGGCGACGAGCGCGCCAATGGCTGTCGTGTCGTCGTCGCGCATCGGTCCATGGTGCCTTGAAGCCGGATTTTCCGTGGCACCGCATCCATAGTTGTGCACCGAAGCGTTATGAGCGGGTGCGCCGGCGGTCATCTCCCGCACCTTCCCATCACGCCTGCCCGAGCCGTCCCCGAGGAACTCCATACTCCAAGGATGCGGCAGCGCGCGGGAAACGTGCAGCGGGACGGGAAGCGGGGGCGTCCCGAGCCGCGGCCACGGCGCCCCGCCCCGCCCGCTCCCCGGCGGGCGGGGTGCGTCATTCCCCCGCTGTACCGCATGACACGACGCCCGAAGCGCTGACCGGAACGGCCCGGAAGTCGACCGGAACGGCCCGGATCACGCCTAGCGGACCAGGCCCCAGCGGAAGCCGAGTGCCACGGCGTGCGCCCGGTCCGACGCGCCCAGTTTCTTGAACAGACGGCGCGCGTGGGTCTTCACGGTGTCCTCGGAGAGGAACAGCTCGCGGCCGATCTCGGCGTTGGACCGACCGTGGCTCATGCCCTCGAGCACCTGGATCTCCCGCGCGGTGAGGGTGGGCGCGGCGCCCATCTCGGCCGAGCGCAGCCGCCGCGGGGCGAGCCGCCAGGTCGGGTCGGCGAGCGCCTGGGTGACCGTGGCCCGCAGCTCGGCGCGCGAGGCGTCCTTGTGGAGATAGCCGCGCGCCCCGGCGGCGACCGCGAGCGCGACCCCGTCGAGGTCCTCGGCCACCGTGAGCATGATGATCCGGGCCCCGGGGTCGGCGGAGAGCAGCCGGCGCACGGTCTCCACACCCCCGAGTCCGGGCATGCGTACGTCCATCAGAATGAGGTCCGAACGATCGGCGCCCCAGCGGCGGAGGACTTCCTCGCCGTTGGCCGCCGTCGTCACGCGCTCGACGCCGGGCACGGTCGCCACCGCGCGACGGAGCGCTTCTCGGGCAAGCGGGGAGTCGTCGCAGACGAGGACGGATGTCATGGCCGCCCTCCGCAGCTGATGCGCGTCACCTTGAGCCTCCAGAGGCTGGTACTGATCGTCACCTTGTGCGGTCGACGGCACCCGGGCACTGCCACCCGCCCGACTGCTTCCTGCGTCAACCGCCTCCGCACTCTCAACGACGGTCACCCGAAAGAGTTACGGGCTTGGTCGGCCGTGTTCGGCACTCTACGTGAGGGCGCGGACACGGAGCAGGGCGCACGGGGGGCGCCCTGCCTTCAGGCCAAGCTATGCCCCATTTGCCCAGTCGGACCTGTTTTTCTTCCCATTTGCTGCTGTCTGTGGCTAGATTCGCAATGAGTCATATTTTCATCTGCTCACACAGCGGATGTTGGGCAATGGGCACTGCACGGATCGCTGCGGATCACTTCGACGTATCGAGATATCGCTTCGAGGGGACAAGCCATGGCAGATTTCTCCCGCCTTCCCGGCCCCAACGCCGACCTCTGGGACTGGCAGCTCCTGGCGGCATGCAGAGGAGTCGACAGCTCGCTCTTCTTCCATCCCGAGGGCGAGCGCGGCGCGGCCCGCAGCGCCCGGGAGACCTCCGCGAAGGAGGTGTGCATGCGCTGCCCCGTACGCGCCGAGTGCGCGGCGCACGCGCTGGCGGTGAGGGAGCCCTACGGCGTGTGGGGCGGCCTCACCGAGGACGAGCGCGAGGAGCTCATGGGGCGCGCGCGGCACCGCCCCATCACGGCGAGCGGCGCGGGCGCGGGCGCGATGACCGCGTGAGCGCCCACCCACCCCCGTACGTGAGCGCCCGCCCACCCTCGTACGCGGTGAGCGCCCACCGTCCTCGTAGCGGCACCCCGGCGCACACGCGCCCGGCGGGCGCTCAGCGCCGCGCCGTCTCCGCGAGTCGGTCGAGCATGGCCCCGACCGCCGGCACCCTGGCCAGGTCCGGCAGCGTGAGGGCCACGATCTCCCGCTGCACCACCGGCTCCACCGGCACGACACGGATCCCCTTGGACCGCACCGTCTCCAGCGCCAGCTCGGGCATCACGGCGACCCCGAGCCCGGCCCCCACGAGGCCGAAGACCGCCGGGTAGTCGTCGGTCGCGAAGTCGATGCGCGGCGTGAAGCCGGCACTCTCGCAGACCTCCACCAGATGCCGCCGGCAGCGCGGGCAGCCCGCGATCCACGGCTCCCGCTCCAGCTCCGCTATGCCGATGCGCTCCGCCCCCGCGAGCCTGTGCCCCTCGGGCACGACGCCGATGAGGCGGTCGGTCAGCAGCGGTCGTACGACGAGGTCGTCCCACTCGGCACCGGCGGCCGGGTCGGCGCCGCGCACGTCGGGGTAGCGGAAGGCCAGCGCGATCTCGCAGTCGCCCTCGCGCAGCATCTCCACCGAGCGCGGCGGCTCGGCCTCGACCAGCGAGACCCGGGTACCCGGATGGGCGGCGCGCATCTCCGCGAGTGCGCTCGGCACCAGCGTCGAGCTCCCGCTCGGGAAGGAGACCAGCCGCACCCGCCCGGCCCGGAGCCCGGCGATCGCCGCGATCTCCTCCTCGGCGGCGGTCAGCCCGGCCAGGATGCCGGCGGCGTGCCGCACCAGCGCCTCGCCGGCCTCGGTCAGCCGCATCTCCCGGCCCGTACGGATCAGCAGCGGTGTGCCCGTCGACTGCTCCAGGGCCTTCATCTGCTGGCTGACGGCGGGCTGGGTGCAGCCCAGCTCGCGGGCCGCGGCCGAGAACGAACCGGTGGCGGCCACCGCGCGCAGCACCCTCAGATGACGTGCCTCGATCATGTCTCGAGCATAAGCCCAGCTTGGGGCGGCTGGGAAATATCCGTTCGATGCTTTGAGCGAGAGGGCCTAGGCTTTCTCCTCATGCATCTGATCTCGGTGAACATCGGACGTTCCCGCACCACCGACGACCGCGAAGGCCTCGAGGGCGCCTTCGCGGACGGTCTCGAGACCGGCATCGACAAGCGCCCCGCGACCGGCCCCGTGGCGGTGGCCGCGCCCGGCCCCAAGGGCACCGCGGGCAGCGGTCTGGCCGGCGACACAGTGGTTCATCTGCGCCACCACGGCGGGGACGACCAGGCGGTGTACGCGTTCGCGCGCGAGGACCTCGACGACTGGGAGCGCGAGCTGGGCCGCGCGCTCCCCGGCGGCTCCTTCGGCGAGAACCTGACCACCAGCGGCATCGACGTCAACGGCGCGCGCGTCGGCGAGCGTTGGCGCATAGGTACGGATCTGCTGCTCGAGGTCACCGCTCCCCGCATCCCCTGCCGCATGTTTGCCGACTGGCTGGGAGAGAACGGCTGGATGCGCCGCTTCACACAGAAGGCCGCACCCGGCGCGTACCTGCGCGTCCTCGAGCCCGGCGAGATCCGTGCGGGCGACCCCGTCACCGTCGTGCACCGGCCCGACCACGATGTGACCATCTCTTATGTCTTCCGGGCCATCACCACCGAGCGGGAGCTGCTGCCCGGGACGCTCGCGGCCGGCGACGCGCTGCATCCCGAGACCAGGGAGAAGGCGCTCGCGTACACGGAGCGTCAGAAGTCCGCCGGGGAGCGCCCGGAGGAGCGACAGGAGACCGGGGACGGCAGTCGGGAGGGGGCGTCGAGCACTAACGTTCCTGTATGACGACTGCACTGATCACGGGAGCCACCGCCGGCATCGGCGCGGCCTTCGCACTGTCTCTTATACACATCTC
>KL569440.1:44225-45755 GCA_000715685.1 Streptomyces lilacinus
GAGATGTGTATAAGAGAAGCGGCTGGGCGAGCAGGCGACCGAACTCCACGACCGCCACCGGGTCGAGGTGGAGGTGCTCCGCGCGGACCTGTCGGAGGAGGAGGGCATCGCGACGGTCGAGGCGCGGCTCTCGGATCGCAAGAACCCGGTGGACCTGCTCGTCAACAACGCGGGCTTCGGCAACAAGGGCCGTTACCTCGAGGTCTCGATGGCCGACGAGCTGATGATGCTCAAGGTGCACTGCGAGGCGGTGCTGCGGCTGACCTCAGCGGCGGCGGCGAGCATGCGGGAGCGCCGGCGCGGCGGGGTGGTCAACGTCGCGTCGGTCGCCGCGTTCGTGCCCCGGGGGACGTACGGGGCGAGCAAGGCGTGGGTGGTGCAGTTCACCCAGGGCGCGGCGCGTGACCTGGCGGGCAGCGGCGTACGGCTGATGGCGTTGTGCCCCGGCTTCGTGCGGACGGAGTTCCACCAGCGGGCCGGCATGGGCACGGACAACGTGCCCGGCTGGATGTGGCTGGACGCGGACAAGCTGGTGGAGGCGGCGCTGAAGGACCTGGCGCGCGGCAAGGCCCTGTCGATCCCGGACCCGCGCTACAAGGCGCTGACCGGCCTGATGAAGCTGGCCCCGCGCCGCGCGGTCTCCCGCGCGAGCGCCACGACGGGCCGCCGCTACGGGCCGAACTGACGGACGGGGCGCGCCTCCCGGGTGGCCGGCACGGGGCTCCCGTACAGGGCTCCTGTACGGAGCTCCATGCAGGGCTCCCGTACAGGACTAGCCTGGACATATCACCCGGTCCGTCCCATCCGGGAGGCGCCATGACTTTCGTACAGGTAATCGACTGCAAGACCGACCGCTACGACGACATGAACCGGCTCATGGACGAATGGGTCGCCGCCACCGAGGGCAAGCGCACCGCGACCCACTCGATCGTCGGCCGGGACCGTTCCGCGGACGACCACTACGTCGAGATCATCGAGTTCCCCTCCTACGAGGACGCGATGAAGAACTCGAACCTCCCGGAGACCAACCGGATCTTCGAGGAGATGGTGGCGCTCTGCGACGGCCTGCCGAACTTCACCGACCTCGAGGTCATCCGCGACGAGCAGCTCAACAAGACCACGTCCCGTCGCTTCTTCGAGGAAGTGGCCGTCGGCGGCGACGTGGACCTGCTGGACGAGCTCCTCACGCCCGACTACCGCGACCACGACATCGTCAAGGAGGAGGAGACCGTCGTCGGCGTCGCCGCGATGAAAGAGGACGTCAGCGGCTGGCGCGACGCGTTCGACTTCCGCTTCGCCCTCGACAGCGAGCTGGCGGAGGGCGACCAGGTGTGCGTCCGCTGGACCTGGACGGGCGTCCACCAGGGCGACTTCATGGGCCTGCAGCCCACGGGCCAGGAGGTCGAGATGACCGGCACGACGATCTGGCGCTTCGACGGCGGGAGGATCTGCGAGGGCTGGTGGACCTACGACCTGCTGGGCCTGCTGCGCCAGCTGGGCGCGGTGGGATAGCTGTCTCTTATACACATC
>KL569440.1:46012-46886 GCA_000715685.1 Streptomyces lilacinus
GCCGCGGCCGTCGTACGGGGTGCGTCAGTGGGAGTGACCGTGGCCGTGGCCGGCCTCGGCGGACTCCTCTTCCTTCTTCTCGACGACCAGGGTCTCGGTCGTGAGCAGCAGGGAGGCGATGGACGCGGCGTTCTCCAGGGCGGAGCGGGTGACCTTGACCGGGTCGATGACGCCGGCCTTCACCAGGTCGCCGTACTCGCCGGTGGCGGCGTTGAAGCCGTGGCCCTTCTCGAGCTCGGCGACCTTCGAGGTGATGACGTAGCCCTCGAGGCCGGCGTTCTCGGCGATCCAGCGCAGCGGCTCGACGACGGCGCGGCGGACCACGGCGACACCGGTGGCCTCGTCGCCGGTCTTGCCCAGCTCGCCCTCCAGCACCTTGGCGGCGTGGACGAGGGCGGAGCCACCACCGGAGACGATGCCCTCCTCGACCGCGGCGCGGGTCGCGGAGATGGCGTCCTCCAGACGGTGCTTCTTCTCCTTGAGCTCGACCTCGGTGGCCGCACCCACGCGGATGACGCAGACGCCACCGGCGAGCTTGGCGAGGCGCTCCTGGAGCTTCTCGCGGTCCCAGTCGGAGTCCGTGGCCTCGATCTCGCCCTTGATCTGGGCGACGCGGCCGACGACGTCCTCGTGGTTGCCGCCGCCGTCGACGATGGTGGTGTCGTCCTTGGTGATCGTCACGCGGCGGGCGGTGCCCAGCACGTCCAGACCGGCCTGGTCGAGCTTGAGGCCGACCTCCTCGGCGATGACGGTGGCACCGGTGAGGGTGGCCATGTCGCCCAGCATCGCCTTGCGGCGGTCGCCGAAGCCCGGGGCCTTGACGGCCACGGCGTTGAAGGTGCCGCGGATCTTGTTGACGACGAGGGTGGAGAGC
>KL569440.1:47193-49111 GCA_000715685.1 Streptomyces lilacinus
GCTTGGAGCCACCGCCCTGGATGATCTTCTCCAGCAGGGGCAGCAGGTCCTGGATGGAGGAGATCTTGCCCTGGTGGATCAGGATGTACGGGTCGTCGAGGACGGCCTCCATACGCTCCTGGTCGGTGACCATGTACGGCGAGAGGTAACCCTTGTCGAAGGCCATGCCCTCGGTGAAGTCCAGCTCGAGGCCGAAGGTGTTGGACTCCTCGACGGTGATGACACCGTCCTTGCCCACCTTGTCCATCGCCTCGGCGATGAGCTCGCCGACCTGCTTGTCCTGCGCGGAGAGCGCGGCGACGGCGGCGATGTCGGCCTTGTCGGCGATCGGGCGGGCGGTCGCCAGCAGGTCGTCGGAGACGGCCTTGACGGCGGCGTCGATGCCCTTCTTCAGGGCGGCCGGGGAGGCGCCGGCGGCGACGTTGCGCAGACCCTCGCGGACCAGCGCCTGGGCCAGAACGGTGGCGGTGGTGGTGCCGTCACCCGCGATGTCGTTGGTCTTGGTCGCCACCTCCTTGACGAGCTGGGCGCCCAGGTTCTCGTAGGCGTCGTCCAGCTCGACCTCACGGGCGATGGTGACACCGTCGTTGGTGATGGTCGGAGCGCCGAACTTCTTGTCGATGACGACGTTGCGACCCTTGGGGCCGATCGTCACCTTCACGGTGTCGGCGAGCTTGTTGACGCCGCGCTCAAGGGCGCGACGGGCGTCCTCGTCGAACTTCAGGGTCTTGGCCATGGGTTACGTATCCTCGCGATCTCTCTCAAACGAACTGCGCCCCGGGCGCCCGGCTGTGACGCGGGAACCAGGGGCGCAGAACAAAAGCTTCGAAGCCTCGAAAGCTTGGGTGAATTACTTCTCGATGACCGCGAGGACGTCGCGGGCCGAGAGGACGAGGTACTCGTCGCCGTTGTACTTCACCTCGGTGCCGCCGTACTTGCTGTAGAGCACGACGTCACCGACCTGGACGTCGAGCGGCAGACGCTCGCCGTTCTCGAAGCGGCCCGGGCCCACGGCCAGGACGACGCCCTCCTGGGGCTTCTCCTTGGCGGTGTCCGGAATGACCAGGCCGGAGGCCGTGGTCTGCTCGGCGTCGAGCGGCTGGACCACGATGCGGTCCTCGAGCGGCTTGATGGCAACCTTGGAGCTGGCGGTCGTCACGATCCGACCTCCCCCTTCGGAGATCTCACGGGGTCAATTGTCTGAGGTGGCGACCTGGTAGATCCGTCGTCGCGGGTGCCGGATCTGCCCGTCGCTGTGTTTGGCACTCACCAGTGGAGAGTGCCAACGGAGCCGAGACTATGACGCGGTTAGCACTCGGTCAAGCGGAGTGCCAATTCGCCGTGCGGCGAGCCCCGGGTTCCGGCGGCCGGCCCGGCGGCGACGAGGCCCGCGGGCGGTGCGGCCGAGGGTGCCCTACCCAGCGGGGGATCACCGCACTCCCACGACCTCGTTCGAGGCGGTCCTCCTCGTTCGAGGCGGTCCTCAGAGGTAGTCCTCGAGCCGGGCCACCGTGTAGCCCTGCCGCTGGATGCTGCGGAGCATGTTCGTGACCATCTGTGTCATCGAGGTGCCCTTGAGCTCCTGCGGGCCGCGGAAGTGGGCCAGGACGATGTCGCCGGGCCGGAGCTTGTCACCGTCGGCGTAGCGCATGTCGTTGATCTGCATCGTCACCCCCCACAGCACGACTGCCCGCACGCCACAGCTGCCGGCCGCGGCGAGCGTCTGGTCGTTGTAGTTGCCGTAGGGCGGCCGGAAGAGAACGGGGCGCGCGCCGAAACGCTTCTCCAGGGCGTCCTGCTGCCCGCATATCTCGCGCCGCTGGGCCTCGGCGGACAGGGTGCGCAGGTTGGGGTGGTCGAGCGTGTGGTTGTCGACGCCGTTGCGGACGCCGCCGCCGGGCGCGTCGCGGAGCTGCTC
>KL569440.1:49401-49701 GCA_000715685.1 Streptomyces lilacinus
GAGATGTGTATAAGAGACAGATGCTGTCCGTCAGGAACATCGTGAACGGCAGCTTCAGGTCCTGGGCCATCCGCACGAAGCGCGGGTCCTTCTCGGCCCCGTCGTCGATGGTCAGGAAGACGACCTTGTCCTGCGTCGGTATGCGCCGCACGATCTGCGGCGCGCCGTCCGGCTTCGCGCCGTCGGTGAGCTTCTTGGCGGGCGGCGCCGGCGGCGCGGCGAGCGGCTTGTCCAGCCCCCAGCGGCGGTACGCGTCGGCCGGCACGGCGGCCGACGGGGAGGCGGCCGGGGACTGCGACG
>KL569440.1:49967-52785 GCA_000715685.1 Streptomyces lilacinus
GATGTGTATAAGAGACAGGAGGCGAGGGCGGCGGCGCGCAGGCGGCGGCCGGAAACAGACGGACTCACACGCACGATTGTTGTGCATGCGTTCGAAGGTTGCGCAGGGAGCCGGTGCCCTGCCGGCGGCTACGGGACGGCGGTGGCTCCCGTGGCGCCCTTGGCCCTGGACGGCACCGCGAGCGCCGCCACTGCCGCCGTCCAGGGGAACGCCTCCACGCCGCCGCCCCGCTCGGGCGCGTAGCCGGCCTCGCCCAGCAGTACGGTCACGCCGGCATCGCGCAGGAACTCCACGCTGCGGTGGAAGGCGGGGTGGGCGGCCTGGGCCGCGCCCAGGCAGGGCAGGGCGACCATCGGCAGGCGCAGCCCGATCGCCTCGTTGATCAGGCCGAGCGCGAGGGTGTCGGAGATGCCGGCGGCCCACTTGTTGATCGTGTTGAACGTCGCGGGCGCGACGAGGACCGCGTCCGGCGGCGGCAGGACGTCCGGTTCGTCCGGGAGCTTGTACTGGTGGCGCACGGGGTGACCGGTCAGTTCGCGGAAGGCGGGGAGGTCGTTTTCCAGCCAGCGGTGGGCGTACGGGGTGAGGACCAGGCACACGTCCCAACCGGCCGCCTGCGCGGCGCGCACTCCGTCGGCGACGCGGACGGCGGGCGCGGCGGCGCAGCACACCAGGTAGAGGGTGCGACTGTCGGTCGTGCCGATCGAGTCGTTCGTCACGAGGGCAGTCCATCGTGTGGGGCCGGGGGCCGCAAGAGACAATGAGACACGTGCCCGCACCGAACGCAGCGACCGACGCGACCCACGCCTTCACCGCCCTCCTCACCGACGAGGGCCGCGCGCTCCTCGACGACCTGCGCGACTACGACCCCTCCCAGGAGCTCGCCACGGCGACCCGACTGCGCCGCGAGCACCCCGCCGAGCTGGTGTCGGCGGCGCTGGGGCAGGCGCGGCTGAGGCAGCGCGCGGTGGCGAAGTTCGGCGCGGAGGACGCGTACCGGATGTTCTTCACGCCCAACGGCGTGGAGCAGGCCACGCGCGCCTCCGTCGCCGCCCACCGCGCCCGGCGCTTCGAGGCCCTCGGCGTGCGCCGGCTCGCGGACCTCTGCTGCGGCAACGGCGGCGACGCGATCGCGCTGGCGCGGGCCGGGATCGAGGTGCTGGCCGTCGACCGCGACCCGCTGACCTGCGCGGTCGCCCGCGCCAACGCGGAGGCGCTCGGGCTGTCGGACCTCATCGAGGTGCGCTGCGCCGACGTCACCGAGGTCGACACATCGACATACGACGCCGTCTTCGTCGACCCGGCCCGGCGAGGCGGCCGCGGCCGGATCTTCGACCCCGAGGCGTACTCGCCACCGCTGTCGTGGGCCATCGAGGCGGCCCGCAGCGCCCCGCACGCCGCCCTGAAGATCGCCCCCGGCGTGCCGCACGAGGCGATCCCCGACGACGCGGAGGCCGAGTGGATCTCGGACGGGGGCGACGTCAAGGAGGCCGTGCTGTGGTTCGGTGCGGGGGCGGGCGTGCGGAGGGCCACGCTGCTCCCGGGTGACGCGGCCCTGATCGGCCGCGGCCTGCCGGACCCGGCGGTACGGCCGGTGGGGCGCTATCTGTACGAGCCCGACGGCGCGGTGATCCGCGCACACCTGGTCGCCGAGGTCGCGGCCGAACTCGCCGACGGCGGACTGATCGACGAGACGATCGCGTACGTGACGAGCGACGAACTGCGGGATTCCCCTTACGCGGCGGCGTACGAGATCACGGACGTGCTGCCGTTCAACGTGAAACGGCTGAAGGCAATCGTGCGGGAGCGCGGGATCGGCGTCGCCGTCATCAAGAAGCGGGGCTCGGCGGTGGAGCCGGAGGAACTCCGCAAGAAGCTCAAGCTCGACGGCCCGAACTCGTGCGTGATCGTACTGACGCGGGTGGCGGGGGCGCCGACGATGCTGCTGGGGCGGGCGGTTCGGTAGCGCCCACAAGGGTGGCGACGAACGTTGCCCACGAGGGGGCCGGGAAGGTCAGTTCGGGGCCGGGTATTCGCTTCGAGTCGCGGACGCGTACGTTCCGGGGGCCGGAGTGCACCTCGACACAGGCGTTGCCTTCCGACGTGCTGTAGCTGGACTTGAACCACATCAGTGTGCTGCTCACAACTCCTCCGAGAGTTCTCGGATGAAACGTGCGGACTCCGCCGGATTGAGGGCCACCTGCCCGGTCAGGGCATTCTTCTGCGCGTACGCACTGACCCTGGCCGGATCACCGCAGAGCGCACCTGCGATGTGCCCCTCCTCGTAAGCGATCCGTTCATGCCCTGGCAGCTCCATCACCATGATGGCCCGGTCAAGCACTCCCCCGTACCGGTCGATCGGCATCACCTGCGTCGTGACGTTGCGCTGCTGTCCCACGTGCAGGATGTGCAGTAGTTGCCGCTTCTGAGCTTCCTTGTCGACGACCATGTATCGCAGCGGGAGTTCGCCGATCACGAAGGAGAACGCCACGGTCTGCTTGGCGAGAAGCGCTTGCCGACCCAGCCGGATTGCAACCCTCTTCTCAACCGTCGCGTCATCCACGGGCGGCCACGCCGCGTTGAACAACGCCCGCATGGTTTCCTCTGTCTGCAGCAGCCCCGGAATGAACATGGGCTCGCACGAGCTGTACGCGATCGCTTCCGCCTCGTACTGGAAGAAGTCCTGCGTGACCGACCGCGGCTCCTCCGGCTGCAGGTACTTGTGTGGGCTGCTTCCAGCAGCCCACCCGCCCCGCACAGCTGGTCCGCGACCTGCAGGACCCGCAGGCTCGGCCGGCGCCGCCCCTGCTCGATCGAC
>KL569440.1:53072-55488 GCA_000715685.1 Streptomyces lilacinus
AAGCCGTACCCGGCCTCCTCGGCCAGTTGCTCCCGTGAGACGCCCGCGCGCTGCCGCCACAGCCTCAGCTGATCCCCGCAGTAGCGCCACCCGATCGGCGGTTGAGATTCCGTTTCCCCCAGGGGGTCACCCCTTCCCATCCCTCCTACGCAAGGTAGCCATCAGGGAACGTTCAGGGGCCCTGGTTCGCAGGCCGAGCCCGCCCCGAACGGGTGAACCGCCGCATGACAGCGCTTCCCCGCGCTGCCTGCTCCTCCACGGCGAGTCAAAGGCTGTCGAAGGGCGGGACGATTCTCGTGATGACGATCAGGCGGCCCCGCCGGAACGCGAGGAAGAAGAAGAAACCACCCAGGACTTCCAGCTGCCGCATGCCGCCGGGCCGCGGCCCTTCCCCGACATGGTCAAGGTCTGCGCCTGTGCGCGCCAACACGACGAGGTCCTCGGCAAGTCGCTCGACCTCCGCCACGAAGGCAGCCGGTACGCCGCCCGCCACATGCTCTTCGTCCGGGTCGTACGCCCAGCTCCAATCGCTCAACGCTTCCTCAGCCCAATTGCTTCAAACGCGTCGTCGAGGATGCGGCCGAGCTCGGAAGTTACCGCGAAGATCTGCTCCCGGTCGTCCAACTCGGCTGCCAGGTCCTCCAGCTCGCGGAAGCGGGCCGCAACCTTTGGCTGGCGATGGATCTGTACGTGGATCGACCATCTCGTCGTGAAGCTCCACAGCGGGCCGAAGGCCGATTCTTGGCACGCCTGCTCCAAGGCCTCTTCCAGCTCTTTGGCGAAGGCAGGAAGCGCTGAAGGCATGATTCGCGTGACGGCTTGCCGCAACGCGGCCACCGTGGCAGGCGGCTGCGGAATCAAGGGCCGCTCGGGAACATCAGCAGTCATAGGCTCTCCCATGGACGGGATTCTGTTCCGTACGCTCACCGTACCCAGCCCAAACAGGCATACGGCCACCTGAACGGGGGCGCGCCGGAAGCGGCCTTGACCGCTCCCGGCTACGAGTACAGGTTGTCCTTGCTCAGCTCGTGGAAATGGTCGTGGTCGTGGCTGTGCTCATGGGCGTGCCCATGAGCACCCGGCACGTGCGTGTCCGTCACCGGCAGCGACGAGTCCGCCGACAGGTCCCACGACGACGACGCGCGGCCCCGTGCCACCATCTCCGCGCCCAGCGCCGCGACCATCGCGCCGTTGTCCGTGCACAGCTTCGGGCGCGGCACGCGCAGCGTGATGCCCGCGTCCTCGCACCGCCGCTCGGCCATGGCGCGCAGCCGCGTGTTGGCCGCGACGCCGCCGCCGATCATCAGGTGGTCGACGCCGTGGTCCTTGCACGCGCGGACGGCCTTCCGCGTCAGCACGTCGACGACCGCCTCCTGGAAGGAGGCCGCCACGTCCGGGACCGGGACGTGCTCGCCGGCCGCGCGCTTGGCCTCGATCCAGCGGGCGACCGCCGTCTTGAGGCCGGAGAAGGAGAAGTCGTATATGGGGTCGCGCGGGCCCGTCAGGCCGCGCGGGAAGCGGATGGCGTCCGGGTCGCCCTCACGGGCGTAGCGGTCGATGACCGGGCCGCCGGGGAAGCCGAGGTTCAGGACGCGGGCGATCTTGTCGAAGGCCTCGCCGGCCGCGTCGTCGATGGTGGAGCCGAGGGGGCGGACGTCGGAGGTGATGTCCGGGGCCAGCAGCAGGGAGGAGTGGCCGCCGCTGACCAGCAGGGCCATCGTCGGCTCCGGCAGGGCACCGTGCTCGAGCTGGTCGACGCAGATGTGCGAGGCGAGGTGGTTGACGCCGTAGAGCGGCTTGCCCAGCGCGTAGGCGTAGGCCTTGGCGGCCGAGACGCCGACGAGGAGGGCGCCCGCGAGGCCGGGACCGGCCGTGACGGCGATGCCGTCGAGGTCCTTGGCGCTGACGCCCGCTTCCTTCAGCGCGCGCTGGATCGTGGGGACCATCGCCTCCAGGTGCGCCCGGCTGGCGACCTCGGGGACGACGCCGCCGAAGCGGGCGTGCTCGTCGACGCTCGAGGCGACCGCGTCGGCGAGCAGTGTGTGACCACGGACGATGCCGACGCCGGTCTCGTCGCACGAGGTCTCGATGCCGAGGACGAGGGGTTCGTCAGTCCTGCGAGCCATGGGTCATTCCTTGCACAGCGGTAGAGGTTGAGGGATCCGAGAGGCGCATGACGAGCGCGTCGACGTTGCCGGGCTGGTAGTAGCCGCGGCGGACACCGACGGGCTCGAAACCGAAGCGTTCGTAGAGGCGCTGGGCGCGGGTGTTGTCGACGCGCACCTCGAGCAGCACCTCGCGGCAGTCGAAGGCGGTCGCGGTGGTCAGGAGCTCGGCGAGCAGGCGGGCGCCGAGGCCCGTGCTCCAGTGCTCGCGGTCCACGGCGATGGTCTGCACCTGTCTCTTATACACATCT
>KL569440.1:55763-59854 GCA_000715685.1 Streptomyces lilacinus
TGTGTATAAGAGACAGGCGTAGCGGCGGTTGGCGTTGGCGCCGCGCGCGTGGGCGAGCTCCGACCAGAACAGGCCCTTGGACCACGCGTCGTGCGGGAAGAGTGCACGCTCCAGCTCCAGCACCGGCGCGATGTCCCACCAGCGCATGTCGCGGATGCGCACCGCCGCCGTCTCCGCTGCGCCCGCCGTGGCCCGTGCGGCTGACCCGGTCACTGGGGCGTGACCACCTTGTAGTTGGCGGGGACCTGCGCGTCGGGGCGGCGCAGGTACAGCGGCTGGTCCGGCAGGAACTCGCCGCCCGTGCGCAGCTTCTCGGCCGCCAGGGCCGCCAGCGCGCCCGCGGACTGGTGCTGCGGCAGCGCGTCCCTCACGTCCGTGAAGGCGTCGGGGTAGAGCACCGCGCCCGCGCCGACGGCCGGCAGGCCGGCGACCCGCTCGGCGAGGTCGGCGGGCCGGTCCACGGCGGGCTCGGTGACGCGGGTCCGGGCGTCGGCGTAGCGCGCCCAGTAGACCTCCTTGCGGCGGGCGTCCGTCGCCACGACGAACTCGCCCTCGAGGCCCGCCTGCCCGGCCGCGTAGGCGATGCCGTCCAGCGTGCACAGGCCGTGGACGGGCACGGACAGCGCGGCGGCGAAGGTCGCGGCCGTGACGATGCCGACGCGCAGGCCGGTGTACGGGCCCGGGCCGACGCCCACGACGATGCCGGTCACGGCGTCGAGCTTCACACCCGCCTCGCCCAGCACCCGGTCCACGGCGGGCAGCAGCAGCTCCCCGTGCCGGCGGGCGTCCACCTGGGTGGACTCGGCGACGACGGACTCGCCGTCGTGGAGGGCGGCGGTGACGGCAGGGGTGGCGGTATCCAGAGCGAGCAACAGCACGTGACAAGCCTACGGCGCGCCATGGGGCGCGCGGTGCCCGCATGGCCCCGCCGGGGCGCGGCGGCCCTTCCGGGCCGGGTGCTACGGTCAGCCGCATAGTCGTACGAGCCGTACGAGGGGCGTGCGCGCGCACGCGGGTGACGCGGGCGGACGCGGACCGGACGCGGGCGAGACGCGGGCACATACGGCGAAGACGACGAGCAGACCTAACGAGCACATCGGCAACATCGAACATCGGCCGCATGAGCCGCACCGGCGGCATCAGCGGCTGGACGAGCAGCAGGACGAAGGAGTGCGCAGCGTGGCACGCAGCAGCTCGGGGGCCATCGTGGCCGCGCTCACCGCGGCGGCTCTGGGCGGGGTCGGCTTCCTCGCCTTCCAGGCGGAGGCCGCGCCCGACCGGCCCGCCGCCCACGCGGGGGGCCGGGGCTCCGACACGGCGAAGGACCAGGACAAGGACGCGGGCAAGGGCGGGCCCGGCGGCACCGCGACCGGCCAGGGCGGCGCCAAGGCGCAGGACGCGGTCCCGGAGGCCTCCGGCGTCGGCCAGCGCGTCGTCTACGCGCTCGCCCAGAAGCGGATCTGGCTGGTCGGCGCGGACGAGAAGGCCACGCGGACGTTCGAGGTCTCCCCCAGCACCGTGAACCCGCCGCCGGGGACCTACACGGTCACCTCGCGGACGCCGAACGTCACGGGGTCGGACGGCACGCCCGTCGAGCACGTGGTGATCTTCCACAAGGACCCCACCGGCATCGTCTTCGGCTTCAGCGCGGCCGTCGACGGCTCCTCGCCGAACCCGGCCTCGACGAAGAAGACGGGCGCGATCCGCGAGACGCCGGCGGACGGCACGGCGATGTGGAACTTCGCGGTGAACAAGACGAAGGTCGTCGTCATCCCGTAGGCGGGGATTCCGGCGGGCCGCCGCGCCTCGCGTCAGGCGGCGTCGCGTTCCGCCGGCGGCTCGTCGTGGCCGTCGTTGCCGCCGTGGGTGCCGTTGGTGCCGTTGGTGCCGTTGGTGGCCTCGCCCCGCTCGCCCTGCGGCGGGGTCCTCGGCTCGGGTGCCTTCGGCGGCGTGGAGACCGCGTCGGCGGCGGCACAGGACGCCAGGAGGTCACGCATCGACGGGGGCCGCTCCTCGGAGCGATTCCCCTTCGCCACGGCGGCAGCGGGCTCTCGGGCCGACATGAAGGCCTCCTGGAGTTCTGGGGCAGCAGAGTTAGGTAGACCTAACTGAGTCTCCGCTCTCCATGTGACCACGCCCGGCACCGCGCGCGCAACATCTTGCCGACGGCTTGTCGGAACCCGTACGGGACCCGTACGGGTCGCTCCTCGACCCCAGAGGCGCCGTTCTCAGCCCAGTGGCGTGAAGTCCACGTCCGCCCAGCGCGCGCCGATGCCCGTCACCGTCACGCTGCGCACGTCGTCGGCGTCCTCGGCGTCGTGAGCCGGGGCGTCCGCGCCCACCGCCCGCTCGATGACCACCCGCAGCCGCTCCTCCGAGAGGTCCTCGACCTTGCCGTCGCCCCACTCCACGACGATCACCGACTCCGGCAGCGACACGTCGAGGTCCAGGTCCTCCATCTCGTCCAGCCCGCCGGAGAGCCGGTAGGCGTCGACGTGGACGAGGGGCGGGCCGTCGCCCAGCGACGGGTGCACCCGGGCGATGACGAACGTGGGCGACGTCACCGCGCCGCGCACGCCGAGGCCCTCGCCCAGCCCGCGCGTCAGTGTCGTCTTGCCCGCGCCCAGCTCACCGGAGAGCAGCACCAGGTCGCCGGGGCGCAGCAGCGCCGCCAGCCTGCGGCCCACCTCGCGCATGTCGTCCGCGGACTTCACGGTCAGCTGCGCGGCCGGGGCCACCGGGGCGGCGGGAACGGCGGGGGTGTCATGCGGGGCGTTCATATCCGCCGATGGTACGGGGTGTCGGCGGTGCGGGGGCAGACGATCAGGAGTGCTCAGGAGCCCGGCTGCGCACCGGCCGCGCGGCCCTCGCGCCACGGCCGCGGACCGCGCCGACCGCCGGTGCCGGCGCCCTTCGCGCCGGCCGCGTCCAGCAGCTCGGCCAGGTGGGCCTCGACCGTGCCGGGCTGCTCCAGCATCACCAGGTGCCCGGCGCCGGGCACGATCACCAGACCGGCGTCCGGCAGCTCGCCGGCGATGGTCTCGCTGTGCTCGGCCGGGGTGATCATGTCCTTCTCGCCCGCGAGGACGAGCACGGGCACGTCCGCGAAGGCGGACAGCGCCGCCAGCTTGTCGTGCTCGCCGAAGGCCGGGTAGAAGGCGGCGACCACGTCCACCGGCGTCGCCTCGATCAGCCGCTCCGCGAACCGCGCCACCGCCGGGTCGACGTCCCGCGCCCCGAACGAGTACCGCTTGATGATCCCCGCGAAGAGGTCCGCCGTCGCCCGCCGGCCCTTCTCCACCAGCTCTGTCTGGACCGCCATCAGCTTGAACGCGCCCGGTAGGAGCGTTCGCCGCAGGACGTTCATCCCGGCGGCCGGAAGCCCGTACGTCACCTCGGACAGCCGGCCCGAGGACGTCCCGACGAACGCCGCGCCGACGACCCGGTCCGCGATCAGCTCGGGGTACTGGGCGGCGAGCGCCATGGTCGTCATGCCGCCCATCGAGTGCCCCACCAGCACCAGGGGCCCCTCCGGGGCCGCGGCGTCGATGACGGCCTTCAGGTCGCGGCCCAGCTGGTCGATGCTGACCGGCGAACCGGCCGGGGCCCGCCCCGAGCGGCCGTGGCTGCGCTGGTCCCAGAAGACGGTGCGCACGACGCCGCGCAGGGCCGCGCGCTGGAAGTGCCAGGAGTCCTGGGTGAGGCAGTAGCCGTGGCTGAAGACGACGGTCACGGGCGGCGGGGCGCTGGAACGGCGGCCGAAGAGACGCGCAGCGGCTCCGTTCGGACCGTTCGGACCGCCGGCGGTGGGCTCGACCTCGTCCACCTCGTAGTACAGCTCGGTGCCGTCCTCGGCGACGGCCGTGCCCGGGGTGCCGCGCAGCGTTCCGTAGGGGCCGGCGGAGTCCAGGGCCAGCCGGGCCTTGCGCCGCATGCCGCGCCCGACGGTGAGCCGCTCGACGGCCACACCGACCGCGGCTCCGGCGGCGACGATGCCGACCGCGGCGCCGGCTACGCCCGCGCCGCGGCGCCAGGTGGTGCCCGATGCGCCGCCCGATGCGGCCGCGATTCCCGCTGCCGCCGTGGCCGCC
>KL569440.1:60128-61918 GCA_000715685.1 Streptomyces lilacinus
CTCAGAGATGTGTATAAGAGACAGCGCCCGTACTGTCGCCGCCCTCGCTCATCTCACGCCCCCGTGTCGTCGGTCTCCGTGGTCTCCGTCTGGTGTTCCCGGACTTCTCCGAGATAGACGCGGGGAACGCGGGCGGAGATGCGTGTGACGACCTCATAGGCGATGGTTCCGGTCGCCCGGGCCCAGTCCTCGGCGGTCGGCTCGCCGCGGTCGCCGGGGCCGAAAAGCACCGCTTCGTCCCCCGGTGCGGCGCTGTCGCCGCCCAGGTCCACCACGAACTGGTCCATCGCGACCCGGCCCGCCACCGTGCGCCACTTGCCTCCCACCAGCACCGGGCCGGTGCCGGAACCGGCGCGCGGGATGCCGTCCGCGTACCCGACCGGAACGAGCGCCAGCGTCGTCTCGCCGGGGGTCGTGTACTGGTGCCCGTACGACACGCCGTGGCCGCCCGGCACGCGCTTCACCGAGGCGAGGGACGCGGACAGCGTCATGACCGGCTTCAGCCCGAGCTCGTCGGGGGTGCCGACCTCGGGGCTCGGCGATATGCCGTACATCGCGACACCGGTGCGCACGAGGTCGAAGTGCGCCTCGGGGACGGTGAGGGTCGCGGGCGAATTCGCGATGTGCCGCACCTCGGGGGTGAGGCCCTGCCGCTCGGCGTACGCCACGGCGTCCCGGAAGACGGCGAGCTGCGCCTGGATGGACGGGTGCCCGGGCTCGTCGGCGCAGGCGAAGTGCGACCACACGCCGGTGACCTTGATCAGGCCGTCCTTCTCGGCGTCGCGGGCGGCGGCGACGAGCTGCTCCCAGTCGCCGGGCTGGCAGCCGTTGCGGCCGAGGCCGGTGTCGATCTTCAGCTGGACGCGGGCGGGGCCGTGGTCGCTGCCGACGACTGCCCGTGACAGCTCCTCGAGCGCCCACATGCCGCTGACGGACACGTCGATGCCGGCGTCGACGGCCTCGCGCCAGGGGTCGCCGGGCGTCCACAGCCAGCACATCAGCCGGCCCGTGTCGCCGGCGGCGCGCAGGGCGAGCGCCTCCTGCGGGGTGGCCGTGCCGACCCACTCCGCGCCGGCCTGCCGGGCGGCGCGGGCGCACGGCACCGCGCCGTGGCCGTACGCGTTCGCCTTCACGACGGCCATGAGCTGCTGCCGGGGGGCACGCGCCCGCAGAGCACGCACATTGGCCCGCAGGGCGGCCAGGTCGACCACGGCACGGGCGCGCATCGGTGTCTCAGTCATCGCAGCCAGTGTCTCAGGCGACGGCGGAGCGCGGGGCTCCGGTGGTCGTCGAGGCGTCCGAACGGCGCCGAAGGTGTGGGAAACCGGTGTCGCCCCCGGGGCGGCCGGGGCAGGCTGGCCCCATGAGGACTGGTTACAGCGTCGAAACCGTACGCGGCGCCGAGCGCGCACTGATGGCCGAGCTGCCCGAGGGAGCCCTGATGCAGCGCGCCGCCGCCGGCCTGGCCGCCGCCTGTGCCGACCTGCTGGGCCGGGTGTACGGCGCCCGCGTCGCCCTCCTGGTCGGCAGCGGCGACAACGGCGGCGACGCGCTCTACGCGGGGGCGCGGCTGGCCCGGCGCGGCGCCGGAGTGACGTCGGTGCTCCTGGCCCCCGACCGCGCCCACCCCGGCGGCCTCTCCGCCCTGCGCGCCGCCGGCGGCCGCACGGTCGCCGCCTCCGACGGCGTACGAGCCGTACGCGCCGTCGAGCGCGCCGACCTCGTCGTCGACGGCATCGTCGGCATCGGCGGCAAGGGCGGCCTGCGCCCGGACGCGGAGACGCTGGTCC
>KL569440.1:62158-64306 GCA_000715685.1 Streptomyces lilacinus
CCTGCCGAGCGGCGTCGACGCGGACAGCGGCGAGGTGCGGGGCGCGGCCGTACGGGCCGACGCGACCGTCACCTTCGGCACGTACAAGCCGGGGCTCCTCATCGACCCCGCGCGCGAGCACGCGGGCGCCCTGCGACTCGTCGACATCTGTCTCTGGCGCTGCAACACGCGGACGTGGCGGCGCTGCTGCCCCGGCCCGCCGCGGAGAGCGACAAGTACCGGCGGGGCGTGGTCGGCATCGTGGCCGGTTCCGCCCGCTATCCGGGGGCGGCCGTCCTGGCGGTGGCAGGCGCCCTGAGCGGCGGCGCGGGCGCGGTGCGCTACGCCGGCCCGGCGGCGGAGGCGGTCATCGCCCGCTTCCCGGAGACCCTGGTGACGACCGGCCCGCCCTCGAAGGCCGGCCGGGTCCAGTCCTGGGTCGTCGGCCCCGGCCTCGGCGACGGCGCGGAGGCCGAGCGCGCGCTCGCGGACGTCATGGCCTCGGACGTACCGGTCCTCGTCGACGCGGACGGCCTCCGGCTCCTGGACCCGGAGTCCGTCCGCGCCCGCGAGGCCGAAACCGTCCTGACCCCGCACGCCGGGGAGGCGGCCGCCCTGCTCGGGCTGTCGCGGGAGGAAGTGGAAGCGGGGCGATTGTCGGCTGTGCGGGCGCTGGCGGAGAGGTTTGGGGTGACGGCTCTGCTTAAAGGATCGACGACGCTCGTCGCGTCCGTTTATGGGCCGGTGCGGGTCAATCCGACAGGAACGCCGTGGCTGGCGACGGCGGGGAGCGGGGACGTGCTGTCAGGGCTGACGGGCTCGCTGCTGGCGGCCGGACTCTCGGGGCGGGACGCGGCGTCGGTGGGGGCGTACCTGCACGGGTTGGCGGCACGACAGTTGGGGGCGGCGCCGATCACGTCGTTGGGGGTGGCGGAGGAGCTGCGGGGGGTGTGGCGGGACATCTCGATCGGGTGATGCGCGGGATGAATCCGGTGCGGGTACGGGTACGCACCCGCACTCTCGGTCGGGAGTGGAAGGACTGACTCATGGCCGATGCCAACATCCGGATCCCCGCCGAGGCCCGGGACAGACTCGCCGAAGTCGCCGCCGCCGAGGGGATGTCATTGCGGGCCTACCTCGCCCGCCTCGCCGACAGCGTGCTCACCCCTGCCGAGCGCGCCGAACAGGCCGAGCACGCCCGCCGGCTCCTGCAGGACTGGAGCGGCTACGACCCGACTCCCGACGAGGAGGCCCGGCTCGACGCCGAGCTCGACCGTCGCCTCGCCGAGGCGGTGCTGTGAGCGACCACGCGCACGTCGTTCTCGACGAAACGGCCATGATCGCCGCGGATCAGGGCAACGCCATGGCGTCGCGACTGATCCATCGGTCGCACACCGAGGCCGGCTGGCATTTATACGCTCCCGCGTGCGCACTCGTGGAAGCGGACAGAGCTCGTCCCGGCACGGCCGAGCACCTCGCGGCGCTCCCCGGCATCATCGTCCTGGACCTCGACCTGCCCGCCGCCCTGGCCGTCGCACGCGAGGGAACATGGGCGACCGCGCACACCCAGTACGCCGCAGGTCCGACCGCCGAGCGGCCGGACGGTGCGTTCATCGCGACCACGGCGCCGACGCACTGGGCCGGACAGTCGGTACGGGTCCTGGACGTCAGTCCCTGACGGTCCACACCCGCAGTTCCGCGAGATCCTCCTCGCTCAGTTCCCCACGGACCTGCACCCAGGGCCTGCCTCCCAGCCGCCGGAGCGCGGCGACATGCTCCGGCGACTTCACCACGAAGGCGAGCTCCCCCTCCCCCAGGTCCTCGTGGATCAGCCGAGCAATCACCACATCCGCGTAGTGCTCCGTGTCGAAGCGGTCCCACGCCCACGCCAGCTGCGCCCGCACGGCCAGCGACGGATGCGTCGCATAGAGGGCCAGGAGGGGGATGGCCCGGTCGTCCCCGATCGTCGTGGCCGTCACGACCACGGCGAGGGCGACGTCGTCCGACAGTCCCTCCGGCCCCGGCAGCAGGTCCAGCACGACCTGCCCCGCCTCGGCCAGCGCCTTCGCCGACTCCGTGTCGCGCGGCGGTACGAGCTCGGCCGCCGCCTGCTCGACGCGGGTGCGGACCGACGGATCCACCTCCGGCGCCTGCTCCAGGCAGGGGGGC
>KL569440.1:64558-64860 GCA_000715685.1 Streptomyces lilacinus
GTCTCCTCCTTGTCGCCGCGCTCGAGCAGCATGCCGAGCAGCTCGGCGCGGGCGCGTGGCGGTGCGTGGCCGACGGCCATGCGCAGGACGTCCTCCCACTGGTCGTCGTGGGCGTGGTTGACGAGGAGGTCGAAGTCCCAGTCGTCCACCGCCGCCTGGGCGCCCAGGTAGTCCTGGAAGGTGCGGTGGACGAAGTCCAGGGTCTCGCTCGTCGGCTGGCGCAGCAGGCCGCTGCGGACGACGAGGTGCCGCAGGATGTCCTCGGCCTGCCGCGCGCCGCCACAGCCGGCATGGCGGGGGGG
>KL569440.1:65071-65524 GCA_000715685.1 Streptomyces lilacinus
GATGTGTATAAGAGACAGAGGCCCGCTCGAGGATCTCGACGGCCTTGTGCCACTCGATCTCCGAACGACCGTTCCTGATCAACCAGTAGGCGATCTTCTGGAGCAGTGCCGTCTGCGCCTGCTCCAGCTCCGGGCCCTCCAGGCCCACCACGATCTCGCGCTCACGGTCGCGCCGGATCAGCAGCAGGTCGAGCGCGGCGCGGTAGAGCTCCATGCGGCCGTGCGGCAGGTAGCCGCGGCGGGAGCGGTTGAGGGCGCAGATCAGCGCGCACATCAGGGGGTTGGTGGCCAGGCGGCCGAGGTCGCGCTTGGCGACGACGGCGGTCGACAGGGAGTCGCGGAAGGCCCGCAGCCGCTCGTCGTGCCGCTGACCGGCGGCGTCGTGCCAGCGGTCGATGAAGGCGAGGACGTCGGCCCGGCTCATCGGCAGCAGCTCGAGCTCGGTGAAGCCGG
>KL569440.1:65774-66078 GCA_000715685.1 Streptomyces lilacinus
AGCCCTCCCGTACGGCGGAGGGGCGGGTCGTGATGACGTACCGCGCCTCGGGATACGCCGCCAGCAGGTCCTTGACCCAGGTCAGGGTGCGTCGGCGGTCGGCCTCGGGGACCTCGTCGACGCCGTCGATCAGCAGGAGCGCCGTGCCCTCGGTGAGCCGGCGGGTCGCCCAGCCCTGGGCGGCGGGCAGCCCGGACAGCGGGCCGGCGGCGGCCGCGAGGAACTCCTCGGGCTGCGGCAGTTCGCCCCGGCGGATCAGGGTGCGCAACGGGAGGATCAGCGGAACCTGTCTCTTATACACATC
>KL569440.1:66323-69617 GCA_000715685.1 Streptomyces lilacinus
GGCCGTGATCGTGGCGAGCCACTGCAGCAGGGTCGTCTTGCCCGACCCCGCCGCGCCGCGCAACAGCACCCTCTTGTGCCCCGCCAGCGCCTCCTCGGCGCGGCGCGGCGACGGCACGGAGCGGGCCACGGGGTCGCCGGCCGGCCCGAAGCCTTCGCCGGCCGGCGAGCGGCCGCCGCTGGTCAGCTCCAGGCTGAGGTAGGCCGCGTCGAGCGGCCAGGTCTCGCCCTCGCCGTCGGTGAGCGTCAGCCCGATGATGGTGAGTTCGCCGGACTTGTCGACGATGTAGTCCCGTAACCGCCGTTCGAACGCCTCGACTTCGAGCTGGCGGGGCGAGGCGAGCGAGCGCGACTCGGGTTTGTGGCCCGCGAGGAGGCACTCCTGCAGGAAGCGGAAGTCCTGCCACAGGGCCTCGGACGGCGTGACCGTCAACCGCCCGTGCCGCCACCCGCCGGGGTCGGCGCAGACGACCCCGGCGAGCAGCCCGTCCACGAAGACGGCGGCCCCCGACATCCCGGCCCACGGCGAACCGCCGTCGACGGGCGACACCGGTGCGCCGTGGTCGCTGTCGAGGACGTGACGGCCGCCGAGGAGATTGCTGCCGGGTTTCAGCACGCCGATGAGCTGCTCGGTGTCGAGCTCGCCGGCCGCGTCGCGCTCGCGCTGGACGTGCGGGTAGCCGACGGCCTGCGCGCCGGGCCAGGGCCGCAGGTCGTACGAGCGGCCCCACAACAACGGCTCGAAGGCCTCGGCGGCCACGACGTCGCGCTCGGCGACGAGCAGCGCGACGTCGCAGCGGCGGTTGTCGTCCCGCGACCAGACCACCCGGCAGCGCACCTTGCCGACGCCACCGGGGACGATCACGGAGGGCGTCTCGCAGTCGCCCACGACGTGGGCGGCGGTGAGCACGAGGTTCGGCGTCAGCAGATATCCACTGCCTTGGGCGCGTCCGAAAACTGCCGCAATGCGTTCCCTTGCCGGGTGCACGCCCCCGCCCCCTTCGCCGCCGTTTCCGCCGCTCTCCGCCGCCTCACCCGACGATACGACAGCGGGGCGGCGGAGAGCGGTGAGATCACCTCAGCCGGTGCGCAGGGCTGCAATCAGCCAGTCGAGGGCCGGGCCCATGTCGGGAGCGGGCCAGCCGTTGATCACGGAGAGGAGCCGCCAGTACCGCTCGTACCGCGAGTCGTTGCCGATCTCCATCCGCTGCCGCAGCCACGCGCGGAACTCCGCGTCGTCCTCGCGGCCGCCCAGCAACTCCCCGCACTCGCGGACCAGTTCGTCGACCACGGGACGAGCGGCCTCGGAGTCCGGCTCGATCCCGGCCTCCCGCGCCGCCGCGACCCGCTCACGGATCAGCGTCGCGAGCCGCTTGCTCGCCGCCGCGTCAGGGTGTCCCGCCTCCTTCGTGGCCGCGATCTGGTCGGCGGCGGCCCGCCGCATGTCGGCACGGAAGCCGTCGTCCTGGACGAGCTCCGCCAGCTCCACCCAGGCGTCGATCTGGGCCTGGGTGGGGTCGTCGGGCAGCTCGGGCACCGAGTTGCGCAGGGTGGTCAGGAAGCCGGGGTCGACGTCGAGGCCCTCGAAGGCGCTGTCGACGAAGTCGTTGATCAGACGGCGTCGTTCCTGCTCGGAAAGGGTCGCCAGCTTGTGCATCAGTTCCATCTCCTCGGGTGTGGACCCGCGTCCCGCCACCGCCCCCAGAACGGCCCGACGCAGCCGCAACGTGCGGATCTGCGTGTCCAGTGCCTCGGCGTGCACGGCGGCGACCTCGGCGACGGTGACCTCGCGCTCCAGCACCTGCCGGATGACGGTGAGACCGACGCCGAGCTCGCGCAGCGTCCGCACGAGACCGAGCCGGGCCAGGGCGTCCTGGCCGTAGAGGCGATAGCCCGCGGGTGTGCGATCGGCCGGCGGCACCACGCCCTCGTCCGACCAGAACCGGATCGTCTTGACCGTGAGCCCGGTCAGCCGAGCCAGCTCCCCGATGGAGTAGAAGGTGGAGGGCGTGGTGTCGTCGTCCATGTCCGCCACCTTGGTGTCTCCCGTCGCTGGAGAGTCAAAGGGTAGGGGCTACGGCTCTTCGCGGCTCCGCTCCCGACCCAACGCCTCGCTCGCCGCGCCCACGGCTATGCCCAGGGCGATCATCACGACGTAGCTGTAGACCTCGTAGCCGTCCGGCGCGAGGTAGCGCAGGAAGCCGAAGAGGCGGAACCAGCCGAGCCACTCGTGGAGCAGGCCGCTGATGCCTCCGGCGACCAGAACGAAGCTGACGAAGCCCAACAGGCCCTTGAGGGGATTCGGATTCTTCATGCCCCGACGGTAGGGACCGCGGGCCGCACCCCGCGTCGGCCGTTCGTAGCCGGCCCCCGCGACCAAAGTTGTCGATGGCCGCGTCGCCTGTCGTCCGAACGTATCGGGCCACCCCAGCGGCGCCCCGCTCCCACCCGCCCCACCGTAAATTCGTCCTTCATGCGCCGCATCCACCGAACCCGCCGCGACTGGGCCGCCGACATCGGGCTGTTCCTCTTCGCGGCCTGCTTCGCCGCGATCACCTCGCAGTCGATCCCCGTCCCGCAGGACCTGGACCCGGGCTGGCGGGTCGTCGATCAGGTGGTGGGCGGGCTCGGCTGTGCGGCCGTGTTCCTGCGGCGGCGGTGGCCGGTGCAGTTGGCCGTGACGCTGCTGGTGGCCGGGACCTTGGCGCACTACATGACCGGACCGGCCCTCGTCGCGGTGTTCACCGTCGCCGCCGGCCGGCCGTGGCGCAGCACCGCATGGGTCGCCGCGCTCGCGTTCGCTCCGCTGCCGGTGTTCCTCTACGAGTTGCCGAAGACGGAGGAGAGCCGCGCCGGCTCGGCGCTCACGTACTTCGCACTGCTCGCGGGTGCCATCGGATGGGGGCTCTTCCGGCGTTCCCGGCAGCAGTTGATCGACTCGCTGCGGGAACGGGCCGAGCTGGCGGAGGCCGAGTCGGCGCTGCGCGCGGCGCGGGCGACGCAGCGGGCACGGGAGGAGATCGCGCGGGAGATGCACGACGTGCTCGCCCACCGGCTGTCGCTGCTGAGCCTGCACGCGGGGGCGCTGGAGTTCCACCCGGACGCCCCCGCGGCCGAGGTCCGGCGGGCGGCCGGAGTGATCCGCGACAGCGCGCACGAGGCACTGCAGGACCTGCGCGAGGTCATCGGGGTGCTGCGCGCACCCGTGGCCGACGGCCGGCCGCAGCCGACGCTGCGCGACGTGGCCCGGCTGGTCGAGGAGGCGCGGCAGGCGGGGGCGCGGATCGACTACGAG
>KL569440.1:69892-70411 GCA_000715685.1 Streptomyces lilacinus
CGGATCGACTACGAGCCGCTCGGCGACGAGCGGTCCGGGGCGGCCCCCGCCGCCATGGGGCGCACCGCCTACCGCATCGTCCAGGAGGCCCTCACCAACGCCCGCAAGCACGCCCCGGGCGCGCCGGTGCGCGTCTCGCTCTCCGGCGGGCCGGGAAACGACCTCGCCATCGAGGTGCGCAACGCCCTCCCCGCCGAGGCCACCGGCCTCGGCCGACCCGCCGTTCCCGGCGCCGGACAGGGCCTCATCGGGCTCGGCGAGCGGGCCGCCCTGGCCGGCGGGCGGCTCGAACACGGCCCGACCGGCGCCGACTTCCGGCTGGCGGCCTGGCTACCCTGGCCCGCGGACCGTTCTCCCGCCCCCGGACAATGAGGCCCCCGTGAGCATCCGCATCCCCATCCGCGTGCTCCTCGTCGACGACGATCCGCTCGTACGGGCCGGGCTGCGCCTGATGCTCGGCGGCGCCCCGGACGTCGAGGTGGTCGCCGAGGCCGGCGACGGCGGCGACGTGCTGCCGCT
>KL569440.1:70643-70900 GCA_000715685.1 Streptomyces lilacinus
ATGTGTATAAGAGACAGGCCGCTGGTCGCGGCGCACTCCCCCGACGTCGTGCTGATGGACATCCGGATGCCGGGCACGGACGGGCTGGCCGCCACCGAGGCGCTGCGCCGGCGGCCCGAGCCGCCCGAGGTGATCGTGCTGACCACCTTCAACACCGACGAGCACGTGCTGCGCGCCCTGCGGGCGGGCGCCGCCGGGTTCGTCCTCAAGGACACCCCGCCGCGGGACATCGTCGAGGCGGTACGGAAGGGGGCGGG
>KL569440.1:71157-73172 GCA_000715685.1 Streptomyces lilacinus
CGGTACGGAAGGTGGCGGCCGGCGAGCCGGTGCTGTCCCCGGCCGTGACGCGGCAGATCATCGCCCAGGTCTCGGGCGGCGACCCGGGGCAGCGCTCGCGGGCGGCGGCGGCCCGCGAGCGGCTGGCCCTGCTGGGCGAGCGGGAGCGCGAGGTCGCCACCGCCGTGGGTCGGGGCCGGGCGAACGCGGAGATCGCGGCCGAGCTGTTCATGTCCGTCCCCACGGTCAAGACGCACGTCTCGCGCATCCTCACCAAGCTGGGCCTGAACAACCGGGTGCAGATCGCGCTGCTCGTCCACGACGCCGGAGAGGCCTGAAATCAGGCGGCCCCCTACTCTTTCTCCCCCACCACGAGCGCTGTGCCGCCCTCGCGCAGCTCGAACCAGACCTCCTTGCCCACGGGCGTGAGCTCGTCCCACACCCACGTCACGCCGGAGGCGTGGGACAGCCGGCGCAGCAGGGCCATGCCCTTGCCGTCGCCCTGACCGGAGTGCGGCTGCCTCGGCCACGGGGGCCGTCCGGGGTCGTCGTCCCGTACGGCCACGACCACGCGGCCGGCGTGGACCGTCACCTCGACGGCGAGCTCCGGCACGCGCGCGTGGCGTACGACGTTGGTCACGGCGTCGGAGACGCAGATCCGGGCGTTCTCGATGAGGAGGCGGCGGTCCGCCGCGACGAGCGATGCCGTGACGAACTCCCTGGCCAGCCGGGCCGTGCCGGGCGAGACGGGAGCGGAGAGGCGGTAGCTCTCGACGTGCGCGCCGCTCATGGGCACACCGCCACGAGGTCGATGCCGTGCGCGGTGAACACCGCGCGGTACGGGGTCCCCTGCGGGGGGCTGGTGGCCGGTGGGGCCGGCTCCGCCGGACGGGAGCCCTCGAAACGGGCTCTCGCCCAACGGACCAGTCGGCGACTAGTGTTGCGCATCGTCGGCGCTCCTCTTCAGCGTTGACCACGCCCCCGGGCCGTTAGGGTCGGCCGCGGGGGTCTTCCGACTGTCACAGCGTGCCGACACCACAAGGCCGGAACTATCAGACGTCGCTGACAGCCCCGGTCAACGCTTGGCCGTACGTCACCTCCCCAGCCAGGCCCCGTAGTTGCTGAAACTGTCCGGCATGCGCCGCTTCGCCGACTCCAGTCCGGCGAAGGTCTCCCGGACGGTCGGGTGGTAGCGCGTCTGCTGCGGAGCCACCCTGCGGGCCAGCTGCAGGTGCTTGAAGGCCGCGTCCGTACGGCCGGTCCACATCTCGGCGCGGGCGATCTCGGTGTAGTGGTGGGCCCGCCGCGAAGCAGGCCAGCCGTCGGGGACCGGGGTCTCCTCGGCGGCCCGTACGGCCTCGGGGTACCGGTCGAGCTCGGCGAGGACGCTCACGCGGTGGGCGACGACGTTGATGGGGCCGAAGGACAGCCAGTGCACCTTCTCGGCCGCGCCCGTGCGCTCGGCGATCCGCCGCGCCTCGGTGAGGTGGCCGTCCGCAGCGGCTTCGTCCTTGTCACGGCCCGCCAGCACGGCGGCGCCCAGGTGCAGCTGGCCGGTGACGACGTCGCGGACGCGCCCCGGCTCGGCCTGCGCCAAGGTGGACATCCCCAGCGCCACGAGCCGCTTGCCCGTGCGGTAGTCGCTGGCACGGAGGTAGGCCAGGGCTCGTAGGTACTGGCGCATCCCTCCCAGCACCGGGTCCGAGGCGCGCTGCGCGGCCCAGTCCAGTCGGTCCAGCGCGACCGTGCACAGGTCGGGGAAGCCGAGCTTCGCGGTCACGTCGTAGGCCGTGCGGTACGCGCTGGCGAGGACGCGCCAGTTGCGGTCCTTGGGGATCCCGTGCGCGGCGGTGGTGGCTTCGTGGATCAGGCCGGGCAGGTCCGTGGCGACCTGCTTGATGCGCGTCGCGCGGACCATGGCGCACAGTTCCCCGGCGTGCGCTTCCAGTTCCTCCACGGGGCGGGGCGAAACATCCGGATCCGCCCCGAGGTCGTAAATGTTCAGCGCCTCGCGGATCGGCTGGATCAGCCCGTCC
>KL569440.1:73456-74992 GCA_000715685.1 Streptomyces lilacinus
GGCTGGATCAGCCCGTCCAGCCGATCCGCCCGGAGTTCGTCGAGATAGGGCTGCCCGGTGAGCTCAGTGACCGGCACCGAGAGCGCACGCGCCAGGGCCCCGGTGACGGAAGGGCTCGCGGGCAGGGCGCCCTGCTCGACCTTCGTCAGCGTGCTGTAGGAGACGTGGGAGAGTTCCGCCAACTCCCTCTGGGTCAGGCGGCGGACCTTGCGCGTACGCGCGATACGCGCGCCGGTGTGGTCGTCACTGTGCGGGGGCATACAGAGCTCCGTTCTGACACGACTCAAAAACGGTACCGCCGCCCACTGACAGGGCAATGGTGAACGCCCCTTTCACAAGGCGCCGTTCACCCCGCGCCCGGCCCCGCCCGAACCCGGATCGGCGGACGCGGTGGCTTCCCCGCGACACCCCCGAGTGCGTCCACTCGCGCGCCCTCCGGCCCGGAGGCCCACCGACCTGCCCGTATTCCGGGGCTACCACGGGCTCCCCCACGGTGCAAGACTGACAGAGGGGCCCTGGAAGGGGTCAGGCACATGGACCATATGGACCGTCCAGACGCGACAAGGCCTCAGTGGCAGGTACCGGCCGGTAGCGATCGTGGCTCGAAGGGAGAGCCGTTCGCGGCGACCCACGTGGTCCCCGCGACAGGCATGGATTCCTGGCGGACCCCCGACGCGATGAAGGCCCCCGACGGCCGTCTGGATCCCGGCACGCCCGTGCAGGTCATCGAGCGGTCGCCCAGCGGCTGGGCCCGCGTCGTCTGCGCTTCGGGCGGCTGGCCCGTCTGGGTGGACGGGCGGCGCCTGCAGGAGCCGGCGGAATCCGAGCAGGCCATCGGGATGGAGCTGTTGTCGCAGCTCAAGGCCTCCCTTGGTACGTATCAACAGCTCCTGGACGACCTCCAGGCACAACGCATCGACTTCGATTCGTTCCGTCGCCAGGCGTTCCGCGCCGGGCTCATCATGCGTGACAGCGGTGCCCTGCTTCTCGATCTCTCCAGCGCGACCTGGTACTGGTACGACGGCATCCGGCTCCACGCCATGGGCTCGTTCCTGGACCAGGAGACGCCGGCGGACCGGGCTGCCGAATCCACGGAGGGCTGAGCCGTGGTTGTCCCACCGGGAGAAGAACAGGCCCTGCAAGCCGCCTTCGAGGCTTTCATCGCGAAACAGCAGAACAACGTGAGGATCATTGGGCAAGGCCTCCTGGATGTGGAAGCAGGTCTACGCAGTGGCGCCATGCAACTCGGCGATTACTTCGGCGGCCTGGGGGAAACCGTCGGGGATTACTACGAAATGCTTCGTGAAACCTTCCCCCGGCTGCAGGCCGAGCTCCATGCCGCCTTGAACGCCGGTGCCGCCGGGTTCAAGGACTTTCTCGCCAACGTCATGAAGTGGTCTCCCGGAGCGATCAAAATCTTCCTGGAGGACAATGCCGCCAAGGTCGGGAGCCTGGGCACCGCCACCCGCGTGGCGACGGCAGCCCCCGCCGCCAGCGCCGACGCGGCGACGGTCGCGCCGGGCGCCGCCGCCCCAG
>KL569440.1:75225-84287 GCA_000715685.1 Streptomyces lilacinus
ATGTGTATAAGAGACAGGGGCGTGGGCGGCCTCGCGGGGCTCGGCCTCGGCTCGCTGATCACAGGCGGCGTGATCATCCTGGCGCTCGCCGGCGGGGCCGTCTACCTCTGGAACCGCACCCACCAGGAGACGCCGGCGCACCCGCCGTCCGCTCCGGCCCCGCAACAGCCGGGCAACCCCGCACCGGGGAACCCGCAGGCGCCCGCGCCGTCCAACCCCTCGAACCCGCCGCCCGCCGCTCCCACGACCTTCGACATCAACGGGACGTACAACGGGACGCTGAACGGCGCCGTTTGCGCGCAGCCCGAGTGCTTCGTGACGATCGCGAAGCAGTCCGATCCCTCTGGACCGGGCCCCGACGAGGCGGGGCACATCACCATCACCGTCACCGAGGTGAACTACACCCCGGCCTTCAACGGTGTGGCCAGCGTGCTCAACGAGACGCTCGGGCCGATGGACGCGCAGCTGCTCCAGGACGGCGTGGTCCAGGGTTCGGGCACCACCACTGACACCGACACCAGCCCCGGCGGCACCACCAGGACGGGTCCGTACACGGTCAGCGGGCAGTTCCAGAACGGTACGACCGGGTCGCCCTCGTACACCATGACCCTGACCCTGGACAGCCAGTACAACCTCACGGGCGCACGCTGAGCCCGTTGCTGAGCCCGCTACTTCTCCGCGATCACCACCGCCGACGCCACCCCCGCATCGTGGCTCAGCGAGATGTGCCAGCCGCGCACCCCCAGCGCCTCCGCCCGTGCGGCGACGGTCCCCGTGACGACGAGGGCCGGTCGACCGCCGGCTTCCGTGACGACCTCGGCGTCCGTCCAGAGCAGCCCCGGGGGCGCCCCCAAGGCCTTGGCCAGGGCCTCCTTGGCGGCGAAGCGGGCCGCCAAGGACGCGATACCCCGCCGCTCGCCGCTCGGCAGATACAGCTCGCGTTCCACGAACAGGCGGTCCGCCATGCCCGGCGTCCGCTGCAGCGCGGCGTCGAAGCGGTCGATCTCCGCGACGTCGATCCCGATTCCCACGATCATTCGACCGTCACCGACTTCGCGAGGTTGCGCGGCTGGTCGACCTCGTTGCCGCGCGCCGTGGCGAGCTCGCAGGCGAAGACCTGCAGCGGCACGGTGGCGACCAGGGGCTGGAGCAGCACGGGAGTCGGCGGGATCTCGATGAGGTGGTCCGCGTAGGGGCGTACGGCCGCATCGCCGCGCTCGGCGATGACGATGGTGCGGGCGCCCCGGGCCCGGATCTCCTGGATATTGGAGACGATCTTGTCGTGCAGCACCGAGCGTCCTCGTGGCGAGGGGACGACCACCACGACCGGCACGTCCTTCTCGATCAGCGCGATCGGGCCGTGCTTGAGCTCGCCGGCCGCGAAGCCCTCGGCGTGCATGTAGGCGAGCTCCTTGAGCTTGAGAGCGCCTTCCAGAGCCACGGGGTAGCCCACGTGGCGGCCGAGGAAGAGGACGGTGTTCTTGTCGGCGAGGGAGCGGGCGAGCTCGCGCACCGGCTCCATCGTCTCCAGGACCTCCTCCACCTCCCGCGCGATCTCGGACAGCTCGCGCACCACGCCGCGCACCTCGTCGCCCCACTTCGTACCGCGCACCTGGCCCAGGTACAGCGCCACGAGGTAGCAGGCGACGAGCTGGGTGAGGAAGGCCTTGGTCGAGGCGACCGCGACCTCGGGGCCGGCGTGGGTGTAGAGCACCGCGTCGGACTCGCGGGGGATCGTGGAGCCGTTCGTGTTGCAGATGGCCAGCACCTTCGCGCCCTGCTCACGGGCGTGGCGCAGGGCCATCAGGGTGTCCATGGTCTCGCCGGACTGGCTGACGGCGATGACGAGCGTGCGCTGGTCGAGGATGGGGTCGCGGTAGCGGAACTCGCTGGCGAGCTCCGTCTCGCACGGGATGCGCGTCCAGTGCTCGATGGCGTACTTGGCGATCAGGCCGGCGTGGTAGGCGGTGCCGCAGGCCACGACGACGACCTTGTCGACCTCCCGGAGCTCGGCGGCCGGGATCCGCACCTCGTCGAGCGACAGCGTGCCCGTCTCGTCGATGCGGCCCAGCAGGGTGTCGGCCACCGCCTTCGGCTGCTCGGCGATCTCCTTCAGCATGAAGTAGTCGTAGCCGCCCTTCTCGGCCGCGGAGGCGTCCCAGTCCACGTGGTACGGGCGGACGTCCGCGGGCGCGCCGTCGAAGTCGGTGACGACGACGCCGTCGCGGCGCAGCTCGACGACCTGGTCCTGGCCGAGCTCGATGGCTTCCCTCGTGTGGGCGATGAAGGCCGCGACGTCGGAGGCGAGGAAGTTCTCGCCGTCGCCGACGCCGACGACGAGCGGGGAGTTGCGCCGGGCGCCGACGACGACGTCCGGCTCGTCGGCGTGCACGGCCACGAGGGTGAAGGCGCCCTCGAGGCGGCGGCAGACCTGCCGCATGGCCTCGGCGAGGTCGCCGCAGGAGGAGAAGGACTCCGAGAGGAGGTGGGAGACGACCTCGGTGTCGGTCTCGGAGGCCAGCGCGTGGCCCCGCTCGGCGAGCTCGGCGCGCAGCTCGGCGAAGTTCTCGATGATGCCGTTGTGGACGACGGCGACGCGGCCGGCGTTGTCCAGGTGCGGGTGGGCGTTGGCGTCCGTGGGGCCGCCGTGGGTGGCCCAGCGGGTGTGGCCGATGCCCGTGGGGCCGGAGGGCAGGGGCCGGTCGGCGAGCTCCTTCTCCAGGTTGGCGAGCTTGCCCGCCTTCTTCGCGGCGGCGAGCCCGCCGTCGTCGGCCAGGACCGCGACCCCGGCCGAGTCGTAGCCGCGGTACTCGAGCCGCCGCAGCCCCGCCAACACCACATCGAGGGCGCACTGCCCTCCCACATAGCCAACGATTCCGCACATGCCCAGCAGCGTACGGGTCCGGGGTCAACGTCCGCGCTCGATCCGGTCGATGGCCTCCTGCACGAGCTCGAGGTACTCGACCTCCTCGCAGCGCGGTTTGCTGCCGAGAACGTACCGGTCGAGGCAGTCGTCCAGGTCCTGGCCCAGGTCCTCGTCGGGCAGGTCGGCGGTCAGGTCGCCCCGCACCCGCTCGGCGAGGGCGGCTCGGGCGGCGGCACGGTCGGCGGCGTGGTCGGCGGCGTGGTCGGGGCGGGCGGCGGCACGGTCGGGGCGGCGCGGGTGGACGAGGCGGCGTACGCGCCTCCGGGCGCGGCGGACGACGAGGCGGAGAACGAACAACGGAGCCCCTCCGTAATGGAGAGAACAAGCACGCGGACAGGAGGCCGGACGCTATTCCTGACTCGCGGGTAAGTACAGACCCCAGCCGGAACTTCACCCACAGGCACCACACTGTTCCCGCCGGTCACAGCCGAAACGCCCACCCGGGGGTGATCCGCCCGCCGCACGCGCGCACAATGGGGCCGTGCCGACCACCGCCGAGCAGCCGCAGCAACGACGCCGCGGCTCCTCCCCCGCCCAGCAGTCCTCCCCGTTCGTGGACCTCACCCGAACGCAGTGGAGCGCGCTGCGCGAGAACACCCCGCTGCCGCTGACCGCCGACGAGGTCGAGCGGCTGCGCGGGCTCGGCGACGTCGTCGACCTCGACGAGGTCCGGGACATCTACCTCCCGCTCTCCCGCCTGCTCAACCTCTACGTGGGGGCCACCGGCAGCCTGCGCGGGGCGCTGAACACCTTCCTCGGCGAGAAGGGCGCGCAGCGCGGCACGCCGTTCGTCATAGGGGTCGCCGGCAGCGTGGCGGTCGGCAAGTCGACCACGGCCCGACTGCTCCAGGCCCTGCTGGCCCGCTGGCCCGAGCACCCGCGCGTCGAGCTCGTCACCACGGACGGCTTCCTGCTGCCGAACGCCGAGCTGCAGCGCCGGGGCCTGATGTCGCGGAAAGGTTTCCCCGAGTCCTACGACCGGCGCGCCCTGACCCGCTTCGTCGCAGACGTGAAGGCCGGCAAGGACGAGGTGTCGGCCCCCGTCTACTCCCACCTGATCTACGACATCGTGCCCGGCGAACGGTTGACCGTGCACCGCCCGGACATCCTGATCATCGAGGGCCTCAACGTCCTGCAGCCCGCCCAGCCCGGCAAGGACGGCCGCACCCGCGTCAGCCTCGCCGACTTCTTCGACTTCAGCGTGTACGTGGACGCGCGCGCCGAGGACATCGAGCGCTGGTACTACGCACGCTTCAAGAAGCTGCGGGAGACCGCCTTCCAGGACCCGAACTCCTACTTCCGCCGCTACACGCAGGTTTCGGAGGAGGAGGCACTGGACTACGCCCGCCGTAACTGGCGCACCATCAACAAGCCGAATCTGCTGGAGAACGTGGCCCCCACGCGCGGCCGGTCGAACCTGATCCTGCGCAAGGGAGCGGACCACACGGTGCAGCGGCTGTCGTTGCGGAAACTGTAGGCGGACCCCCGGTCCTCAAACGTCGAACGCCGGACGGGCTGACTTTTGTCAGCCCGTCCGGCGTTCGAGGACTCCGCGCGTGGGCCGCTAGCCCAGCGTCGACTTCACGACGTCCGCCAGGTGCTCGGCGACCGTCCGCGCCTGCTCGATGTCCGCGGCCTCGACCATGACCCGCACCAGCGGCTCCGTACCGGAGGAGCGCAGGAGCACGCGGCCCGTGGTGCCCAGCTCGCGCTCGGCGGCGTTGACGGCCTCGGCGAGCTCCTCCGAGGTACCGACGCGGGACTTGTCGACGTCACGGACGTTGATCAGGACCTGCGGCAGGCGCTCCATCACACCGGCGAGCTCCGCCAGCGAGCGGCCCGTGGCGGCGACGCGCGCGGCCAGCATCAGGCCGGTGAGGGTGCCGTCACCCGTCGTGGCGTGGTCGAGGACGATGACGTGGCCGGACTGCTCGCCGCCGAGGGCGAAGCCGTTCGCCTTCATCTCCTCCAGGACGTAGCGGTCGCCGACCGCGGTCTGGACGAGCTGGACGCCCTCGCGCTCCATGGCGAGCTTGAAGCCCAGGTTGGACATCACGGTCGCGACGACGGTGTTCTTGCGCAGCGTGTCGGCCTCGCGCATGGCGAGGGCGAGGACGGCGAGGATCTGGTCGCCGTCGATCTCCTCACCGTTCGCGTCCACGGCCAGGCAGCGGTCGGCGTCGCCGTCGTGGGCGACGCCGAGGTCGGCGCCGTGCTCGACGACGGCGGTGCGCAGCTTGGCCAGGTGGGTGGAGCCGCACTCGTGGTTGATGTTGAGGCCGTCGGGCTCGGTGCCGATGGTGACGACCTCGGCGCCGGCCCGGGCGAAGGCCTCGGGGGAGACGCGGGCGGCGGCACCGTGGGCGCCGTCGATGACGACCTTGAGGCCGTCGAGGCGGTTGGGCAGGACGCCGATCAGGTGGGCGACGTAGTTGTCGAAGCCCTGGTCGTAGTCGCGGACGCGGCCGACGCCGGCGCCGGTGGGGCGGTCCCAGGGCTCGCCGGAGGCGTGGGCCCGGTAGGTCTGCTCGATGCGGTCCTCGAGCTCGTCGGCGAGTTTGTGGCCTCCGCGGGCGAAGAACTTGATGCCGTTGTCGGGCATCGCGTTGTGGCTGGCGGAGAGCATGACGCCGAGGTCGGCGCCGAGGACACCCGTCAGGTAGGCGACGGCGGGGGTGGGCAGCACGCCCACGCGCAGCACGTCCACGCCGGCGCTGGCGAGCCCGGCCACGACGGCGGCCTCCAGGAACTCCCCGGACGCGCGCGGGTCACGGCCGACGACCGCCACCGGGCGATGGCCCTCGAACGTGCCCGCCTCGGCGAGCACATGCGCCGCCGCGACCGACAGGCCGAGCGCGAGCTCGGCCGTCAGATCGGCGTTGGCGACACCGCGCACACCGTCCGTACCGAAGAGTCGTCCCACTGGTGTCCTCCGAAAAACGCGGGAGTACGGGGCCCGGCACGAGCCCCCTTGCATGAGGTGTCGAGTCTGTGCGGCTTTCCCCCCAGATGCCGCCAATGGCCCTTGGGCCGCCAATGGCCGAACGCCCCGGCGGCACGGATCGTGCCGCCGGGGCGTTCGGGCAGTGCAGCGAGAGCCGCTGTTTAGCGCTTGCTGTACTGCGGAGCCTTGCGGGCCTTCTTCAGACCGGCCTTCTTGCGCTCGACCGCACGGTCGTCGCGCTTGAGGAAGCCGGCCTTCTTCAGCGGGCCGCGGTTGTTGTCCACGTCCGCCTCGTTCAGGGCGCGGGCCACACCGAGGCGCAGGGCGCCGGCCTGGCCGGACACGCCGCCACCCGCGATGCGGGCGATGACGTCGTAGCGGTCGTCGAGCTCGAGCACCTTGAAGGGCTCGTTGACTTCCTGCTGGTGCACCTTGTTGGGGAAGTACTCCTCAAGGGTGCGACCGTTGATCTTCCACTTGCCGGAGCCCGGAACGATCCGGACGCGGGCAATGGCGTTCTTGCGACGGCCCAGGCCGGCGGCCGGCTGCGGGTCGCCGAAGCGGGACGCGAGGGACTCGGAGGTGTACTCCGACTCAACAACCTCGGTCTCGGTGGTGTACTCCTCGACGCCCTCGACCGGCATCTCGGCGGTGGTCTCAGCCACGATTCTCCTCAGACTTTCTGGTTCGGCGGTGGCCGGGACTTAGCCCTGCTTGACCTGGGTGATCTCGAACGGCACCGGCTGCTGGGCGGCGTGCGGGTGCTGGTCGCCCGAGTAGACCTTCAGCTTCGAGAGCATCTGACGGCCGAGGGAGTTCTTGGGCAGCATGCCCTTGATCGCCTTCTCGACGGCCTTCTCGGGGTTCTTGTCGAGCAGCTCGTCGTAGCGGACGGAGCGCAGACCACCCGGGAAGCCAGAGTGGCGGTAGGCCATCTTCTGGGTCTTCTTGTTGCCGGACAGGTGGACCTTGTCGGCGTTGATGATGACGACGAAGTCACCCATGTCCATGTGCGGGGCGTACACGGGCTTGTGCTTGCCGCGCAGCAGGGAGGCGGCCTGGGAGGCCAGACGACCCAGGACGACGTCCTGGGCGTCGATGATGTGCCACTGGCGCTGGACATCGCCGGGCTTGGGGCTGAACGTACGCACGGTCGTAGCCTTCGCTTCTTCAGTGAGTGGGTCCTGACACGGTCCACCCCGGTCGATCACCGGCATTGGCCGCACCACGGGGACGCAACCCGCGTGCAAGCCACCGGGCTCTCGGCCTGATGGACAAGCGTAAGGGCCCCTCGCGTGAGAACGACCAAGCCAATACGCATAACGAACTCGTAGAGTACCGGGCGGCCCCCATCCGGGTCAAAAGATGCCCCCGGCGGCCTGCCCTCTCACCTCTTGCGGGCCACGCGCCCCTCGTCCCACACCGGCTCGGAGACCTCCCGGACCGTCCCGTCCGCGCCGAAGACGACGAAGCGGTCGAAGGAACGGGCGAACCAGCGGTCGTGCGTCACCGCCAGCACCGTCCCGTCGTACGCCTCCAGCCCCTCCTGCAGGGCCTCCGCGCTCTCCAGGTCCAGGTTGTCCGTCGGCTCGTCCAGCAGCAGGGCCGTCGTGCCGGCCAGCTCGAGCAGCAGGTCTGGAAGCGGGCCTGCTGACCGCCGGAGAGCCGCTCGAAGAGCTGGTCGCCCTGCTTCTCCAGCTCGTAGCGGCGCAGCACCGACATCGCGCCGCCCCGGTCCTTGGCGTGCTCGGTCCACAGAATGTCGACAAGGGTGCGGCCCAGCAGCTCGGGGTGGGCGTGGGTCTGCGCGAAGTGGCCGGGCACGACGCGGGCGCCCAGCTTCCACGCGCCCGAGTGCGCCACGTCCTCGCCGGCCAGGAGGCGGAGGAAGTGGGACTTGCCGGAGCCGTTGCTGCCGAGCACGGCGACCCGCTCGCCGTAGAAGACCTCCAGGTCGAACGGCTTCATCAGGCCGGTCAGCTCCAGCCCGGCGCAGGTCAGGGCGCGCACGCCCGTACGACCGCCGCGCAGCCGCATCCGGATGTCCTGCTCGCGCGGCGGCTCCGGCGGCGGGCCGGCCTCCTCGAACTTCCGCAGCCGGGTCTGGGCGGCGGCGTAGCGGGAGGCGAGCTCGTGGCTGCCCGCGGCGGCCTGCCGCAGGCTGATCACCAGCTTCTTCAGCTGGGCGTGCTTCTCGTCCCAGCGCTTGCGCAGCTCCTCGAAGCGGGCGAAGCGCTCCTTGCGGGCCTCGTGGTACGTGCCGAAGCCGCCGCCGTGCACCCATACGTCGCTGCCCGCCGGGCCCGGCTCGACGCTGATGATCTTCTCGGCGGAGCGGGCCAGCAGCTCGCGGTCGTGGGAGACGAAGAGCACGGTCTTCTTCGTCTCGCGCAGCTTCTCCTCCAGCCAGCGCTTGCCGGGGACGTCGAGGTAGTTGTCCGGCTCGTCCAGCAGGAGGACCTCGTCGGTGCCGCGCAGCAGCGACTCCAGGACGAGCCGCTTCTGCTCACCGCCGGAGAGGGTGCGCACCTGGCGCCACTGCGCCTTCTCGTACGGGACGCCGAGCGCGGCCATGGTGCACATGTCCCACACGGTCTCGGCCTCGTAGCCGTGCGCCTCGGCCCAGTCGGCCAGGGCCTGGGCGTAGGCCATCTGCGCGGCCTCGTCGTCCACCGTCATGATCGCGTGCTCGGCCCGGTCGACCGCCTCGGCGGCGGCCCGGATGCGCGGCTGCGCCACCGAGATCAGCAGGTCACGGACCGTACGGTCGTCCCGGACGGACCCGACGAACTGCGGCATCACCCCGAGCCCCCCGGTGACCGTGACCGAACCGCCGTGCGGCTGCAGCTCCCCCGCGATCAGCCGCAGCAACGTGGTCTTGCCGGCGCCGTTGGCCCCGACGAGAGCGACCGCGGCGCCCTCCCCCACCCGGAAGGAGACATCACCGAGCAGCGCCCTGCCGTCCGGAAGGTAGTACTCCAGATGTGCCGCTTCGACGTGTCCCATGGACAGGATTCTCGCCGCTGCCGAGGCGTGGACCAACCGGTTTACGATGCACGCCATGAGTTTTGGGCAGGCGGCAGGGCCGCAGGGGGCCACGGGGGATTCGCAGCCGGACACTCCGCCGGCACCGGCGGAGCCGAATCCGGCGAAGCCGGGTGCGGGGGCGCCTGCGGCTGTGCGGGGGTCGGC
>KL569440.1:84590-85660 GCA_000715685.1 Streptomyces lilacinus
TGCCGCCCCGGCGGGCACGACCGACCCGGCGGCCCTGACCGACCCAGGGACCACGCCTGCGGCCTCGACCCCGGCGAGGCCGGGGGCCCCGTCCGGCCCGGGGGCCACGACAACCCCAGCGGCTGCGGTGGGGCCTGGCGGCGCGGGGGTTCCTTCAGCCCCGGAGGCCCCGGGAGGCCCGCGGGCCCAGGGCCCCACGCCGGCCCCAGCGGGCGCAGCAGCCCCGGCGGGGCCGGGCAGTGCCGGCATGTCCGGGCGCCCGTCCGACCCGAGGGTGCCGGCTCCGGCCACCCCGGCCGCCGGGCAGGCACCGGGAGCCCCGGCGGCTACGGCGCCCACTCCGGCCTCGGCGGCTCCGGGGACCCCCTCGGCCACGCCCGCCCCGGCGGCTCCGGCGGACCCCTCTACTACGGGGGCCGCGCCGGCCTCCGCGTCTTCGCCGGCCGCAGCGCAGCGCGCTGCCGGCGACACCTTGGTGATCACGCCGGTCCCGTCGGGCCCCGTACCTTCACCAGACCCAGCCGCTCGCGCGGCCGCGCCCGCACAGGCCGGTTCGCCCCAGGCGACCCCGCAGTCGCAGGCAGCAGCCCAGCCGGCTGTCCCGGCCCCAGCGGCTCCATCTGCTCCGCAGGGCCCACTGGCCCCCGCGCCTTCGCCCACCCCGGCGGCCGGGCAGGCTCCGGGAACTCCAGCGGGCCCGGGCGCCTCGCCCGTACCCGCCTCCCCCGCCGCGCCCGCGCAGGCCGGACCGCCCCAGGCGACCCCGCAGCCGCAAGCAGCAGCCCAGCCGGCTGCTGCCCCCGGCGCCTCCGCCGCCCCCGTGCCGCACCCCGCGAGCCGGCAGGCCCCCGCAGGCCGGCCCCACGCAGCGGCACAGCCGCAGCCGCAGCCGGCTCAGGCGTCCGCCCCGCAGCAGCATCACGCGGCGCAGCTGCCCCCGCCGCCCCCGGCCACCCACCTGGGGCCCGGCGGCGCCCCCATGCCGGGCGGCACCCCCCTGCCCGGCTGGCAGGGACAGGGCCAGGGGCAGCCCCTGCCCTGGGCAGCGCCCCAGCAGCCCCAGCCCCAGC
>KL569441.1:0-9007 GCA_000715685.1 Streptomyces lilacinus
TCCTGTTACGAGCTTTAAGAAGAGTTCCCGACATATCGTTGTAGATGGCGTCGTCTACCGGTGGACGGTCAGGAGAAAGCCGACCTACCACCAAGGAGTGTGCTGGTCACCTCTGACGTTCGCAGTCGAGCACGCCGAGTCCCCAGGCACCACGCTCGTGGTTCGCACCAACGGGCCTAATCCCAGCAACTGGATGGGCAGTCCGGCCTCTCCCGTTCTCCCGTCCGACGTTGCCGGCGCCATCCGGACCGCACGCGTGAACGGCTGGACGCCCGAAGCCCCGGGATCACCCTTCCTTCTGGACCAGTCCCAAGCCGCCGTCACGTTCCGTTAAACCGGCAAGCCGAATCATCTCCGCGAGACAACTGCCCACCACAGCACCGGCGCCCCCACCTCGTCGAGCGCCCCGAGGCGGTGGCCGCGTGAGCCAGCCAACACACGGCACACTGCATCACGTCGAGCTCTGGGTCCTGGACCTCCGTCGCGCGCTCGCCTCGCTCGGCCGGCTGCTGGAGGCGCTGGGTTACACCCTCCTCCAGGGCTGGGACGCCGGTCGCAGCTGGCGGCGGACAGCACTACACCGCCCACCTGGAGAGCGACGACGGCTTCGAGGCCACCCAGATCACGGACCTCGTCAGGCCACGGCAGCGTCTGAAGGCGGCCCCCTCCGCCCCAGTAGAAATTGTCCACTGTGGAGGCGAACCACCCGGCGGGTGGGTGACGACCGGACGGCCACAATGACAAAGCCAAAGACGAATTACCCCCGCGGGTGCAGGGACGACGATTCGGATGCGGCAGGGGCCGCAGGTCAGGTCGAACTATCCCTGCGGGGGCGGGACGACTCGCGGTCGAGGACTGTGAAGTCGAAGCGAGCGGGACTACCCCCGCGGGTGCAGGGACGACAAGCCGGTGGCCGTGCTGTACTCCTGCATCGCCGGACTACCCCCGCGGGTGCGGGGACGACGACGCTGAGCGCGAGCTCGCCGAGTCCCTGGCCGGACTACCCCCGCGGGTGCGGGGACGACCAGGCGGCCACCAGCCGGGCGGCAAGGTCGGTGGGACTACCCCCGCGGGTGCGGGGACGACTTCAGACACCACCGGAACAGCGGATCCCGGCTGGGACTACCCCCGCGGGTGCGGGGACGACATGGCGGCGGGTCGTGTCGGAGAGCTGTCCGGGGGACTACCCCCGCGGGTGCGGGGACGACTCTTCAGCGACTCCGGTACCTGGGTCACGAGCGGGACTACCCCCGCGGGTGCGGGGACGACGTGGTAGGTGGTGACGACCGAGGCGTCTGCCCCGGACTACCCCCGCGGGTGCGGGGACGACTCGATGGCGACGACCGTACGGCCCAATGAGTCCGGACTACCCCCGCGGGTGCGGGGACGACGAGGCGATCTGAACGATGGCGCCGATCACCTGGGGACTACCCCCGCGGGTGCGGGGACGACGCAGACCGGGCCGATCCCACGAGTCCGGGAGGCGGACTACCCCCGCGGGTGCGGGGACGACCTGACCGCGATCGCCTGGGCCGTGAACGGTGGCGGACTACCCCCGCGGGTGCGGGGACGACTTCGCCGGGGGTCAGCATGGCTGGCACGGTGTCGGACTACCCCCGCGGGTGCGGGGACGACCCGGTAAGGCCTGGGACTGGACCCAGGACGTGGGGACTACCCCCGCGGGTGCGGGGACGACGGGTCCTCGGCCCACATCTGGATCACCTGCGGGGGACTACCCCCGCGGGTGCGGGGACGACCTCGGCATGGTCCACGTCGTCGTTCCCGCGGAGGGACTACCCCCGCGGGTGCGGGGACGACCCACCGTCGTGAATGAGATCGGGGCCACGGGGAGGACTACCCCCGCGGGTGCGGGGACGACGCAGTGAAGGAGTAGGCCCCAGGCCAGAGCGGGGGACTACCCCCGCGGGTGCGGGGACGACGACGTCAGCTGGTCGGACTCCTCCGGCGAGCCGGGACTACCCCCGCGGGTGCGGGGACGACGCGGCGCGTACTGGGGTCCTTACGGTCTCCGGGGGACTACCCCCGCGGGTGCGGGGACGACTTCGTCGCCGAACGGTCTTACCGCGCGGGCCAGGGACTACCCCCGCGGGTGCGGGGACGACCCTTGCCGACCTGGGCCATTGTCACGTGATCATGCCATTTCCCTTTACGTGATTGGTGGCCTTCCACGGCTGCCCCCCACTCCCCCTCGGCCTGGCTATGAGGGTAAGTCCGTCGAAGTCGGTGGGCGTCCAACGGTCCTGGCCGGCTGTGCGGACGGTCCAGCCCTGTTCGGTTCGAGCGGGTTCGATCATGACTGCCTGGCCGTCGTGGATGCGTTCGGCCAAGACTTTCCAGAGCAAGTCTCGAATGCGTGCGTTGGGGCTGCCGACGAAGACGCCTGGGGCCACTTCGATGAACCAGCGGGTCAGGTGTCCCCGGAGACCGGGAGGGGCGGCGATGAGGACCACGACCGTGGTTGCGGCGCTCATGGGGCCGCGCTCCCGTCCGGGTCCGGGATGACGTCCAGGTGGCTGTCAGGGCCGAAGGCGTCCGAACCCCAGTTGCGGCCGCTGCTGACGACGCTGTCTCCGTCGTTCCAGAGTCCTCCCAAGTCTTCCTCCAGCAAGGTGGCGCCTTCTGGGACCAGTAGGTCCTTGATGTCTGCGACGATGCGGGGCAGCAACTTGCTCTGGATCACGGCGTCGCGGAGGGCCGTGCGCGCGTCGCGCTCGGAGGTCAGTCCCTTGGCTGCGAGGTCGAAGGCTAGCGGGATGGTGAACTCGGCCTTGTAGAGATCGGCGACGTCCAGGACGAAGGACAGTGCGGAACCCGCGTGTACGAAGCCGAGGGCAGGGCTGGCGCCGATTCCGGTGATGACGGCGTGGCAAATGCCGTAGAGGGCAGAGTTCGCAGCGGACAGCAGTCGATTGACGTCGTCACCTGCCCCGAAGGCGTCTCCGGGCTTGTAGTCCCGCTTGGTCCAGGGCACTCCGGTGCGTGCGGAGTGCTGGGCGTAGAGCCGACGGACGCGTGTGCCCTCCCGTCCTCGTAGCTGCTGGAGGGTGAGGCTCGAGGTGTCTTCAGCGGCGAAGCGCATGTCGTACATGCGGCGGGCGACCGCGACGCGTTCCTTGGGGCGGGTGACCAGCCATGCCTGCCGCAGCTGTAGCTGGGAGCCGCGCGCGACGCCGTGACCTGAGGCATAGAGGCGGACGCCGTGCTCGCCGACCCAGCACAGGGAGGTGCCGGAGTCGGCCAGCAGGGTGACGGCTGCGTGAGTGATGCGGCTTCCGGGGCCGATGAGGAGTACGGCGAGCCAGGCCGCCGGGACGTGGACCACTCGTGCTTTGTTGACCAGGACGACGGCGTTGTCGTCGCGGTCGATGTGGCAGCGCTCGGCGTAGAGGCTGGATACGCGGTCCTCCAGCCGGTGCACTTCCTGCGGACCGGCGCGCCACCAGGGCTCAGGCATTGGTCATCGCCGCTTCTGCTCTTACCGGGGCCAGGGTGAGCAGTCCCTGCCCGTATCCCTTGGCCGGACCGATGCCTCCCAGCAGTGCCACGCGCAGCGCGTCGGGGTCGGTGACTCTCAGCCGTCCTTCGAATGTGGCCGTGGAGAGGGTGACCCGCGGGCCGGCACGGTGCTTGTGGAATCGCAGGATGTCGCGGCTGACGATCGATACAGCAGGTCCCGCGGTGAGCGAGTTGTCTGCCTTGAGTCCCGGGGCCGGCGCGTCGGAAGGGGTCTGAGGGATGGTGAAGCCGTGGCGTTCGGCTCGGGCGAGGATCCAGTGGAGTTGCTGGGCTGCTGTTCGGTGGGCCACGCGGAAGCCGCGCGGGCGGTGACCGGCAGCGTCGGGCTGTTCTGCGTGGGCCTTGAGGCGTGCGTTCTGTTGCTCGCTCGGATTTGTGGGGCGCGGCACGGTCTGGACGGGGTTGGCGGTCAGGCGGAAGCCGAACTCCTTCCCGAGTGCGATGCGTTCGAGGAGGGGGGCGTAGTCGGCGATGAGCGGTTCGCCGCCGTCGGCGCCGGGCCAGCCGGCTTCGTCGATGAGGTGCTGCCAGGAGGGGCGGTTCTGGGTGAGGACGAGGATCTCGGCACGGTGGGGGGTGCTGTTCTCCATCCGCCACAGGACGCGCTCGGTCACGGGCTGCGCGGCGAGACCGGCGAGGACTGCCGCGTGCAGGCGGTGGGGGTTGCCCAGCAGGGAGACCGCTTGGCGGCGGCGCGGGTTCAGGGCGATTTTCGACAGGTAGGGCATCAGGGTCACCAGCCCAGGAGAGCGAACGGATCGTGTTCGTGGGTGCCCGGAGAGGCTTTCCCGTCGGCGGGTTCTCCTGCTTGCCGACCGGTGGGGACGGTGACCCACAGGTGCCGAACGGCCCGGCGGCTGAAGAGGGTGCCGGTCTTGAGGTCGTAGGTGTCGGGGACGTCGGCGGCGAGCTGGTCGCCGGCGGGGTCCTCGACGGTGGCCTCCAGTGTCACTTCTGTCGCCCACGCCTGTCTGCGGCGGTGGGCGGACGCCTGCCAGGGTACGGTCGCCAGCGCATCCGAGAGCGGGGCGTCGGCCTGCAGCCCGAGGCTGACCGGTCCGGTGGGCGGGCAGGAGCGACGGCCGAGGGAAAGCGGGTGGACGGGGTGCCGAACAGCGTGCTCCAAGCGCTCGAGGAGGGGTGCCGGACCGCGCAACGCGGCGGCGAAGACCGCGTCCTGGAGGTAGAAGCGCTGGGTGACGCCGGTGTACTTGGCCGGACTGGTCTTCGTCTGTACGCCTTTGGCGTTCACTTTTGCGGAGGGCAGCGGCACGCCCCGGTGGTCGCTGAAGGTGTGGTAGTCGCGCAGCAGCGAGCCCGGCTGGTCGACGCGCACGCCGAGCCGAAGGTCGAGGAGGTCGGTGATCGAGGCTTCGCGGGAGCGGCCCTCGGCGGCCGCGAGCAGGCCAAGGATGCCGGACTTGGTGGGCTGAGGCTGGGTCTCGCGCCGGTTGTAGCGGGAGGGACCGCCCCAGGACTGCAAAGGTGCGGCCAGCCGGAGGACGAGGACGGCGTGGTCGGTCATCACACGGCGGCCTTCGTGATCTGGCCGTCGGCCAGCCACTTCCCGACCAGCTCGCCGAGCGATTCGAGCAGCTGGGGGAAAGCGACGGCCGGGCCGAACACCTCTGTGAGCTTGTCGACCTCGACGTTGTAGGCGGCCAGGGTACGGACCGGTTCGGCGGCCCAGGTGGCGGCGACGGACTTCAGCTCGCCCGCCAGGCGAAGGGCGGACTCGGTGGCCAACCCGGTGACGCCCGTGACCGGCTCCTCGTACGCGGAGACCAGGTTCACCGGCTGGTCGGTGCGGAGGGTGAGGAGCACCAGGTGGGGCAGGGTGCGGTGGGCGAAGGAGTTCTGGTGGCCGGTGGGCATGGAGCGGGTGAAGGCGTCCACGAACCGGACGGCCGTGTCGCGCGTGTCTTCGGCGGAGCCGAGGTTGTCGCGCAGCTGGTGTACTCCGAGAATCGCATAGCGGTAGAGGGTGGACGAGTTGAACTCGACGGTGCCGATCATTCCGGCGCCGTGGTCCTCGGTGTTCTCGTCGTCCACCGCGGTGTAGTAGTCGAACTCGGTGCGCACGGCATGGGTGGACAAGGCGTGTGCAACCTGAACGGCGGCGTCCACGTTGAGGGCGGGCAGGTCGGCGACCATGCGGCCGAAGAGTGCAACCTCCGCCGGGTGGCCGGACGAGAGGGTGGCGACCACCGGGAGCTTGTCGACCTCGGCCTTGAGATCCGCGTCGGACAGGGCAACCAGTTCCGCGGCACGGCCATTCAGCAGCTTGACGATCTCGTCGAGCTGACGCTTGCCGAAGAAGAGGAGGTAGGCGGACTGCTTCTCCTTCGTGGAAGACTTGGTGACCCTAAGGGGTTCCAGCAGGGCAGCGGTCAGACGGTCGGCCTCGGCGGTTTCGAGTCCCGTGCCGCCCTCGGTGACCGGCCGGGTGAGCCGCTCGGCGAGCAGGGCGGCGATCCGCTTGGTCCGGGTCGCGCGGTCGGCCGGCTCGGTGGCCTTGGCGAATTCGGTGCGGGTGGCACGCTTCCACGCCTGGGAGGAGACCCGGGCACGGCGGGCGCCGCCGAAAACCGCCTGTTTCGGGGTGCCTGAATCATCCCGATTCACGTTGGACGGGGGCAGGCTCTGCAGGATGTGGACTTCGACGAACAGGGTGGGCTGAGTCACGAACGGGCTCCTCGGTGACGTGAGGCATCGCCGAACGGCGAGGCGGAACTGAAGAAGGAAGTGAGGGCGCCGGGCGGGAAACGGACGTTCGGCGCAGGTGTCAGGAGTTCTTGGATTTGGGATCGACGCGGAAGTCTCGGTCCCAGCGGTCACGGAAACGGCTCTGAGCGTTCGGCCGCTTGGGGTCGTCCCAGGTCCGCAGGGCGGTGCGCAGCCGGTCGTAGTCGAGACCGATCTCGGCGCGGGAGAGCAGGGTGACGAAGCCGCGCAGGTGCATCGCCAGCTCGCCGGCGTCGATGGCGGTAAGGAGGGCGCCGAACCGGCGTCCCAGCGCCTCCTCCCCGCTGCCGCTCTTTGCCAGCAGCAGGCGTGCTGCGGTGCCGGGGCTGTTGCCGGGGACGTGCATGGTCCGGCTGCGGCCCTGCTGGTGCCGTCCGAAGAGGGAAAGTGCGGCGTGCTCGGCGATCAGATCCCTGGTGAGGGCGCCCTTGCCGCGCAGCTCGGATGGCATGCGGGTTCGGTAGTGCGGCCACATCGCGGGGACAGCGCCGGGCTCACGGCCTGTGCCCGACCTCAGGGCCGCCAGCTGTGCGCCGTTCTCCGCCCGGTCCGGCGCGAAGCAGGCCCAGTACGGGGCGGCATCGGTATCGTCGTCAACAGCGGGCGGTTCGGTGTACTGCAGCCCCCAAGAGCGCAGGACTCGGTCCCGGCCCGGGCTCTCCCAGGCGGCGAAGTCGTACAGCAGCCGGGTGTAGTCCAGGCCGATACCCGCCTGTCCCAGCAGCGGGACGAGCCGGTACAGGTGCTGAACGAGCTCATGCAGCTCCTGAGCAGTGGCGGCCGCGATCAGGCGCTGCTCCACTGCGCTCCGCGAGAACGCTTTGGCGCGGCGCAGGTCCCGGCATGCCGTGCCCAGGCCGGCCGTCGGACGGTGGGCGGGGTCGGCGACCGCTTGCTGGTGCCGGCCGAAGAGGGTGAGTGCGGCGTGCTCGGCGATGTAGAAGTCGGGCAGGCGGTCCGATTCCCGGGTGGCGTCGGTCAGCCGCACCCGGTGAGCGTCTCGCACGGCGGGAACGGTGCCTGGCTCGCTGCTGATGCCGTCACGCAGGCCGCGCAGCTTGCGCGTGATGTGCTCCGAGAAGCCGGGGCGCCCTTCCTGGAGGCGGGTGTGCCAGTCAGTGGCGGCCTCTTCCCAGAAGTAGGCGCGCAGGCCACTGCGGGTGCCGCCGCTTGCGGTGCTCATGCCGCCGCCTCCCCGTTGTCCGGGCCTTCCGCGGCGAGCCGGGTCAGGACCTCTGTGAGCTTCTTGTGGAAGATGCCTACGGCCTTGCCGCTCCGGTACACGACCTCCTTGCCGTTGTTCTTCTCGACACGTCCCACCACTGCGCGCGGCGGCACGGCAGCAAGGAGCGCTTCAGCCTCCCGGACGGCCACCGCTCGTACGGACAACTCCCAGGCGAGCTGCGCCTGCTCCAGCAGGTCTTCGTTCTCGCCGACAGTGCGCAGCCCAGCGAGCAGACGGCGCATCGTTCGGTCAAGGCTGTGCAGGAACCGGGAGGAGGGGCGCTGACCCTTGTCCCGAGGCAGCGGATCACCACCCGAAGCCCGTCGCAGATCGTTGTTGAGGTTGTCCAGAGCGCGGCCGACCGTGTCCGCCTGGCTGACACATTCCAGGATCGCAGCGCGCAGCCCATCGTCCTCGGCGAGCAGGGAAGCCACTGGGAGCGGCAGGCTGTCACTGATGGCATTCTCGACGACGGCGGACTGGGTGCCGTATTCAACGCCGCAGATCTCCACACCGAGCGGGTATTCGGCGGGCAATGCTCCTTCGGCGCTCAGGGCACCTATCTGCCGGAGGAGGTGGGAGGTGTACAGTCCGTCGCCGTCGACGGGCAGGTCCAACGCGAGCAGCGGGCCGAGTCCCTGCCAGGCCGAACGCCCGGATACATGACGGCGGGGGCGCCGCCCGGGTTGCCCGGCCTTCGGCTTGGCAGTGTGGGACCAGGCTGTGTGCGGGTCCCATTCGGGAGTCCGGGCGAGACGGTCACCGGCGCACACAATCACTCGATGCACACGCAGCCCCTGCTCCGTCTCGCACGGGATCAGCCGGATGCGGCGAGCTTGGAAGGTGAGCAGGTCCAGCAGTCCGCCGGCCGGGCGTGAGGACCACTCGGGACCGGCCGGCGGCTTCCATCCGAGCGAGGCCGGGCGCTCGTCCCACGCCCACTGGGGCCGGTCCGCCGGGTCCAGCCCATCGGGCATGACCGGTGTGTTCAGCATCAGCGTCTCGAACAGGTTGCGTCCGACCGGGACGATCCCCCCGAGCTGGCCGAGCGGGCCCGTCGGAGTTCCAGTCGTTTTTCCGTTCTTCGCCTGCGGATCACCGACGGCTCCGGTCTTGATGGAAGCCGTGTCCCAGCAGTGCACGTGGAGCAACCACAGAAGCGCCTGGCCGGGCGTCAGCAGCAGCTCGTCGCCCTCGGTGAGCGAACTGTAAAACGGCACGTTGTTACCGTTGGCGACAAACGGCACGAGTTGCGCGGCCGACTTCGTCTCTCCATTGAGGGCCTCCAGGCTGGCGACCTGCGCGAAAGGGCGCTTGCCATCCAAGAGGAAACGGTCGCCGTAGCGGGGTCCGAGGTAGTCGGTCAGCCGCGCCACCGCGGCGTCCGAGAAACGACCGCAGTTGAACCACTCGGCCCACTGCTGCCGCGTGCGCGGCACACCGGTGGCATCAAGCACGACCGGTAGGAGCATCTGTCGCAGCAATGCAGGCAGCATTGTC
>KL569441.1:9286-10449 GCA_000715685.1 Streptomyces lilacinus
GGCAGCTCCAGCCGCCGAACCGTGTGCGCGCCAGTCAACGCGCCCAACAGGCCGGTCGCACGGGTCGCGCCGTCGGCGTCGACCGTGGTCAACCAGTCGCCGTGGACGAGATCTCCGTCGGGGTCCATGGTGGTTCCCCCTCCATGAATCATGTGCACGTCCCCTCGGACGCGCAGGACTGCAGGGCAACTCGCCGTCACATCAAGCGATTTGGCGCCTCACCAGGCGACGCAAGGCTTGCACGCAACGCCTAGTCCTTTCAACCGAATCGGAGTGATCCGAACGAGCGGAACCGTTCCGCAACCTGTGCGAGAGGCGACCCTGTACCCTGCCCGACGGCGCGGGGAGCCGCCCTTCCCCGAGTTCGGGGGTGTTCCCGCCTAGTGCTTCAGGTCGTCCCCGCAGCGCGGGGTGATCGGGGCTCCGGGCTCGGCTCCGCGCGCCGCTTCAGCCGCGTTCGACGACCAACCCCAGGACGTCGTCGTACGAGACCCGTTCCTTGCCCAGTACGGCCGTCCCGTCTTCCCCCAGGACAAGTGCCCGTCCATACCGGAGCCACGGATGGCCGACCCACCCCGGCAACGGAACGAGCTCCCGCTCGGCAGCCTCCGTGAGCCGGGCAGGCAACCGCACAGTGCCTCCCAGAAGCCGGCCCACCACCGTCTCGTCGTCCACCTCGCCGTGAACGCCGACCCAGGTCCCGTCGAGAGCTCGGTACCCGTCGGCCGATTGCCGGACGATCACGGCCTCCACCGACCGCTTCCCATCCCGCACCACGGCGTCGAGATCCTCTTCGGATGCCGCCCGGGTGCCCGCGTAGTGCAACCCCTCCAAGGTGGGCGCCCCCCATTCCCGGGCGCGCGTCAAGAGGAAGCCCTCCGCGTCGTTCTCCCGCTTTGCCTCCTGCGCCCGCCACACCTCCCGAGCTGCACCCTCTTCCCATTCCGGTGGGCAGATCTCCGTCTCTCCGTAGGCCTTGGCGACCAGGCCCGGCACGTCGGCGGGGATGCTCCATCCGCCGTTCTGCGAGGCTTCTCCTCCCAGCGGGCCGGCTGCTTCGACGACCAGGGTGGCCGCCCTGAGGAGCGCCCACTCCCCATAGATCTTCTTCGACGCGGGAAGGAACCGCGGGCGCCCTCGCTCCTGTCTCTTATACACATCTC
>KL569441.1:10763-16863 GCA_000715685.1 Streptomyces lilacinus
GGGTCCCGCCGTGTCGGTGGAGCCGCCCGATGCGCTGCAGGAGCAGGTCGGCAGGGGCAAGGTCCGTGATCAGCAGATCCGCGTCCACATCGAACGACTGCTCGGCGAGCTGCGTGGCGATCACCACCATGCGGTCAGGCCGCTCCTCGCCGGCCCCTGGGCCCATCAGTCGCAGGCACTCTTCGGTCCGTTCCGCGCGGTGGGCCGAGCACAGCCGACCATGCAGCAGTCGCACCTGCCCCTCAAAACCGGCCTCTGTCAGGGCGCGGTGAACAGCCTGGGCTCGGTCGACCTGGTTCACCACCACCAGCACCACACCGCCGTCGGCTACCTCTTCCCTCACCGTCGAGGCAATCAGCGTCCCGTCCTCGGAAATGTCCGGCAGCCAGTCGATCCGCGTCGGCATCGACGCCCGCCAGGACAGCACCACTTCACGCGAACTCGCTGCCAGTGGAGCCCCATTGAGAGCATGGGCAACAGTGACACATGGGTAACCGGCTGGCTCCGGCACCGGACAGACCGTATCCGCCGCGCTCAGAGCACCTGACAGATACGCATCGACGAATGCCTGCCGCTGTGCCGGCGGAAGCGTTGCCGACAGCAGGATCACCGGGACCTTGGCCTGCCCGAGCCAGCGCAGCGTCTCAAGGAGGAACTGCCGCATGTAAACGTCGGCGGCGTGCACCTCGTCCACAACCACGACCTTGCCGACCAGTCCGGCGAAGCGGAGCATTACATGCCGCGTGCGGGTCGCCGCGTACAGCAGGTGATCAACGGTGCCGACGGCAAACGCGGTGAGGAGGCCCCGCTTGTTGCCGAGGAACCATCGGGCCGGGCGGTCGGGCTCTTGCTTCGACCTGCTGCCTGGCGACGAAGAGGGCACGCCGTACTCGGCGTCCTCTTCGATCGCCCCGTAGACGTCGAACGGATCCAAGGCTGCCGGCTCGTTGCCTTCGCCGGGTTCTCCCACCGGGCCCGTCCGCTTGCCTTCCCAGATCTCCCGCCATGTCGGATTGAAGCGGCGCTTGCCATGCAGCAGTGCGACTTGCGCTTCCAGTTCCGGGTCGAACGACCGCACCCACTCCAGCACCTGCTCGTATATCGGGTCGCTTGTCGCCTGCGTCGGCATGGCCACGAAGACGCCGTCCAGCCCGAACCGGGCCGCCAGCACCTCGGCCGCCGCCAGTGCGGCCTTCGTCTTGCCCTCCCCCATCGGAGCCTCGGCGATCATCAGCCCCGGTACAGGCATCGACCACGCCCGCTCGAGCAGCTCCCGCTGCGAGGCCCTCGGGGTCACCTTCAGCCGCCTCGTCAGCGGAGTGAATCGACCTTCGGGAATCGCGAGCTCACCCCATCCACCTCGCAGACCGAGCCGCTGCCACGCCGCTTCGGCCCGCCGGCGGGCCGAAGCGAGGGAGATCTTCCGCGCATCCGCGAGCCCCTCGAACTGCTCGCTGTCACTGGCGATCCAGTCCGCCATGACGATCAGCCCGGACAAGCCCAGCTGCTCTGCCTTGTTCAGAGCGCCCACCGGTCGTGCATCGGCCAGGTCCTCAAAACCGACAGCCCGGGTGAACACGTCTACGACCGCCCTCTGCGCCTCCTCCCACCCAGCTCCGCGCCCTCGGCCTTCCCGATGCCTCCGCTCCTTCAGCTGCTGAACGGAAGGAAACGTCCCGTGATGGCCAGCAACCAACGGCCAAACCCATGCCGCGCTCTCTGTACTGCCCCACTCCGCGACCAGCCTCGGCCACAGCAACGCCGCGCCCGCCACGTCATGCCGCAACCGCTGCCGCCGGGCCGCCGGCAACCGCCCCCACGACAGCCCCGCTGCCCTGACCGGGGCAGCCTCCGCATCGTCCAACGCCTGGAAGGCAGGGCATGCCTTTCCGCAGTCGTGAATCCCGCAGATCCACATGAACCACAACCGCCCGCGCCCGCCACTGATCTCCTCCAGCCGGTGCCGCAACGCGGCCGACAAGTACCGGCTCCACATCACCTCGGCCACGGCGGCGGTGTCCAACAAGTGCCCCAGCAGCAGATGGGTCCGTCCCCCGTTCCGCGCCGCGGACTTCCCCCAAAACCGCGACACCCTGGCGACAGCCTCCTCCGACAGCCCCATCACCCGCATCAGGTCAACAATCGACGGCGTGCGCTCCACCGGTGCAGCTCCCTCCCTACAGTGGAGCCGCACCATAAACCCGCCCACTGACATTGGCCCTGGATCGCATGCCCCAACCGCCGATCCTGCTAAATGAGAACCGGCTCCATTGCTAGCATCAGTGCAGGTCGAGAAGGTCGTCCCCGCACCCGCGGGGGTAGTCCCCTATTCGCTTGAAGAAGAGCTGAATTTGACGGTCGTCCCCGCACCCGCGGGGGTAGTCCTCCGGAGGCGCCCTCCACTTCGTCGTACGGCTTGTCGTCCCCGCACCCGCGGGGGTAGTCCCCCCTCCTCGGCTCACGTGCCACTCCCGATAACGTCGTCCCCGCACCCGCGGGGGTAGTCCCGCTGTCAGCTCAGCCACATAGCCTGCGAAAGCGTCGTCCCCGCACCCGCGGGGGTAGTCCCGCCTTCCTCCAGCAGCTCGGCTTCGCAGGCGCGTCGTCCCCGCACCCGCGGGGGTAGTCCAATCGGCCGAGTCCAGTTCCGCCCAGCCTGAACGTCGTCCCCGCACCCGCGGGGGTAGTCCCCGTGAACGACGCGACGTCGCCCGCCTGGCCGCGTCGTCCCCGCACCCGCGGGGGTAGTCCGCCAAAGCGGTGTGCCGCCGCTGCCCAGTGCAGGTCGTCCCCGCACCCGCGGGGGTAGTCCTCGACGTACGCCCGGATCGTGACCGTGCCCGGGGTCGTCCCCGCACCCGGGGGGGGGTAGTCCCTTCGTCTCCCCGGACCCGCGCCTCGCGGAGGCGTCGTCCCCGCACCCGCGGGGGTAGTCCCCGCGGGCGGCCCGCCGGCGGCGGAGGAACGGGGTCGTCCCCGCACCCGCGGGGGTAGTCCGCGTTGGCGGGCGACCTGGGCGACGGCCTCAAGGTCGTCCCCGCACCCGCGGGGGTAGTCCCTGGCGGGCGATTTTGGTGCTCTTTCCGATCTTGTCGTCCCCGCACCCGCGGGGGTAGTCCCTTCCACGTCGCCGCGCTCGAGGCTGAGGAGGCGTCGTCCCCGCACCCGCGGGGGTAGTCCTTTTTCACCGCCTTGCGGGATGCTGGGGTGATCGTCGTCCCCGCACCCGCGGGGGTAGTCCTGGTCGGATCCTTGGCTATGAGGGACACACCGGGTCGTCCCCGCACCCGCGGGGGTAGTCCGTACAGGGTGCCCGGAGCCTCAGGGGACTGCCCGTCGTCCCCGCACCCGCGGGGGTAGTCCCGCAAGGCCACCATCCTCTGCGCGGGCATCGTCGTCGTCCCCGCACCCGCGGGGGTAGTCCCTGCACGGTGGGGTTGGGGAGCGGCGGCCGGAAGTCGTCCCCGCACCCGCGGGGGTAGTTCGATCTACGCCCCGGCCAAGCTCGTGGCTGACCGGTCGTCCCCGCACACGCGGGAGCACTCTCACCCCGGGACCACCGTCCAGGCTCGCTGACCTCCTGCAGCGTGGCTGCCGGGCCAGCCCCTCCGCCACCCTCCGTATCCCCTGCCACGGCATTGCCACCGCCCTCACAGACGCCACGGCACCCATCGGGCAACACACCACATAACTGGCCACCCGTCAGCTAAGTGGTCGGTTCTGTAAATCCTTCGGGGGTTGATCACGCCGCCAGCGCGATGGAGGATTCTTCGTGGTGACCGGCGGTGTGCCGGTCGAGTCTGGCCAGCAAATCGTCCAGGTCGGAGGTGGTGAACTTCCACCGGTAGGGCTGTGCCGTGGCGTTGTAGCGGTCTTCGAAGGCGCGGAGCCGGTCCCCGACCTGGGCCAAGTCGGTGAAGTCGTTGGGTTGGACGACCTTGCGCTGCACGACGGAGAAGTAGATCTCCACCTGGTTGAGCCAGGAGGCGTGGACCGGGGTGTGGACCATGACCGCGTTCGGGAAAGCACGGGTCAAGCGGTCGGCGGCCTTCTGCCCGCGGTGGGAGGAACCGTTGTCGACGATCCAGAACACCCGCTTGGCGCTGGCGTAAGGTTCTTGGCTCATGACATGGGCGACCAGGGTCATGAACGGGTCGATGCCGGTCCTGGACTCGGTGTGGCCGAACACCCTCGCGCGGTGGACGTCGTAGGCGGCGAGGTAAGCCATGGCGCCGCCGCGTCCGTAGGTGTGGTTGACCCGCATCGCGCGGGCCTGGCCCGGAGCGAGGGTGGGGTGGCAGCGGCAGCGGGCCTGGATAGAGGTCTTCTCGTCCGCGCTGATGACGTACTCGTCCGGGCCGAGCGGTTCGCCTTGCCAGGTGCGGGTGTACAGGTCCAGCACCCGCTCGGCCTTGGCTCGGAAGTCGGGGTCGGTGATGTAGATCCATGAGCGGTGCTGCCAGGGCTTGAGCGCGTCCTCGCGCAGCCAGCGGCGCACGGTGGAGGCCGAGATCGGGCCGGTGATGCCGCGCGCCGTGAGTTCGGCGGCCAGTTCCGGGCATGACCAGCGCGCCAGCGGGGTACCGATCTTAGCGGGTAGCTGGCATGCGAGCGCCTTGGCCTGAGCGGCCTGCAGCGCGGTAAACGCGGGCGGGCGGCCGGACCGCTTGCGGTCGCGTCCAGCCCGGCCAGGCCCTGCTCGGCGAACCGGCCCCGCCACCTGCGTACGGTGTCCAGGTGCAGGCCCGTCTCGCGGGCGATGCGCGCGTTGGAGCGGCCTCGCGCGGCGTGCAGCACCACCTGCGCCCACATCCTGGCCTGGTGAGGGCTCTTGTGACCATGGGCCATCTTCTTCAGCCAGTGACGCTCGGAAGCGGTCGGCGATATCGCACGGGCGACGGCAACGGGCAAGGCAGGCCGATCAGCAGAAGTGGATCTTACCGGCGGGAGTCTGCCGCAGCACGAGCCTTCAACCCGCCCCCTCTATGTGCCGCCTTGGCGCAGCCCGCTGTCCTTCGACATCCCGGCCTGCGCCGCTGAGCAGGCGAGCACATCGTCCGTGAGGCCGAGCCGTGTGCGCAGCGCGGCATGGCCCGCATCGGTCACGGTGACTATCCGGGTCGTGCTGCGGTGCACCAGCCAGGATGAGTCCAGCGCGTGCCGGAAGAGCGCCGCGCCCACCCCGCCGGCCAGGTGCGGGCGCTGTTCCGTCCAGTCCATGCACATACGGACGTGGGGTCGCCATGAGTCGTCCGGGCGGTCGTCGGCGATACCGAGCTCACTCAGCCAGTTCCGGCCCGCCGCAGTGAGGGCCGGTCCGTAGTCCCAGGCCAACAGCCCGAGTTCGGTCATCGCGTCGGTGATCGCCACGGCCAGCGCGCCCGCGAGATGGTCGTAACAGATACGGGCGTGCGCTAGGGTGCGGCGGCGGTTGGACTCAGTCAGCGAGCGCACCGGGGTCGGCCGGTATGGGGACCGGGCGGCCAGGCTCTCGATCATTTCGGCGGTGTCCGCGGTCGCCAGCCGTAGCAGCCGATTCCGCCCCTGCCGCTCCTCGGCCAGGATGCCGCCCCGCACCAGCCGGTCGAGGTGCGCGCTGGCGGTTGACTGGGCGACGCCTGCGGTGCGGGCCAGCTCCGACGCGGTCCAGGCGCGGCCGTCAAGCAACGCCAGGCAGAACGCCGCGCGGGTACGGTCCGCCAGCAGCCCCGCGAACTCGGCGAGGTCGGGGCCGTCTGCATAGGTTCCGTTGAAGCTGGTCACCCGTACAGTCTCGCCCTGCGTTACTTCGGCCGCTGGCGAAGGGTCCGACCCCTAGGTTTCCGGTCCATGACGACAGCGACACACGCGCCCTCGCACACCGCGATAACCCCGAGCATCCTCTATTTCGGCACCCCCGTCGCCCTGCTGACCACCGAGAACGAGGACGGCTCGGCCAACCTGGCGCCGGTCTCCTCTGTCTGGGCGCTCGGACAGACCGTGGTGCTCGGCCTCGGCGCCGAGAGCCAGACCGCAGCCAACCTGGCCACCAGGCCGGAACTCGTGATCAACCTTCCCTCGCCCAGCCTCTGGGACGCGGTGGAGCCTGTCTCTTATACAC
>KL569441.1:17125-17995 GCA_000715685.1 Streptomyces lilacinus
GGCTCGCCCCGCTCACCGGAGCCGCACCCGTGCCAGCCGCCAAGAGGGCGCGCGGCTACCGCTACGAGCGCGACAAGTTCGCCGCGGCCGGCCTCACGCCCGTACCGTCCGAGACGGTACGCGCTCCGCGCGTCGCGGAGTGCCCACTCCAACTCGAGGCCCTGGTCCGGCGCAGCTCACCGGACGCGGAGGGCCACTTCCTGATCGTGGAGTGCGCGGTCGCACGCACCCACGCCGACCAGCGCATCGTCGTGCCCGGCACCCAGCACATCAACCCCACCCTCTGGAGCCCGCTCATCTTCAACTTCCGCCACTACCAGGGACTCGCCCCCGAACTCGGCCACTGCTTCACCTCGGAGACACCCACCGAGCGATGACAGGGGGGTTACGACTCGAGCCGATTGCGGACGATCAGGAGATTTGGTGAAGCGGTGTCCTCGGTCGCGACAACCTCAGCCCGGCACACCACCGATCACCAAGAAGTATCCTTCGCCGCTGATCAACCCCCGAAGGACTTCCAGAGGTGACCACTAAGTCAGCAATAGGTCAGCATCGGATCCGTCGGCACCCGCCACGGACCGCCCACAAGCGCCACCATCACGCAACCGTCAGACCGTACCCTCCGGCGGCCCAGCCGGCGCCGAGGCCCCAATACATGGACAACGCGCCTCGCTTCACATGTGTTCAGGTCGCACCAACGGGCTGCAGGCGCCGAGGCTCTCGCGGGCGAGCGGGGGGACTGGTCCAGGCCCACCTCCAGTGCGCCCACAGTCATCCTTGAGCGCTCCGTGCCATGGTGGCCGGGCTGCTGCCCGGTCACCCGTGCGGAGGGGGTCCGGGGAAGATCCCCGGATCTCGCGGTGTTGACGC
>KL569441.1:18305-18894 GCA_000715685.1 Streptomyces lilacinus
GTGTTGACGCTCGCACCAGCTTCGACGCACAGCGACAGGAGTGGAACACCGCAATGCCCAGCACCCCCGCCACCACCGCCACCGCACAGATCGGCGTCACCGGGCTCGCCGTCATGGGCAGCAACCTCGCCCGCAACTTCGCTCGCCACGGCCACACCGTCGCCGTCCACAACCGCACCGCCGCCAAGACCAAGGCCCTCATCGACGAGCACGGCCACGAGGGGAACTTCGTCCCCGCCGAGAGCGCCGAGGAGTTCGTCGCCGCGCTGCAGAAGCCGCGTCGCCTGATCATCATGGTCAAGGCCGGCGGGCCCACCGACGCCGTCATCGAGGAGTTCGCACCCCTCCTCGAAGAAGGCGACATGATCATCGACGGCGGCAACGCCCACTTCGAGGACACCCGCCGCCGCGAGAAGGCCCTGCGGGAGCGCGGCATCCACTTCGTCGGAGCGGGCATCTCCGGCGGCGAGGAGGGCGCGCTCAACGGGCCGAGCATCATGCCCGGCGGCTCGAAGGAGTCGTACGAGGCCCTCGGGCCGCTGCTCGAGGACATCGCCGCGAAGGCGAAGGACGGCACCCCCTGTGCCGT
>KL569441.1:19155-20252 GCA_000715685.1 Streptomyces lilacinus
CCCCCTGTGCCGTCCACGTCGGCCCCGACGGCGCCGGGCACTTCGTCAAGATGGTGCACAACTCAGCACTGCCGAGCGTTTACGCAGGTCAGAGGCACCGCGACGGTGGCCTGGTCAGCAATTCGTCAGCATCGCTCCAAGTGGTGAGCCACCGAGGCCGCGCCGACCACCTGCTGACTGCCTGACTCCCGCCATCGACCGGCACGTCTGAGTCAGCCCTCCATAGCTCTCGAAGGCCCTGACGCCTCACTGCCAGTAACCGAGGCTCGAGGCAGGCATCCCCCTACCGTGACACAACCGCAGCCACTCCGGGCGCACTGCCCGTCGAGACCGCCGTGGCAGAGTTGCGAGGCCGATGCCTCCTCCCGACGCCATAGACGTGACGCTGTCCGCAGCCGATGCCATCGCCGTACCTGCACTCGTACGCCGCAGCTCCCCGCTGACGGCGGGCGCCCCCGCACCTCCCGGAACCCTCTCCGGCGACCACATGCACCGCGCCGTCCCCACCCTCAGCGCCGATACCAAGGCCGCGTTCCTCGCCTGCACTGGCGTCCCCCACGACCGCCACGTCGACAAACATGAACTGCACGGCCGCGGCTGCGCCCCCGGCCTCGGACTCCTTTTCACGGCCTGCGCCTTGGCCTCGCGGGACTATCTTCGTACGGTACGACACTGGGAAAAGTTCTCGTCAAGCCCTAACTGCCTCGTGCCCGCCTTGTTCACCCTTTAGCTCGGCGGTGACGGGCCTTGCGGCACCGCGCGTCGCAGCATGTGTGCTCCTTGGGACGGGCGAGAGCCAACGGCAGGAGCCCACCCACATTCGGCCCGGAGACCTGCCGACGAGGCGCGGACCCGAGACCGGTTGCCACGACCCTCGGCGTCAACTCCCGGCACGATCTGCGCCTCCCAGGTTGCGGGGGTCGTGAACCCCGACAAACGTGACGCTGGGTCTGCTCTCCACGGCCCTGACTACCGACTTCGCTCTCTGGTCCACCCATCACCCCTTGGGGACCCCTCTCCACCGCCTCCAATCCGGCAACGTGGGTGATTACGCGGCCTGGACGATGGCAGGCATAAAGCTCGTAACAGGATCATGG
>KL569442.1:0-1141 GCA_000715685.1 Streptomyces lilacinus
AGATGTGTATAAGAGACAGGGCGGGTGCCGCAACGACGGCGACTGCCGTCAGAGTGCCGCACAGAGCGGTACGGATTGACTTCATTGGGTGTACCTCCTTCGTTTCCGAGGTTCACCCGGCAATTCGGACGGAGCATCCGCAGGGTAGCCGTATTGCTCCATTCGGTAATGGATCAGGGCCGGACGGGGGAGAGGCGCGCCGAGGAATCGGCTGAAATCCCGCCCGCTTCGGCGTGGCTCGTGCGGGAGGCGGCGTTTTCGTGGTGCTGTCGCGCGCCCGCGCTTGGCTCGTGCTTGATCTGAGCCATGAGTGTCAGTGGGGGGTGATGGAATGGTCGTCGTTGAGTGACGTCCGGGGGAGGGATGGACAGTGGCCGGCGAGGCGAGCTTCATCAAGCGGGTGGGCGCTCTGGCCCCAGCACATCGGGAGTCGGAGAAAGCGCTGCATAGGCCACTGCTTCTGTTGTGGGCCATCGGGCGCGTTCTGCAGGGGCACACGCGCGAGCAGCAGTGGACGACCGTCCGCGATGCCGTTGCGCCGCTTCTCGTCACGTTCGCAGGTGCGCCCCAGGGCGCCCGGCAGGTCGTCTATCCGTTCTGGGCCTTGCAGAGCAACGGTCTGTGGGAGGTATCGGGGGCCGAGGAGCTGGCGCTGACGAGTGGGGGCCGCCGGCCGACGCTGACAGCACTGGACTCCGTGAACCCTGCGGCTGGTCTTCCGGAGGCGGATTACGCGCTGCTGTCCCGGGAACCCGAGCTCGCTGCCTGGGCTGCCAGCAGCCTGGTATTGAGGTTCTTCGCATCCGAGTCCGCTGCTCTGCTGGACGCGCTGAACCTCACCAATCTGCTGGCGGGACGCATCGACACTGCGCTGCGCCCGAGGCTCGGCGAGACGTTCACCAACCGGGACACCATAGGAGAGGCCTACGGGGGCAACAGGGTCGCTGGGATCACCCCGCTCGCCGATGGCATCCTGACGGTGTACTCGGACGACAAGGGACCGTACGCCGATAAGCGAATACCGGAGACCGATTGGATCGCCTATACCGGCGACGGACTCTCCGGGGAACAGCAGATCAAGGGCGGCAACCGCTCCATGGCCACCTACCAGGAGGAGCAGCGGCCGCTGCGGTACTGGCAC
>KL569442.1:1404-4940 GCA_000715685.1 Streptomyces lilacinus
GATGTGTATAAGAGACAGTTCGAGACGTGGGCAGTGATCGTCCAGTGCCGTCGCCGCTGGGGGAGGGGCCAAGACGGGCTGATGCGGCGAGAATACGTGTGGATTCTCGCGCCAGTGCCCTCGCCGGTGAGGGAGTCGTGGCCACGCGAGGTCGAAGAAGCGCTCCGTGAGGACGATGGTCGCGTTCACGATGACTCTCAGGACGTAGTCCCGACATCAGCCAATAACGAGCACGTCACCGCGGCTGAGAGATACAAGCAACTGACCGAGGCCGCACTCCGAACGGCAGCGGCACGTGACCGTCGGGACCGCCGATCCAAGCTGACGAAGGTGGAACGCTTTCTCCGCTCCCCAGCCGCACGGGACGCCGTCATCTTGAGGTCCGGCGGCACGTGCGAGAACCCTTCGTGCCTGGGCCACCCAACCGAGCGCACGGACGCCGATGCCCCCATCCTGGAGGTCGACCACGTCAACGACCTCGGGCGCGGCGGCCAGGACACACCCGAAACCATGATCGCCTTGTGCCCCAACTGCCACGCTCTCAAGACGCGAGGGCGTAATCGTCACCAACTCAAGGCGAGTCTGTTGTCCTTGGCGCGAGTACGCCATCAGACGTTTCTCGACAGCCTGTCGTAGTAGTGAACTGTCACCGCGTCGCCGAGTGGGGTTCGTGCGGGGCGCCGTCATGCTTGCGAAACGCGCCGGGTGCGGTTCCGAACTCTCGCTTGAAGGCGTGAGCGAAGGCGAATTCGGAGCCGTATCCGACCTGCCGTGCGACGACTGCGAGTGGTGCGTTGGTCTCCCGCAGGAGCCGTGAGGCAGTGCTGAGCCGCCACCAGGTGAGGTAGGCCATGGGCGACTGGCCGACGTACGAGCTGAACCGCGCCGCGAACGTCGTCCGGGACAGGCCGACCGACGAGGCCAGGCCCTGCACGGTCCACGAGTGCGCGGGGTCGCGGTGGATCCGGTCGAGGGCAGCGGCGACGGCGGGGTCCTTGAGGGCCGCGCACCAGCCTCCTGCCTCCTCCGGACACTGCTCCTCCAGCCAGGAGCGCAGTGTGTACACGATGAGCAGGTCCAACAGCGCCGGAAGCGCCACGTCCGTTCCCGGGCGGTCCTGCCTGGCGTCGCTGCTCAGCAACTCGACCGCGGAGCGCAACTGCGCGTGCCGGTCGAGACGCGCGGGGAGATGGATGACCTCGGGCAGGTTCCAGGAAGGGATGCACCGTCCCGTGGTCGAGCCGGTAGGTGCCGCACAGTAGGAGGGCGTGCTCGCCGGTGACGTTCGCTGGGGCGTCGCCGGCGTCTGTGAGCTCGCTCCCGGCCTGGGGCAAATGATCGAGGACCCGGTCAGGGCGGTGACTGACCCCATGGACGACTCCGCGAGGCAGGAAGACGACGTCTCCGCTGGTCAACCAGAGAGGCGCGCCCTGGGGTGTGATGAGCCAGCAGGCGCCGCTGAGCACGATGTGGAACCCGGCCCCCGGATAAGGGCCGTAGCGTCTGCCCCACCGGCCGGTGTGCAGAGAACGAGTGACCTTCGCGCGGCCGGTCTTCATCGTTGTCACCACATCGCTCAACACGTCCATTCCAGGGAATCTACCGGGCGTCCTGAGGCCCGGACGATGGCACAAGTTCTTCGGTGTTTGGCGGATGGAGGCACTTGGGACGTGCGATCTACGGTCGAGTCACCAACCCGCTAATGCCCCTTCGAAGGAGCTGAATTATGAGCGCGTACGTGGTGATCGACCTCGACGTGGACGACCCGGCCGGCTTCCAGCAGTACGTCGACAGCGTGACTCCTCTGATCGAAAAGGCGGGAGCGAGCATTCTCGTCGTCGACGACAACTGCCTGCTGCTCGAGGGCGATGTGCGCCCCTCGACTCTCGTCATCCACGAGTTCCCCAGCAAGGAGTCCGTCCGTGCCTTCTGGGATTCCCCGGAGTACCAGCCGTTGAAGGCACTGCGCCGCCGGCACTCCACGGTCAACGTCGTCGTGGCTGAAGCCAGCTGATCAAAAAGGGGACCGTCGCGATGCTTACGAACACAGTCATCCGGGTGCTCGCCCCCGTGGCCGCCGTCGCAGCCACTCTGGCCTCCACGCCCGCCCACGCGGCCCCGCAAGGCGCGATCCGACCGCACGCGGCGGTTGCATCCCCGACTGAAGCACGAGCCGCCGCAGAAGGCAGCTACAACATCCTGATCTCGCACCGCGCCCTGTTCGTGGCCGACTTCTGCCTCCTCTCCACGACAAGCGGCAACAAGCGAGCTGCCTGCAGCGGCAACAAGGCCTTGGGCACGGACTTCCGTGACCGCGCAGCCATCAACCTGAACGTGGACTGCTGGAAGAGCCTCGACCACTACAAGTCCGGGGCGCCGGGCGAGCGCGTATACGGCTGACGACGAGAAGGAGGGTCCTGTGGTGGCGGTACCGCCACCACAGGACCCTCGGGCAATCGGAGCCCCTCTCCTGGCAACAGGACAGGGGCATGAGATCACTTCTTCCGGCGCTTGCGGGGCGCGGGCACGGTCGGTGCCTCGGTTTCGCGGGCGGCGGCGAAGAAGGGCGCCATTACCTCCTCGTACAGCTGCAGAGATTCGGGCCCCAGGTCAACTTCGAGCCACTTGGGCACCTGGATTTCCTTGATTTCCGTCACCGGGGAACCATCCTCGTCCACCTCCCCGGTCAGGTCTTCCATTTCCTCGGTCACCGTGACGGCGAACTTGACCGTGGTCAGGTTAGTGGTCACCTCGGGAGCGAGGTCGTCGAAGTCGATTCGCTGCACGTAAATCGGCGTCGTGATCGTCTGGCCACCGACCTCGATCGTCTTCACCCCTTCTTCCACGCCGGGCTGACCCTTGTGGGATTCGTCTACCTCAATGAACTTGGTGCCCATGGATGGCGCCTTTCCTTTGTTGGTGCGGTGTCTAAAGTCTAGTGCAGCATGGGTAGTTGACGCCAATTCAGGGGAAGGCTGTTCTATGTCCTCGCGCGGATGTCGCCTGGCGTCGAGTCGAAAGGGAGGAAACCGGATGGACGGGAAGATGCGCATGAAATCCATCGACGGTTTCACTGGTGACCCCTTTCCGTGTCGAAGAACCGAATCGCCAAAGTTGTCGCTCCTTCTGAACGAGCAGGATGGCTTTGAAAGGCCCTATGATGTCGTGCGCTTCCGGAGCGACCGGATTCATAGGGAACTCACCGGAGCATGCCTACTGCGACACTCCCCGGAAGATTGCCGGGCTGCTCGCGCCGCGCCGATTCGGGAGAAACGGGAGCGGCTGCGCCAGCGACAGCGGTTGGCTGAGCCGACGCCGACCGAGCCCGCGGCCTGGCGCTGGTGGTGTGGACACAGATGCCCCGGCCGCGATGCGTGCGTTCGCCGAGGCCGCACATGCCGCGTGGACCTCGACGGTCGCCCGCACATCCAGTACGGAGAGACCTTGGTGGCCGCATGCGCGGAGGCGGCCACCAACTTCACGGACGGCGAGCGGGACCGAGTCCTCATTTTCTAACGATCTCGTGCACGGTTGGC
>KL569442.1:5216-5760 GCA_000715685.1 Streptomyces lilacinus
TAACGATCTCGTGCACGGTTGGCCGTGGCGCGTCGGCTTCTTGATCGTTGTGTTCAGTGTGGTGGGGATCAGGGCGGCGATCGTTCGGAACCAGCGGGTCACGGGCCTGTCGTCGGCGGTGCTGGCTGAACTCGTTGCCGAGCTCGGGCCGTTGTGGCACGAGCGACATCAGGCCCGGCTCGTTTCTCGGGACCGGAAGCAGGCTGTGGGTGCCGGGGCCCGGCACAAGCTGGTCTTCGTCGACCGGCTACTCTCGTGCATCTCCGGCACGGCGCCACGCACGATGTGCTGGCCTGTTGGTTCGGCGTGGACCGCTCCACCATCACCAGGGCGATCGGCGAAGTCCGGCCACTGTTGGCCGAGCGAGGCTGCACTATCGCTCCCGGGATGCGGCTGCGAACGCTGGCCGATGTCGTGAGCCACCTGGGCGAGAGCGGTCGCACGGCCATCTTGGACGCGACCGAGATCCGGGTCCGCCGCCCCGCCCAGGGAACGGACGGCCGGGACCGCTTCATCTCGGGCAAGAGCAAGCAGAACGCCGTGA
>KL569442.1:6042-14769 GCA_000715685.1 Streptomyces lilacinus
TAACCGTGCACGAGATCGTTAGTGCCAGCATGTAGCTAGTCCTTGTGCGGGTGCTCCGCCCACCGGATGACCACGCGGTCCCGCGTGTTCGCGTTGCGGCCCCGTCCGACGGCCTTGGCGATCCTCACGGAGTCAATGAACAGCCCCAGGAACTCGCGGCGTTCCTCCAGGTCCCACGCTCTCCAGGGCGTCCCCTCCCCTATCGGATCCCCCTCATGCGTCGTCCACTCCGCCGGGATTTCGATCGAGGCCCCCACCGCTGCGTCGAGTTCCGCCAGACGCGCCGCCGTACGCTCCTCATGAGCAGTCAGGCGTTCCACGGACTCCCGGAACATCTTGGTGCCCACTTCACCCGCGTACAGCCCTTCCTGGCGGTCTTGGTAGAGGGTGCGGAGGGCATCCCGCACATGCTCCAACTCCGCCCGCGCCGCCGCGCGCTCCGCCTCCCGCTGGGACGTATCCCGCTGGTGAGCGAACCTGCGAGCCGCCTCCGCCAGCCACTCCCTGTCGTCTTCGTCGGACGGATCCATAGCCGTGAGTCGCGCCCACACTTTCCGGGCCACTTCGTCATCCGCGTCAGCCATGCTGATCACCAGGCCGCCATGGCCAGGAACGATGCCACCCGCGCGATTGCACTTGTAGTAGAGCTTCCCCGAGCGCTTGTCGCAGACCATGACCGAGCCGCAGACGTCGCAGAACAGGAGGCCGTGGCCCGCCAAGAGTGCGGGCACCCGGCGCCCGGACCGTACGACTGTCTTCGTCCGGCCATCCAAGACGTCCTGGAGCTTCCACCACTCGTCGGCAGGAATGATCGCGTCGTGTGACTCGACCGGTCGTCCTTCTCCGTCCCTCAGGATCACGCGCTTCCCGGCCTTCCCGGGGATTACGTTGCCGTCCGCGTCCTTAGTTTTCGCCTCGCGCCCCTGCCACTCCATGGCGTATCCGGCCAGACGCGGATCCCGGAGTACGCGGAGGACGGTGGAAGAGGTCCACCCCGCCCCTCCCACTGCTTCGGACGAGCCACGAGCCCTTCGCGCCGCTATGCGCTTGGCTCCGGCCTCTCCCATGCCAGCCGCCTTCGTCGGAACGCCGAATTCATTCAGGCGCTTGGAGACAGCGGAGGCAGTGAGGCCGTCCCCGATCCACGAGGCCATGTCTCGGACCACAGGGGCCTCCACCGGGTCCGGAATCAGACGGATCACGGTCAGTTCCCCGCGCGTCTCCCGTTCTGCCCGGAAGCCAAAGGGTGCGATCCCTGACACGTGGCTGCCCGCTCGCCGCAGCGTGTCTTTCGTGGAGGAGATGTACGCGGACTTCAGGTCCGATTCCTGCTGTGCGAGCCCGGCGATGATGGCCAGGATGCCTATCCCCACCGGAGTGGAAGTGTCCAGGTAGGGCTCCTCCACCGAAACCAGGCGGACGCCGTACCGCTCCAGCTCATCGATGATCTTCATTGCCTCCAGCGCACCCCGCCGGGTGAGCCGGGACAACGAGAAGACGACCACGGCGTCCACGTGACCGCCACGGACGGCGGCCATCATCTCCTCGAACCCCGGACGGTGGACACCAGGATCCCAGCCCGACTTCCCTACGTCCTCGAAGTGACCCGCGTCGTCCCAGCCCTTTGAGGCGATGAGCGAGGAACACCGCTCACGCTGGGCCATAGGGGAAGCCTGAGAGTCGTCCTCTCGGCGCTTGGACTGACGGATGTAGGAGACTGCACGCACGTGGTCAAGGTTAGGGCGCCATTCCGGCGCTCTCCGTGTGAGAGGTGTCATGTGCCTAGCGTGGTAAAGATCAACGTCCTGACCGTCCCGGCCGAGCAGCGCGAGGTCCTGGAGCAGCGCTTCGCGTCCCGCGCCGGCGCCGTGGAGAGCTCCGACGGCTTCGAGTGGTTCGAGCTGCTGCGCCCGGTGGAGGGCACCGACCAGTACCTCGTCTACACCCGCTGGCGCAGCGAGGAGGACTTCCAGGCGTGGATGGAGGGCCCGATGAAGGCCGCCCACCAGGGCGGCGGCGAGGGCGCCCCGAAGCAGCGCCCGGCCGCCTCGGGCTCGACGGTGTGGTCCTTCGAGGTCGTCCAGCAGGCGGCGCCGAAGCAGGCCTGAGCGTTGAAGCAGGCCTGAGCGTCTTCGTCGGACAGCGGCTGTCTGTTGCCGTCAGGCAGCCGCTTTCTCGCGCGCCGGCGGTGCCTCGCAGTGTTCGAGGTCGTGGGACGACTGGCCGGCGAACTCGGCCCATTCCGTCCCGCTCTCGCGCAGCGGCTTGAGGTCGGGGTCGTTCTCCATCCACAGGGGTTTGATGTTCGCCGTGGGGTCCCGTACGACGAGGCCCAGCTGATACACCGCGGCTTGTTCACAGTCGCGCTTCCATCGCTCGGGGTCGCCGGACCGCTCGCCGAACTCCATGAGGAGGGAGAAGAAGCAGGCGGCGTTGAAGTGGGCGAGCCATCCCAGGCCTCTCTTGTGGACCCTCCCGGCAAAACGCCTCTTCAGGTAGGGATGACCGGCATGCGGGGCGACTTCCACCCGGCCGTCGCTGTGCCGCGGCCGCTCTCTCGAGATCTGCTCCACGAATTCGTCCAGAATCCGCTCCAGGTTCTGCGCGTCCACTTCCTGGAGCGGCCCGTTCGGGCCGGCGTAGCTTTCATTCGCGTCGATGCTGCGCTTCAGCCTCTTGAGCTGCGCCAGGCAGCGGACCATCGCGACAGCCGCCAGATAGTGGTGCCGCCTCCGATGCCCGATTCCCAGACCGCCTCGAGAATCCGACTTCAACCAGGACTCCCAATACTGGCGCTCACCGGTGTTCCAGCGCCATGGCAGGCACGTGCGCAGCAAGTTCTTCAGCAGCGCGGGATACCGGAGATCGCGGCCGACCTCGTCGAGCAGAGCCACCTCCTCCGCCTTCTGGGGTTCATGCATGATGTCCAGGTAATTCGACATCGCCACGGCGAGCCGGTAGGTATCCTCGATCCGCTCCGGCCACAGCTCCCGGCTGTGCCCGTACTCGTAGATGGCCTTGTTGTATCGCTCCTCCGGCGATTCACCCAGCGGACCGGCGCTGACCCTGCTCTCCGTCGCCATGAGTTCGTACAGCTGGCCCTTGCGGGAGTGCAGGAGGAGATTGCCGGGCTCGCGCCGTATCCCGTCGTCGTAGAGGTGCAGAGCCTTTCGGAGATAACGGTCCTTCTTCCCGCACTCGAACCCCAGCGCGCGCTGCTCGGCCTCCAGACCCTTCCGGTAGCTCCGATACGCCTGACCGTTGGGATTCCAGCGTTCCCATCTCGGCGTGCGGCGCAAGAACTCCCGCTCGTTGCCGATGTGCTGACAGCACAGGCACCCGATTTCCTCGACCAGATCGTCCTCGCACCGCTTCTCGGCCACGAACGACGCGATGACACGGTCCTTGGGTTCCAGCACGATCTCGACGCCGGCCCGGAGCGGCTCCGGGTGGCGCGAGGACGCGTGCACCCGATGGTTCGGGGCGTCGAGGAGTTGAATGTGCACGTTGTAGGCGCGTCGGCCGCCGACCGGGATGGTCATCAGACTCGACATGAGCCCCTCGGGAGTGGCATGCGGTTCCCGTGCCGACACTCCCGGCCCGGCCGCCTCCGCGCCCCCGGGGCTGTGCACCGAGACGATGCCCGAATCCTTGGTGGAGTACTGCCTGACGCGTGCGACCAGCGCCTTCTCCTCCTCGTCGTGCTGCTGCCGGTCGATGCTCGCCTCGTCGTGCGCATGCGCGGCGTGCCCGTGCACGGCCGAGGCGCTGAAGACCACGGGCGTTCCGCCTCTTCGCGCCAGCCGGTTCACCACCCTGCTGACCGTGGCGACGACCAAGAGCACGATCAAGACCGCGATCGCGAGCTGGAGTGGCGCGATGATCAGTTGGCCGTACTCGGTTTTGAATATGTCTTCCATGGCTATCACTCGCCCACGAGAGATCCGGGGCCCGAGTACCTACCTCCATCGTCACAACCGGCCGGCGCCCCTGCTAGTCGGCCCCTCCCCCGCCGGAAAACCGGCTGACCACCCGCCCGGCCGCGTGCGACGATCCGCCGCATGACGAGCACGACGAGCACTGTCGCCTCCTGGAGCATCGCGCCCCACCCCGTCGGGGCGCCCGAATCGGCCACGCTGCTGCGCGCGTACCTGATCGACGTCGCCGACCGCTGGTACCAGCTGAACCACGGCCGCCGGACGACCCCGGAGGAGATCGAGCGGCACCTGGCCGAGGACCCCAGCGACGACCTGGCCCCGCCGGACGGGGTGCTGCTGGTGGGCCGGTACGGCGGCGAGGCGGCCGGGTGCCTGGGGCTGCGGCGGCTGGACGCGCGGACGGCCGAGCTGAAGCGGATGTTCGTACGGGACGGGTGGCGCGGTCTGGGCGGGTCGGCGCTGCTGCTGGGCGCCGCCGAGGAGGTCGCGCGCGGGTGGGGTGCGGAGCGGATCGTGCTGGACACCCGGCTTGACCTGGTGGAGGCGCGGGCGCTGTACGCCCGGCACGGTTTCCGGGACATCCCGCGGTACAACGACAGCCCGTACGCGGAGGTCTGGCTCGGCAAGGAGCTGGAGACTTCCGGCTGATTTCAAGAGCTGATTCAAGGGCTGATTCAAGGGCTGATTCAAGCCTGATTCAGCGGCGGTGGTCGCTCTTTCCGCCCCCCGCGTCACCGTCGTGCGGCTGCTCGGCGTCCGAGCCGCAGAGCTCGGCGTTGAGTTCCTGCACGAGTGCCCGCAGGTCGTGGGGGCGGTCGGCGGCCGTCCACCAGTCGCCGAGGAGCTCGGCGAGCATCTCCTCCCGCGCCCGGAACAGCATGCCGGCCTGCAGCCGGCCGGCCTCGGTGAAGACCATCCGCGGTCCCTCGCGGACGACCAGCCCGCGCGTCTCCAACTCCCGCGCCCCTTCCGTGACGACCCGCAGGGGGATGTCCACGCGTTCGGCGAGGAGCGGGGGTTCGACGTGCCCGTCGCGGTGGATGCGCAGCAGCATCCAGCACGCGGCGGGTCGGAGGTCGAGCCCGGCGCGCAGGGCGATCTTCTCGTAGACCCTGCGGCGGCCCTCGCGGCTGCCGAGCACGGACAGCGCGCGGGCGCACTCGTCGCGCGAGGACCGCTCGACGGGGTTGCTGGAGACGACCTCGCTGGTGTCGGGGGCGGTGACGCTGCCGCGCAGCGGCTCCTCCTTCAGCAGCCAGGCGAGGGCGAAGGCGAGCAGCACGGGGGGCACGGCGTAGAGGAAGACGTCGGTGATCGACTGCGAGTAGGCGACGAGGACGCCGCTGCGCCGGTCCGGCGGCAGCCGGTCCACGGCGCGCGGGTCCGCCTGGAGGGCGCCGGGGGTGAGGCCGGGCGGCAGCGTGATGCCGCTGAGAGCGGTGGCGATGCGCGGGCCGAGCTGGTTGGCGAAGATCGTGCCGAAGATGGAGACGCCGAACGAGGCGCCGATGGAGCGGAAGAACGTGGCGCCGGAGGTGGCGACGCCGAGGTTCTCGTAGCCCACGGAGTTCTGCACGATGAGCACCAGGACCTGCATGACCAGGCCGAGGCCGAGGCCGAAGACGAAGAAGTAGAGGCTGGTCGAGGCGGTGCTGGTGGCCGGGGCGAGCTGGTGGAGCAGGAGCAGGCCGATGGCCGTGACGGCGGTGCCGGCGATCGGGAAGACCTTGTAGCGGCCGGTGCGGCTGACGATCTGGCCGGAGGCGGTGGAGGCGATCAGCATGCCGGCCACCATCGGCAGCATGTGCACGCCCGACATCGTGGGCGAGACGCCCTGGACGACCTGCAGGAACGTCGGCAGGTAGGTCATGGACCCGAACATCGCGAAGCCGATGACGAAGCCGATGACCGAGCACAGCGCGAACGTGTGGTTCCGGAAGAGGCCCAGCGGCAGCACGGGCTCGGCCGCGCGCCGCTCGACGAGCACGAACGGCACCAGGAGCAGCACGCCCAGCACGCCGAGGCCGATGATCTGCCAGGACGACCAGGGCCAGGTCGTGCCGCCGAGCGAGGTCATCAGGACCAGGCACGTCGCGACGGCGGCGATGAGGACGGTGCCCGGGTAGTCGATGCGGTGGGGGGTGCGGCGGGCGGGAATGTGCAGGACCGCGGCGATGACGAGCAGGGCGACGATGCCGATGGGGATGTTGATGTAGAAGACCCAGCGCCAGCTGAGGTGGTCCACGAAGAGCCCGCCGAGCAGCGGGCCCAGGACGCTCGTACCGCCGAAGACCGCGCCGAAGAGTCCCTGGTAGCGCCCCCGGTCCCGGGGCGGCACGATGTCGCCGACGATCGCCATCGACAGCACGATCAGGCCGCCGCCGCCCAGGCCCTGCAGGGCCCGGAAGCCGATGAGCTCGGGCATGTTCCGGGCGAGGCCGCACAGCGCCGAGCCGATCAGGAAGATCACGATCGCGGTCTGGAAGAGCTTCTTGCGCCCGTACTGGTCGCCGAGCTTGCCCCACAGCGGGGTCGCGGCGGTGGAGGCGAGCAGGTAGGCGGTGACCACCCACGACAGGTGCTCCAGCCCGCCGAGGTCGCTGACGATCGTCGGCAGCGCGGTGGAGACGATGGTCTGGTCGAGCGCCGCGATCAGCATGCCGAGGAGCAGGGCGCCGATGGCCAGGCGCACGGTGCGCGGGGAATGCCCCTCGCCGGGTACGGGTACGGGCGCGGCGGCGGTGGTCACCGGTGCGGGGCCCGGCGGCGTGTCTGCGGGGCCGGGCATGCCTGCGGGGCCCGGCGGCGTGTCCCGGCCCGGGGTGTCCTGGCCCGGCATGTCCCGGCCGGGGGTGTCCTGGCCCATGGACGGCTCCCTCGGTGTACGGCTCCTCGGCGTGCGGCTCCTCGGTGTCGGGTCGCTCCTCTCAGGGTCGCCCGAACGGGGAATTCCGGCCCGTTGGGCTACGCCGACCAGGGCCGTTGGCGTTCAGGCCGGTCCGTTTTGTATCGTTGAGAAACAAAGTGGCTCCGCCCGCACTCCCTGACCGGCGGGTGGAGCCGCTTGTCTTTTTCCGCGGGCCTCCGCGCCCTGGAGCTCTGGAGTCACCGATGGCGACCACTCTCACGGCCCGTGCCCTGCTGCTGGACATGGACGGGACGATCGTCAACTCCGACGCCGTCGTCGAGCGCTGCTGGCGGCGCTGGGCGGCCGAGCACGGCCTCGACGGCGACACGGTGATGAAGGTCGTCCACGGCCGCCAGGGCTACGCCACGATGGCCGTCCTCCTGCCGGACCGCCCCATGGAGCTCAACCACGAGGACAACCGCCGCATGCTCGCGGCGGAGACCGCCGACGTCGACGGCGTCGTCCCGGTGGCCGGCGCCCCCGCCTTCATGGCCGCCCTCGCCGACCTGCCGCACGCCCTCGTCACCTCGGCGGACCGCCCCCTGTCCGAGGCCCGCATGACCGCGGCCGACCTGCCGATGCCGGCGGTGCGCGTCACCGCGGAATCCGTGAGCGCCAGCAAGCCCGACCCCGAGGGCTTCCTCAAGGGCGCGGCGGAGCTGGGCTTCGCCCCGGCCGACTGCGTCGTCTTCGAGGACTCCGAGGCGGGCATCACGGCCGCGAAGGCCGCCGGCATGCGCGTCGTGGGCGTGGGCCCCCGCGCGGCCGCCCACGCGCCGGACGTGGCGGTGACCGACCTGCGGCAGGTGCGGGTGGAGGCGGGAGCGGCGGGGGAGATCGTGCTCACCGTGGCCAGCTGACGGTCACGTGCCGGCGGTCACGTATTGACGGTCACGTATTGAAGGCCTGCACGTGGACGAGGGCAGTGTCGCCGCCCTCGACGGTGACGTCGACGTAGAGGTAGGTGGAAAGCCCCTCGGGCTTCGTCTTCTCCCTGTCGAAGTCGATGCCGAAATGCAGCTTTCCCGCCTCCTCGCCGTGCAACGCGGTGCGCGGGAAGGCTTCCAGGATTCGGGCGGTCAGATCGGGCGTGCGGGGCATGCGGAAATCGACCGTGTAACCGCGGTCCGACCAGCCGCCCCCGTCTACGCACTTCTTATCCGTGGCCTCCTCGGGCATCGTGGCGCCCGCGAATTGCACGACCTCGGAACAGCCGGTGGAGTGGGCGGGGAAGGGGTCCTCGAGAAAGCTGTTCACGCAGGAGGCGATGAGCAGCAGCGGGACGACGATCCCCGTCGTGACGACCGCCCGGCCCAGCCACTTACGCCCGCACGACGCGATCTCGCACGACTCGTTTTCCGGCACAGACCTTGCCCCCGTTGATAAACCAACCAAAGGGCAAAGTATGCCGTATGCCGGTATGGGCGAAACGCGAGCGTCAGCCCGCCTGCGCCTTCACGTGGTCGACCGTCGCGTTGATCTCCTTCGTGGGTGAGAAGTCGAAGAACTCACTGTCCTCGAGCGCTTCGGGAGCATGACCGGGGGCCCAGTAGAAGACCTGCCCCGCGTCGTACGTCTCCTCGCCCTGCTTCGTCCGCAGCCGAATACGGCCCTTGATCACGTAGCCCCAGTGCTGGCACTGGCACAGATCGTCCGGCAGGCCCTTGAGGACGGGGCCGAGATCCGTGCCCTTGGAAGCGCGCATGTACAGCACGCTCATGTCGCCGCCGAGCTCCTGCGTCCGAACCTCGACACCCTCGGCCGCGAACGCGACCTGCGCCTCGTCGTACGTCGTCGACGTCATGGCGACTCCCTTCCGAGGGAGCGGAACGATTACCTCACCCTTCAACCATAGTCCCGGTCCCCTAAAAGCTCGTAACA
>KL569443.1:0-1998 GCA_000715685.1 Streptomyces lilacinus
ATGTGTATAAGAGACAGGGGCGCGACCGCCCCCGCCGACCTCACCAAGCGCGACAGCGAGGACGCCCGATGACCACCCCGCCCCAGCACCCCGCGCCCCCGCAGCACGCCCCGCAGGCGCAGGCCGCCCCGGCGGCGGCGCAGCCCCAGGGCTACTGGCCCGGCCAGGCGCCCCTCGGCGGCTACGTCTCCCCGATCCCGGTGCGCCGGGCCACGCTCGCCGACGCGATCCTCTCCGAGTGGACGAAGATCCGTTCGGTGCGCTCCACGATGTGGACCCTGGGCACCATGATCGTCCTGACCCTGGGCATCGGTTTCCTCGCCGCCGGGCTCGCCTCCTCGACGGACAGCGCGATCAACGGCACTCCCCTGCCGATCTTCGGCCTCTACGGCGTGATGCTCGGCATCATCTGCGTCATCACCCTCGGCGTGCTGGCGATCTCGGTGGAGTACGGCACCGGGCTGATCCGCACCACGCTGACCGCCTGCCCGGCCCGGGCCCGGGTGCTCACGGCCAAGGCGATCGTCTTCTTCCTGCTCACCTTCGCGATCACGCTGGTGTGCACCGCGCTGGTGGCGGCGGTGGACTCGGCGCTGCTGAGCGACCAGGTCACCCTGAAGCCGACCGGTGCCGAGTGGCTGCGGGCGACGGTCGGCGTGAGCCTGTACGTGGCGCTGACGGGCCTGGTGTCGCTGGCTGTCGGCCAGCTGGTGCGGCACTCCGCCGGCGCGATCACCATCATGCTCGGGGTGCTCCTGCTGCCCTACGTCATGGCGATGTTCATGTTCTCCGAGGGCCTGTCGGATCTGCGCAGCGTGCTGATCGAGTACTCGATCCCGACGCAGCTGATCGGCCTGTACATCCCCGACTCGGGCCTGGACGCCATCGGCGACGGTCCCACCGGCTGGATACCGCTGGCGATCATCGGCGGTGCCGCCGTGGTCGCCCTGGGCGGCGCCTACGCCTCGCTGCTCAAGCGCGACGCCTGAGCCGCCGGAAGCGGCTAATACCGCGTATCTAATACCGCGGCGCGTTACGAGACCGCTGGAGCCTCGCGCTCCGGCGGTCTCGCGCGTTCCAGCAGGCCTTGTGCCAGTGCCGCCGGTCCTCGACGCCGCCGCCGAAGCGCGGCCAGACCACCAGGTGCGGCACGCCCGGCGGGATCTCCTGGTCGCAGCCCGGGCAGCGGTAGTGCTTGGCGGCCGCGCCGCCGCCGATGGTGCGGACCGCCCAGTCCTCGCCCTGCCAGCTGTCCGTGCGCTCCAGGCCGTAGCGCTCGCCGCCGTCGCGCGGCAGGGGGGCATGGGGGTCGGCACCGCCTCGCGGGCGGTTTCGGCGCGGGGACACGGGGCACCTCGGATGGTCTGGGGCTACGGGTCGTGACCAGCCTACGCGTCACGGTCACGACCACCGTCCCACATCCCCCGGGGGCTATAGCGCTTGCTCTCCGATCATCATGAAAACTTCATGCTCGGCCGTACCTTTGGCACGTGTCGGCCGTTATTGCCTCCAGGGGGATACCGCGTCGGTCGCTAGGAGGAACAAGAGCGATGCGCGTTGGAGCTTTTGTCCTGGCCGCTCAGTTCCCGGGCCAGGGACACGGGGAGGCGCTGTACCGCGCGGTCCGCTCGGCGGAGGTCGCCGAGCAGGCCGGGCTGGACGCGGTCTGGCTCGCCGAACACCACTTCGTGCCGTACGGGGTGTGCCCGTCGGCGGTGACCCTCGCGGCGCTGCTGCTCGGCCGGACCCGCACGCTGCGGGTCGGCACGGCCGTGAGCGTGCTGCCCACCACCCACCCGGTGACCCTGGGCGAGCAGGCGGCCCTGCTGCACCTGACGTCGGGCGGCCGGTTCACCCTCGGGGTGGGCCGCGGCGGCCCGTGGGTCGACCTCGAGGTGTTCAACTCAGGCCTGGGGGCGTACGAAGAGGGGTTCCCCGAATCGCTCGAATTGCTGATGCGCTGGCTGCGCGAGCCGCGGGCTGTCTCTTATACACATC
>KL569443.1:2278-2440 GCA_000715685.1 Streptomyces lilacinus
GGCCGCGGGTCGGCAGCGACGGGGAGCGGTTCGCCTTCCGGGAGGTCCCGGTCGTGCCGCGCCCCGACGAACTGCTGGACGCCGACGGCGACTCCACGCGCCCCGGCGTGATCGTCGCCTGCACCTCGCCGGCGAGCGTGCGGCTCGCGGCCCGGCACGGGC
>KL569443.1:2681-4551 GCA_000715685.1 Streptomyces lilacinus
GATGTGTATAAGAGACAGGGCATGCACAGCACGGACGAGGAGAAGGCGGAGATGGTCGCCCTGTGGCGCAAGTGCGCGCGGGAGGCGGGGAGTTCGCCGGAGGAGGTCGCCGCGGCCGATCATGTGGCAGCGGGCGTCGTGCAGATCGCCGACCGGCGCGAGGAGGCGGCGGAGACGCTGCTGAAGACGATGCCGGGGTGGCTGCACCAGGGGCTCGCGGCGCACGTCACGGTCGACGGCCGGCAGCGCCGGATGCGTGATCCCCTGGCGTACACCGAGCTGCTGTGCGCGCTCCATCCCGTCGGCTCGCCCCGGCTGTGCGCGGACCGGCTTTCGGCCACCTCCGAGCGGACGGGCATCCGTCGCTTCGCCCTGCTGGCCGAGGGTTCGGGCGATCTTGCCGCCACCGAGGAGAACCTCCGGCGGCTCGGCTCCGACGTGCTGCCGCTGCTGGACTGATCCGCTCCCGCCTCTCCGCCTCCGGCCCCCGTTCCGGCTGAGCTGCCGCCCCCGTGTCCCCGGCGCCTCGTCCCCGCATCCGGAGCGGCAGCACGGACGCGTCAGCAGTCGCGGAGCACCGGGGACTGGTTCAGCAGCTGGGCCCGGACCGAGGTGAAGCGGGCCAGGCGCTCGTCCGCCGTGGGGCCCACCGGGAAGACCGCCACCCGGTGGCAGTTCTGGAACGCGAGGCGGACCCCGAAGTGCCGCTGCAGCGCACCCCGGATCGCGTCACTCGCCAGCGCGCGCAGCAGCTGGCCGCGCGCCTGCTCGTCCGGCGGCGGCGTGCGGTTGTCGGCGAACGCGCCGCCTTCGACCTGGAGCCGGTCGACCAGGGAGCTGATCATCTCCCATGCGTAGGGCAGGGAGGTCCGGACGCAGTCGACGAATTCCGCTTCGTCGACCTCGCCTCGCTCGGCCTGTTCAAGGAGGGCCGGTGAGACGTCGAGCGACATGGGTTCTCCTCTCGCGACCCCGCGAGCGGGGTCTCAGGGATGGGCGAGCGGACGACGACGCCCCGTGCCCGTACGGCGACCGCCCGGTTCAACGGTAATCCGGCCATTGGCACCCCACCATGGGAACACCGACAACTGGCCAAAGCCGTAGGGCCCCTTCCAGGGCGAATCGCGTGAAGTGGCAGGAGTCGAGTAGCGTGGCTCACCATGCGTCTCGTCATCGCCCGTTGCTCCGTGGACTACGCGGGCCGGCTCACCGCCCACCTGCCCTCCGCCCCCCGCCTCATCCTGGTCAAGGCGGACGGCAGCGTCAGCATTCACGCGGACGACCGGGCCTACAAGCCCCTGAACTGGATGTCTCCGCCGTGCACCCTCAAAGAGGGCGACGACCAGGTGTGGACGGTGATCAACAAGGCGGGCGAGAAGCTCATCATCACCATGGAGGAAGTCCTCCACGACTCCTCCCACGAGCTCGGCGTCGACCCCGGCCTGATCAAGGACGGCGTCGAGGCCCACCTCCAGGAGCTCCTCGCGGACCGCATCGAGACGCTCGGCGAGGGCTACACCCTGATCCGCCGCGAGTACCCCACCGCGATCGGCCCGGTCGACATCCTCTGCCGCGACGCCGACGGCGCCACCGTGGCCGTCGAGATCAAGCGCCGCGGCGAGATCGACGGCGTCGAGCAGCTCACCCGCTACCTCGAGCTCCTCAACCGCGACCCGCACCTGGCCCCTGTGCGCGGCGTCTTCGCCGCCCAGGAGATCAAGCCCCAGGCCCGCGTCCTCGCCACCGACCGCGGCATCGGCTGCGTCGTCCTCGACTACGACGGCCTCCGCGGCATCGAGGACGACAAGCTGCGACTGTTCTAGGCTTCCGTGTCCTCAAACTCCCCCAGCTACCGCTGGGAGGTGCCCCC
>KL569443.1:4821-7218 GCA_000715685.1 Streptomyces lilacinus
GCCCCGGTTACGGGAAGGGGCGGGATCGGGGAAAGCCCCCTACGCCACCGGCGGCGCGGACGACCTGCCCGGTGCCGGGCCACTCGCCGAGTTCGTGCCGGAGGCGGACGACGGCGGCTGGGCCGGCGTCGTGGGCTGCGTCGGCTGCGACGGCGTCGGCTTCGGCTCGCTCCCCGTCTTCGTCGGCGTCGGCACCGTCGGCGTCGGCTTCGACGTCTCGCCCCCACCCGGCGTCCGCGTCGGGCTGCTCGACGGCCGCCCCGGCGTCGTCGGCGTCCGCGTCGGCCCGTCGCTGCTGTGCGGCGGCGCGGACGGCGAGGCGCTGGCGGACGGGCCGGGCGAGGCGGAGGCGTCGCCCGGGGCGCCGGGGGTCGCCCCCGGCTTGGTCTTGCGGGCCGGCACCTGCGCCGACCCGGGCTCGTCGGACACCGGCTCGTCCGCGCTCAGCCCGTTGTCGCCGTCCTGCTGGGACGCCGACTGACCCGGCTTGACGGTGTCGGAGTGCTTGGGTGCGTCGCCGCCGGACGCGGCGCCGAGGGTGACGACCGTGCCGAGCACGGCCGCGAGCAGGGCGCCGGCGCCCGCCGCGAGGAGGTTGCGCCGGTTGCCGCCGGACATGAGCTTCTGGGTCCAGGACCGCGGCCCGGCCGCGGCGGCCGCCTTCGGCGGCTGAGGCGGAGCCGGCACCCGGCTGACGATCGCGGTCGTGGCATCGGTCGGCCGCCCCGCCGCCGGACGCGGCCCCGGCACCTTCGCCGGCGGCGCGGCCGACTGCTCGCTGCGCGCGTCGGGGATCTCCTCCCCGGCCGGCGTGCGCCCGTCCGCCGCGACCCCGCCCCGCAGCGGCGGCAGCGGCGGCACCGCCTTGGCGCCCGCGCGCAGGGGCGCGGCGCCGGGGGCGGGCCGGGCGCCCATGGCGAGGCCGGAGCGGTCGGCGACGAGGGCGAGGGCCCGCCGGCCGGCGACCGCGCCGCGCTTGTCGGCGAGGACGCCGCGCAGGCCGATGGAGGCCTCGAGCTCGGCCCGGGCCCGGTCGAGGTTGCCGGTGCACAGCGCCAGCACGCCCAACTCGTGGTGGAAATACGCTTCTTCGCCCACTTCGCCGGCGAGCCGCGCGGCCTCCTGGCCGCAGCGCAGGCCGCGCTCCCAGGCTCCCCAGTGCAGCGCCGCGGCGAACGCCGGCGCGGCCGTGCGGGCCAGCAGCACGGCCGCGGCCCGGTGCCCGGCCTCGCCGGCGCCGGTCAGGGCGGCCGTCGCGGCGAGGATCGCGTCGGCCTCGACGGCGATCCGCTCGGGCGTGACGGAGGGGTGGCCGGCCCACCAGGCGTAGTGCTGGGCGGCGGCGTGGGCCTTGGCGGCGGCCTCGCGGGCCCAGTCGTCGCCGTACTCGGCCAGCAGCTGTTCGGCGACCCCCGCGGCCAGCCGGTAGTGCGCGGCGACGGGGGTGATCAGGCCGCAGGCGAGGAGGTCGCCGACGACGGCGTCGGCGTGGGTGTCGCCGACGAGGGCGGGCAGGTGCGCCTGGTGGGGCACCTCGCCGCCGAGGGCGACCGCGAAGCGCAGGGTCTCGCGGGCCGCCTCGTCGAGGCGGGAGGCGAGCAGGGTGGCGGGCGCGGCGGCCTCGGCGAGGGTCGGCAGCGGCGGGGCGTCGACGTCGTCCCGCCCGGCCGCGTCCGTCTCGTCGGCGTCGCTCGGGTAGGGCCGCTCGGCGAAGACGCCGAACTCGTCGACGGCGGCGGGGCCGGCGGCCAGCGCGTCGCGCTGGCGCAGCAGCGCGCCGGCCTGCACGAAGCGCAGCGGCAGGCCCTCGGACTCGAACCAGAGGTCCGCCGCCCAGCCGGCCTCCTCGTCGGTCAGGGGCCGGTCCACGGCGCGCTCGAGCAGTTCCAGGCAGCCGGTGCGGTCGAGGCCGCCGAGGAAGACCTCCTCGACGTGGGCGTCGGTCGAGGGGGCGGCGACGTCGGGGGTGGCCGCGAGGAGGAAGGCGCACTCGGGGGTGGCGTCGAGGAGTTCGTCGAGCGCGACGCCGCCGAACTCGAGGTCGTCCAGGACGACGACCGCGCCGATCTCGCGCACGGCGGCGAGGAGTTCGGCCCGTTCGGGGCGGTGCAGCGGGGCGTGGTGGACGGCGGCGAACAGCTCGTGGAGCAGGTCGCCGGCCGTGCGGTGGTAGCCGCTGAGCCGGACGACGCCGTCGGGCGCGAGACCCGCGCAGTCCTCGGCGACGGCGTCCAGCAGGACGGTGCGCCCGGAGCCGGAGGGTCCGGTCAGGCGTACGGAGCGGCCGCGCGAGAGGAGCCGGCCGAGTCTCTCCCGCTCCTCGGCGCGGTGCACCAGCGGCAGCTGGGGCCCGCTCGGGCGGGCGGGCGGCGGGGGCGCGGCGGCGCGGCGCAGCTC
>KL569443.1:7503-12432 GCA_000715685.1 Streptomyces lilacinus
GCGCAGCTCCGCCCGCTGATCCGGGCCGTGCCGCTCGGGGCGGGCGGGCAGGGCGCCGGGCGGGCAGGGCTCTATCTCGCTGCCGTCGACGGGATTGACGGTCAGCAGGTAGTCGCCGGAGACGAGCTGGACGACGCGGACGGGGCCCTGGCCGCCGCTCGTGGCGTCCGGGACCGGCGAGGACTCACGGGGTGGGCGGCGCTTCCGGCTTCCGTCCGTGGGAGCGTGCTCGTCGTCGTGGAATTCCTCGGATCCGCGGTTCGTCGGGTCCATGGTTCAGAGCCCCCAAATGCGTGGCGTGCCGTCGTGCCCTCCGGCCTGTCCGCACTCCTTCGACCTCCGGCCCGGTGCCCGCCGTGGGCCGTCGTGGCGGCGGGAAACCGAACAGACCTCGCCACAGTATCTACGACGCGGAGGGTGCCGCGTCGCCGCGGGACGTCACAGTCTCGTGAGAATAGGGGTACTCGCGGCCCAGGGGGCTCACCGGCAGCGTCCGGCGCCCCGACCGACACGACTCACACGGGCCTCACGCGCCCGCCGTCCTCGATCGCGAGGATGCGGTGGAGGCGGGTGGCGACCAGGACGCGCTGCATCCGGTCCGGCACCCCGCGCAGGACGAGCCGCCGGCCGGTGCGCCCGGCGCGGCGGTGGGCCCCCATGATGACGCCGAGCCCGGTGGCGTCCCAGGAGTCGAGCTCCGTGAGGTCGAGGACCAGGTCCCCGCGCCCGGCGTCGAGGGCGGAGTGCAGGACCGTACGGGCGTCCGCCGCGCTGCGGACGTCGAGGCGCCCCCCGACGACCAGTTCGGCATGGTCGCCCCTGATGTGCATATGCGCTCCCCGGAGTGGTGCGTGGTGTGGGTGTGGTCCTGTCCTCTAAAGAACTGACTGCCTCTCACACGACAAAGTTGCCGTCTGTAAGCGAACCGATACCGAATTCACCCCCAGGGGTGAACCTCACTGGCCGTAGCAGCTCAGTACTGGTAGAAGCCCTGACCGCTCTTGCGGCCCAGGTCGCCCGCGTCGACCATGCGGCGCATGAGCTCCGGCGGGGAGAACTTCTCGTCCTGGCACTCGGTGTAGATGTTCTGCGTGGCGTGCATGAGGATGTCCACGCCCGTCAGGTCCGCGGTCGCCAGCGGGCCCATCGCGTGGCCGAAGCCGAGCTTGCAGGCGATGTCGATGTCCTCGGCGCTGGCCACGCCCGACTCGTACAGCTTCGCGGCCTCGACGACGAGGGCGGAGATGAGGCGGGTGGTGACGAAGCCGGCGACGTCGCGGTTGACGACGATGCAGGTCTTGCCGACGCCCTCGGCGAACTCGCGGGCGGTGGCGAGCGTTTCGTCGCTGGTCTTGTGACCGCGCACCAGCTCGCACAGCTGCATCATCGGCACGGGCGAGAAGAAGTGGGTGCCGACCACGCGCTCCGGGCGCTTCGTCGCGGCGGCGATCTTGGTGATCGGGATGGCGGAGGTGTTGGAGGCGAGCACCGCCTCGTCCTTCACCAGGGCGTCCAGCGTCTGGAAGATCTCCCGCTTGACGTCGACGTCCTCGAAGACCGCCTCGACCACGATGTCCGCGTCGGCGACCGCGTCCAGATCGGTCGTCGGGGTGATCCGCCCCAGCGCCGCCTCGGCCGCGGCGGCCTCCAGCTTGCCCTTGGCGACGAACTTGTCGTACGAGGCCTTGATCCCGTCCGTCCCGCGCTTCAGCGCCGCGTCGGTGACGTCCCGCAGCACGACGTCCCATCCGGCCTGCGCGGAAACCTGCGCGATCCCGGAGCCCATCAGTCCGGCACCGATGACGGCGAGCTTCTTGGCCACGGCTGTCCCCTTACTCCCTGTGCGTGTACGTGTTCATTTACGGCTCTCCGCCCGGACCTTAGCGGTCACGGGCGCGCCGTTGGGCAGTAAGAGATGCGCGTCACGTCCCGAATGACGGACATCACACTGAGACGGCCAGGGCGCCTGTCCCAAGGAGCAGTTGGGCCACGCGGACCCCGTACGTCACAGCGTCACGCGGCGGGGCGGACGCCGTACTCCAGCAGACGGTCGCTCAGCAGCGCCTCGATCTCGTCCAGCAGGACGAGCGTCGCACGGGACGCCTCGACGGCGGTGCGCCCCGCCACCAGCTCGCGCTGGATGTGCTCGACGACATGCGCCTGGATCCAGCCGAGCTGACCGGCCACCAGCTCGGGCAGCAGCCTGGCGTCCTCCCCCGCCTCCTCGGTGAGCACGGCGGTCAGCAGGTCGGTGGCGCGGCGCCGCATGTCGAAGACCCGGGAGCGGAGGGCCTGGGACTCCTCGATGACCCGCATGAACCGCTCGTACCCGTCGATGAGCCCGATCCTCGGCGAGACCGCCACCGCTTCCGCGCGCAGGGCGCGCAGCACGGCCGCGGCCGGGGACTCGCCGGCGGGGCGGCCGCGGACGACGGAGGCGAGCCACTCGACGGCGTCGTCCTCGCGGTCGAGGAAGAGGTCTTCTTTTGAACCAAAGTAGTTGTAAACGGTATTGACGGACACCTCGGCGGCCGAGGCGATGTCCGCGATCGTCACCGTGACGAAGCCGTGCTCCAGGAACAGACCGGTCGCGATGTCCGAGATGTGCTGCCTGGTCTGCCGCTTCTTCCGCTCCCTGAGCCCTTCTCCGGTCATGCCCCTATCGTAGCTTCGCTGTATCCACTGAAAACTTGGGACCATTGCAAACTTTCACTGACTCTGCTTTTCTTGCCTCATGGACAGCTCCGAAAGCATCCGCACGTCCGGGCTCTCCCGGACCTTCGCGACCCCGCGCGGCCCCGTCGAGGCGGTGCGCGGCGTCGACCTGACCGTGCGCCGCGGCGAGATCCTCGGCCTCCTCGGCCCCAACGGCGCGGGCAAGACCACCACCCTGCGCATGCTCACCACGCTCCTCGCCCCCACCGGCGGCACCGCGACCGTCGCCGGCCACGACCTCGCCCGCGACCCCGCGGGCGTGCGCCGCCGGATCGGCTACGTCGCCCAGTCCGGCGGCGTCGACCCGGCCGTCTCGGTGCGCGAGGAACTGGTCACCCAGGGACGGCTCTACGGGCTGCGCGGGCCCCGGGCCGAGGAGCGCGCCGAAGAGCTGGCACGGGAGCTGGGCCTGACCGAGCTCATGGAACGGCCGTGCGGGGCCCTCTCCGGCGGGCAGCGGCGCCGGCTCGACATCGCCATGGCCCTCACCCACCGGCCCGAGGTGCTCTTCCTCGACGAGCCCACCACCGGCCTCGACCCCGGCAGCCGCGCCGACCTCTGGGACCTCGTGCGCCGCGTCCGCGCCGAGTGGGGCACGACGGTCGTCCTCACCACGCACTATCTCGACGAGGCCGACGCGCTGGCCGACCGGCTGGTCGTCGTCGACCGGGGCACGGTCGTGGCGGAGGGCACCCCGACGGAGCTGAAGACCCGCCACGCCGGCTCCCCCGACGCCACGCTGCAGGACGCCTTCCTCGCCGTCACCGGTCGCGGTCCGGCGCCCCGGGACACCACCCCCGTAGCCGTCTAGGAGCCCCCGCTGTGCGCACCCTCCTCTCCGACACCGCCCTGGTCTTCGGCCGGTACGCCCGCCAGACCCTGCGCTCGAAGGCCGCCATGACCTTCGGCGCCCTGATGCCCGCGCTCTACCTCGTCCTCTACGGCCCGCTGCTCACCGACGTGCCGCTCGGCGGCGCGGGCTCCTCCTGGCAGGTGCTGGTCCCGGGCCTGCTGCTGCAACTCGCCCTGTTCGGCGCGTCCTTCGCGGGCATGGGCCTGATCATCGAAAAGCAGCACGGCATCGTCGACCGGATGCGGGTGACCCCGGTCAGCCGGCTCGCCCTGCTGCTGGGGCGCGTCCTGCGGGACGCCGCGCTGCTCACCCTGCAGGCCGGCGTGATCGTCCTCGTGGCCGTGGCCATGGGCCTGCGGGCACCGCTGCCCGGCATACTGCTCGGCTTCGCCTTCACGGCGGCGCTGGCGCTCTCGCTGGCGGCCCTGTCCTACGCCCTGGCCATGAAGGCCGCCGCACCCATGGCCTTCGCCCCGGTCGTCAACGGGTTCACCATGCCCGCCATGCTCCTCTCCGGCCTCCTGCTCCCCATGTCCCTCGCGCCCGGCTGGCTCGACGTCCTCTCCCATGTGATGCCGTTGCGCTATCTGGTGGACGCGGTCCGCGCCGCCTTCGTCGGCCACTACTCCGACCCGGCGCTGATACGCGGCGCCCTGACGGCCCTGGCGCTGATGGCCGTCTCGGTGACGGCGGGCACACGGTACTTCCGCCGGGCCGGCGCGTAGCTACGCTCGTACCCATGGTCAATCTGACGCGCATCTACACCCGCACCGGCGACGACGGCACGACCGCGCTGGGCGACATGAGCCGCACCGTGAAGACCGACACCCGCATCGCGGCGTACGCCGACGCGAACGAGGCGAACGCCGCGATCGGGGTGGCCATCGCGCTGGGCCAACTGCCGGCGGAGGTCGTCAAGGTGCTCGTACGGGTCCAGAACGACCTCTTCGACGTGGGCGCGGATCTGGCGACGCCGGTCGTGGAGGAGCCCAAGTACCCGCCGCTGCGGGTGGAGCAGTCCTACATCGACAAGCTCGAGGCCGACTGCGACCGCTTCCTCGCCGACCTCGAAAAGCTCCGCAGCTTCATCCTGCCGGGCGGCACGCCGGGCGCGGCGCTCCTGCACCAGGCGTGCACGGTGGTGCGGAGGGCGGAGCGCTCGACGTGGGCGGCGCTGGAGATGCACGGCGACATCATGAACCACCTGACGGCGACGTATCTGAACCGGCTGTCGGATCTGCTGTTCATCCTGGCGCGGACGGCGAACAAGGAGCTCGGCGACATTTTGTGGGTGCCGGGCGAGAACCGGTAGGACCGCGCTCCGCGCGGTGTCCTCAAGTGCCGGACGGGCTGATTTCAGC
>KL569443.1:12729-17144 GCA_000715685.1 Streptomyces lilacinus
GCGTTTGAGGACGCCCTCACCGCAAGCCGCTGTCCACGGCCGTCATCAACGTCCCGCTGTCCCCCGACATCTCCCAGATCATCACGCCGCCCAGCCCCTTCCCCCTCAGCCAAGCCGTCTTCTTCCCAATCGACCAGGCGTCGTCAAACGTCCACCACTGGCCGCCCGCCCCGGTATAGCCGTACGTCGCCACCGACGCCTCATCGTGGTAAACGGTCAGATTCGGCACCGACGCCAGCAGGTTGTCGTACCCCCGCGTCCCCGCCTCCTCCGGGAACTGCCCCGGCGCCGCACCACCCGCCGACTGCCAGACCCCGTGCGCCCCGCCATCGGCAACCTGCTGCCACCCGCGCCCGTAAAACGCGAGGCCGAGCACGATCTTGCGCGGGTCGACGCCGGCGTCGAGATAGGTCTGGACGGTCCGGTCCACACTGAACTTCGTGTCGTACGGATCCTTCGCGTCCGCGTAGAGATTCCCCTGGTGCCCGGTCCGGTTCGGCTCCCAGCTGTTGTCGCTGCCGGAGCCGTGGAAGTCGTAGCCCTGGACATTGGCGAAGTCCATGGAGTCGAGGACGCTGGGCGTCCCGTCCTTCGTCGTGATGTCCCAGCCGGCCTCGATCTTCGCCGGGTCGGCCGGCGTGAAGGCCGTCAGCAGGTACTTCTTCCCCGTCGTCGCGCCCAGCGCGTCCAGCTGCTTGCGGAACTCCGCGAAGAGCAGCGTGTTGTTGGCTTTGTCGGCCTTGGAGACGTGGTTTCCGGCGTGGCCCTCGGAGCCGGGCCACTCCCAGTCGATGTCGAAGCCGTCGAAGATGCCGGCCGCGACACCGGCGCCGCCGCGTCCGCCGGTCGTCGGCAGGTTGCCCTTGATGTACATGTCGATGCAGGACTGCACGAACTTCCGCCGCGAGGCGTCGCTCTTCGCCACGTCCGAGAAGTACTTGCTGTAGGTCCAGCCGCCGATCGAGATGTTGATCTTCAGCTTGGGGTACTTGGCCTTGAGCTTCCTCAGCTGGTTGTAGTTGCCGGCCAGCGGCTGGTCCCAGGTGTCGCCGACGCCGTCGACGGACTCGCCGGCGCCGAAGCCCTTCTCGTAGTCGGCCCAGGAGTCCCCGGCGCCGTCGCCCTGATTGGGGTCCTGCGGGTTGGGGCTGGTGGCCTTGGTGACGCCGTTCAGGCAGGTGAGGTTGACGGGGTCGATGTTGGAGAAGGCGTAGTTGAGGTGGGTGAGCCGGCGGGCGGCGCCCGTGGTGTCGAGGGACTTCACGGTGTAGCCACGCCCGTAGATGCCCCACTGCACGAAGTAGCCGACCTTCGCGTAGTCGGCACCCGGCTGCGGCTCCCCGCCCCCGGTGGTCCGTACGGTCAGCGGCGCGCTCGCGGGCCCGGTCTGGTCGGCGCTGTCGCGGGCGACGACGGTGTACGTGTACGACGTCCCCGCGGTCAGGCCCGAGTCGGTCCAGGCCAGTTTGGCGACGGTCGCGACCTTCGCCCCGTCCCGCAGGACGTCGTAGTTCTTCACGCCCTTGTCGTCGGTGGCCGCCTCCCACTTCAGGGTGACGCCGGTGGCGGTGACGGCGGAGGCCGTGAGCCGGCCCGGCGCGCTCGGCGGCCGGTCGCCGGGGATGGAGCCCCCGTCGCAGGGCCCGCCGTTGAGCCTGCACCCGGCCGGTTCGCCGTCGCCGGAGGCGACGAAGCCGAAGGTGACGCTCGCGCCGGGGGCGACGGAGCCGTTGTACTCGCGGTTCCGGGCGGTGTGGTGCGTACCGGAGGTGGTGACGAGGGCGTCCCAGAAGGAGCCGACCGTGGTGCCGGCGGGGAAGTCCCACTCGACGGTCCAGGAGTCGAGGGCGGTGGTGCCGGTGTTCTTCACCGTCCACGCGCCCTGGAAGCCCGTCCCCCAGTCGGAGGTCTTGACGAATGTCGCCGTGGCGGAGGGCCCGGCGTGGCCGCGCGCGGCCCGGGCGGCCGGGGCCGCCGGGCCGGCGAACGTCACCAGGGTCAACAGCAGAACGGCGAGGCCGGGCAGGAGGGTACGTCTTATGTGTCCCGAGTTTTCTGTGCTCACGGGTCTCTCCCCGAGTGAGATTCAGAAGTGTGGGGGGTGCACAGTGGTGAGGGGAGCGTAGGAAGGTCCGTACCAATGGTCAAGAGGTCTGGACCAGACCCAACTCCTGCGCCAGCACCGCCGCCTGGACCCGACTCCGCAGCTCCAGCTTCCCCAGCAGCCGGCTCACGTGCGTCTTCACCGTCGCCTCCGCCATGCCCAGCCGCCGCGCGATCTCCGCGTTCGACAGCCCCTCCCCCAGCGCCGTCAGCACCTCCCGCTCGCGCCGCGTGAGCACGTCGAGCACGGCCGGGTCCGGTCCCGTCGCCGACCGTACGGGCCCGGGGCGCGCGAACTCGGCGATGAGGCGCCGCGTCACGGCCGGCGCGATCAGCCCCTCGCCGCGCGCCACCGTGCGGACGGCCGCCACCAGCTCGCCCGCCTCGCTGTCCTTCAGCAGGAACCCCGCCGCCCCCGCCCGCAGCGCCCCGAAGACGTACTCGTCCAGGTCGAAGGTGGTCAGCACCAGCACGTCCGCCAGACCCTCCGCCGTGATCAGCCGCGTCGCCGACACCCCGTCCATGCGCGGCATCTGCACGTCCATCAGCACCACGTCCGGCCTCAGCTCGCGCGCCAGCCGCACCGCCTGCTCGCCGTCGCCCGCCTCGCCGACGACCTCGAGGCCGGGCGTCGAGCGCAGGATGAGCACGAGCCCCGACCGCACGGCGGCCTGGTCCTCGGCGACCACGACCCGGATCATTTCGCTTCCTCCTCCGTCACGGGCAGCACCGCCCGTACTCGCCACACCTCGCCGGTTCCCGCCGGCACCGGTCCCGCCTCGAACTCCCCGCCGAGCAGCGCCACCCGCTCGCGCATCCCCACCAGGCCCGCCCCCGCCCCCGGCGCCCGCGGCGCCGACCGCCCGTCGCCGAGCGGGCTCGTCACCTGCACGACCAGCGGGCCTGCGCCGCCGGCCGGGCGGTGCAGGCCGACGCCGACCTCGCCCGAGGCGGCGTGCTTGACCGCGTTCGTCAGCGACTCCTGCACGATCCGGTACGCCGCCAGCTCGACCGGCACGGGCAGCGCGCCCGTACCCCGCTCGTCGCGCAGGACGAACGAGAAGCGGTCGTCCCGCACCGCCGTGCGCGCCCGGTCCAGCAGCGCGTCGAGGCCGTCGAGTCGGGGCGTGGGCGCAGGGTCGTCGCCGCCCACGGTCTCCCGGAGCAGGCCGATCAGCCGCCGCATCTCCGCCAGACCCTGCACGCTGTTCTGCCGGATGACGCCGAGCGCCTCGCGGCTCGCGGCCGGTTCGTCGATCGACAGCGCGGCGGAGGAGTGTATGGCGATGGCCGACAGGTGCCCGGCCACCATGTCGTGCAGCTCGCGCGCCATCCGCGCGCGCTCCGCGCCCACCGCCTCGCGCCGGTCCATCTCCGCCAGCAGCGCCGTCCGCTCGGCCGCCAGCCAGACAGCCTCGGCGGCGTCGCGGTGCACCCGCACGCCGACGCCGGTCCAGGCGGGGGCCACGGTGATCACGCCGAGCGCGATGCCGAGCAGCAGCCCCTCCGGCGACCGCGTCAGCAGGAGGGCCAGCAGCGTCCCCAGCACCGTGAGCACTTCCGTCGCCCGCGGGATCAGCCGGTACGCGGCCTGCGGCCCGTAGAGCACGGCCGCGTAGACCAGGTCGGTGTACATGCCGGTGGTGGCGATCAGGTTGCCCGAGCAGAAGTCCAGGACGAACGCGCCCGTACCGATCGCCAGGCCCGTCAGGGGGGCGTTGCGCCGCAGCAGCTCGGCGCAGGCCATGACGGCCAGCGCGACGAGCGCGGGCCACTTCGGCGACGACGGCACCAGCGGCCTGCTGCTCAGCCCGAGCCCGTACAGGACGAGCCCGCCGAGCAGCCCGACGACGGCGATCAGGACGGCGACACGGTCGGGGAGGCGGGGCGGACGGCCGGGCATGGGTCCATCTCAGCACGTCGCGGGGGCCGCGGGCGTCCCCTGTCGGGGCCGCCGGCCCGCCCCGCACTACATCGAAGGATGCAGTCCCATTTCATCGCCCGCGACGACGAAACGGCCGGTCGGCGGCCCGAGGCTGGTGGGGAGGGAAGGGAGAGATCCGTGATCGTCACGCTGATCGTCGCCTGCGAGGTCGGCTTCTGGGTCCTGCTGCTGGGCGGGCTGAGCCTGCGCTATCTGGCCCGCATGCCGCGTACGGGGGTCGCGGTGCTGCTGCTGGAGCCCGTGCTGGAGCTCGTCCTGCTGATCGTCACCGCGGTCGACCTGAGGAACGGCGCCACCGCCGACATGAAGCACGGCCTCGCGGCGGTGTACATCGGCTTCTCGGTGGCCCTCGGCCACTCCACCATCA
>KL569443.1:17376-20479 GCA_000715685.1 Streptomyces lilacinus
GTACGGCATGGCGCGCACGGTCCACGAGTGGAAGACGGCCGGGAAGTGGATCCTCGCGTCCGCGATCGCGATCGGCCTGCTGCAGGGCGCCGTCTGGTACGTCGGTGACTCCGGCGACACCAGCTCACTGCACATGTGGCAGTCGAGGATGCTGTGGGTGATCGGCATCAACCTGATCATCGCGGTGAGCTACACGATCTGGCCCAAGCAGCCGAAGTCCCAGCAGCCGAAGAAGGAAACGACGGCCGAAGCCGTCGACGAGTCGCTTACGCGACGTTGACCCTCTGCCCGGGCGGCGCCGCCTCGAGCCAGGCCAGGAAGCCGGTCAGGGCGTCCTCGCTCATCGCCAGCTCCAGGCGCGTCCCCCGGTGGAGACAGACCAGCACGATCGCATCCGACAGGAGCGCCAGCTCCTCCTCGCCCTGAGGAGTGCGGCGCTCCATGACCTCGATCGAGTCCCGCTCCAACGTCCGGCGCGGGCGGTAGGCATACGAGAAGACCCGGAACCACTCGATGCGGTCGCCGTTGTAGCGCGCGACGCCGTAGACCCAGCCCTTGCCGGCGGGCTCGGGGTCGTCCTCCGGAACGTTCCAGCGCAGGCTGCAGTCGAACGTGCCGCCGGACCGCTGGATGAGCCGCCTCCGCAGTCCGAAGACGAAGAGCCCCACCAGCACCAGCAGGACGACGACGCCGCTCACGAGCAGAGCGAGGACCATCTCCACCGACCTCCTCGCATCATCTAGAGCAACCGCACCTGCGTTATTGCCTCAGCCGCGGACCGCCCTGGTTTGTTCCAGGCCGGCCCGCGGCTGAGGGTCGTACTCGAAGCGGATCGGGGCTAGCGAACGCCCGTGACCGCCTTCAGCCGGACGTCCGCGCGCCGCTCGGCGGCAGCGTCGGCTTCCGCCTTCGCGCGCTCGAGCGCGCGCTCGGCCCGCTCGACGTCGATCTCGTCGGCGAGCTCCGCGATCTCGGCGAGCAGCGAGAGCTTGTCGTCCGCGAACGACATGAACCCACCGTGCACCGCGGCGACGACGGTGCCGCCGTCCGTGGTCTTGATGGTCACCGGGCCGGACTCCAGCACACCGAGCAGCGGCTGGTGGCCGGGCATGACGCCGATGTCACCCGATGTGGTACGCGCGATGACCAGAGTGGCCTCGCCGGACCAGACGCTTCGGTCCGCCGCGACCAGCTCGACGTGCAGCTCAGCAGCCAACGTGGCTCCTCGGGTCTTCACCCGCCGGCCGCGGCGGGTGTTGGGTCAAAGAATAGGGGACGTGCGGGCCGGAGGCGGGACTGCCCCGCCTCCGGCCTCAAGAGCACGGGGCTCAGGAGACGCCCAGCTCCTTGGCGTTCTTCTTCAGGTCCTCGAGACCACCGCACATGAAGAAGGCCTGCTCCGGGAAGTGGTCGAACTCACCGTCGCAGATCGCGTTGAACGCGGCGATGGACTCGTCCAGCGGAACGTCCGAACCGTCGACACCGGTGAACTGCTTCGCCGCGTGGGTGTTCTGCGACAGGAAGCGCTCGACACGACGGGCACGGTGGACAACGAGCTTGTCCTCCTCGCCCAGCTCGTCGATACCGAGGATCGCGATGATGTCCTGGAGGTCCTTGTACTTCTGCAGGATGCCTCGGACCCGCATGGCGGTCTCGTAGTGGTCCTGCGCGACGTAGCGTGGGTCCAGGATGCGGGACGTCGAGTCCAGCGGGTCGACCGCCGGGTAGATGCCCTTCTCCGAGATCGGACGCGACAGAACGGTCGTGGCGTCCAGGTGGGCGAAGGTGGTCGCCGGGGCCGGGTCGGTCAGGTCGTCCGCGGGGACGTAGATCGCCTGCATCGAGGTGATCGAGTGACCACGGGTCGAGGTGATGCGCTCCTGCAGGATGCCCATCTCGTCCGCGAGGTTCGGCTGGTAACCCACCGCGGAGGGCATGCGGCCCAGCAGGGTGGAGACCTCGGAACCGGCCTGGGTGAAGCGGAAGATGTTGTCGATGAAGAACAGCACGTCCTGCTTCTGCACATCGCGGAAGTACTCCGCCATGGTCAGACCGGCCAGGGCGACGCGCAGACGGGTGCCCGGGGGCTCGTCCATCTGGCCGAAGACCAGCGCGGTCTTGTCGAGAACGCCGGCCTCCTCCATCTCCACCATGAGGTCGTTGCCCTCACGGGTGCGCTCACCGACGCCGGCGAAGACGGAAACGCCCTCGTGCAGCTTCGCCACACGCATGATCATTTCCTGGATCAGAACGGTCTTGCCGACACCGGCACCACCGAACAGACCGATCTTGCCGCCCTTGACGTACGGGGTCAGCAGGTCGACGACCTTCAGGCCGGTCTCGAACATCTCGGTCTTGGACTCGAGCTGGTCGAAGGCCGGGGCCTTGCGGTGGATGGACCAGCGCTCGGCGTCGGCGACCGTGGACGGGTCCTCGTTGAGGACCTGGCCCAGGGTGTTGAAGACCTTGCCCTTGGTCACGTCGCCGACCGGGACGGTGATGCCCGCGCCCGTGTCGGACACCGGGGCCTGGCGGACCAGACCGTCGGTGGGCTGCATCGAGATGGAACGGACAAGGCCCTCGCCGAGGTGCTGCGCGACCTCGAGCGTCAGGGTCTTGCGACCGCCCTCGACCGCCGGGTCGTCGACCTCGACGTGCAGGGCGTTGTAGATCTCCGGCATCGCGTCGACGGGGAACTCCACGTCGACGACCGGGCCGATGACCCGGGCGACGCGGCCCGTCGCGGCGGCCGTCTCAACAGTGGTGGTCATTGTTTCAGTCACTCCCCGCGGTCGCGTCGGCCAGGGCGCTCGCGCCACCGACGATCTCGCTGATTTCCTGGGTGATGTCGGCCTGTCGGGCCGCATTGGCAAGCCGCGTGAACGACTTGATGAGCTCTTCCGCGTTGTCGGTCGCGGACTTCATCGCGCGGCGGCGGGCGGCGTGCTCGGAAGCGGCGGCCTGCAGCAGCGCGTTGTAGATCCGGGACTCGACGTACCGCGGCAGCAGCGCGTCGAGCACGCCCTCGTCCGACGGCTCGAAGTCGTACAGCGGCAGGATCTTGTCCTTGACCGCCTCGGACTCCTCGGCCGACGTCTCGAGG
>KL569443.1:20768-23549 GCA_000715685.1 Streptomyces lilacinus
CAGCCGCTTGTCCACCGGCGTCTGCGTCATCATCGACACGAATTCCGTGAAGACGATGTGCAGCTCGTCCACGCCGCCCTCGGCCGTGTCCTGCTGGACGGCCTCGATGAGGGGGCCGGCGACCCGCTTGGCGTCGGCGTAGGTCGGGCTGTCGGTGAAGCCCGTCCACGACTCGACGACCGGGCGCTCGCGGAAGCCGTAGTACGCGACGCCCTTGCGGCCGACGATGTACGTGACGACGTCCTTGCCCTCCGCCTTGAGGCGGGTGGTGAGCTGGTCGGCGGCCTTGATCGCGTTGGAGGAGTAGCCGCCGGCCAGACCGCGGTCGCTCGTGACGAGCAGCACCGCGGCCCGGACCGGGTTCTCCACCTCGGTGGTCAGGGCGTGCTTGGTGTTGGAGCCGGTGGCAACAGCGGTCACTGCCCGGGTGAGCTCACTGGCGTACGGAGTCGATGCGGCCACCTGGCGCTGCGCCTTGACGATGCGCGAGGCGGCGATCATCTCCATCGCCTTGGTGATCTTCTTGGTCGCAGTGACGGACTTGATCCGTCGCTTGTAGACCCGGAGCTGGGCACCCATGCTCAGCCCTCGCCCAGCAGCTTGCCGTCCGAGGTCTCGAACTGCTGCTTGAAGGACGCGATCGCGTCGCCCACGGCCTGCAGCGTGTCGTCGGACATCTTGCCGCCCTCGACGATGGAGGTCATCAGGCCCTTGTGCTCGCGGTGCAGGTAGTCCAGCAGCTCGCGCTCGAAGCGGCGGATGTCCTCGACCGGAACGTCGTCCATCTTGCCGGTGGTGCCGGCCCAGATGGAGACGACCTGGTCCTCGGTGGAGTACGGCGCGTACTGGGCCTGCTTCAGCAGCTCGACCATGCGCTTGCCGCGCTCCAGGGCGGACTTCGAAGCGGCGTCCAGGTCGGAACCGAAGGCGGCGAACGCCTCGAGCTCACGGAACTGGGCGAGGTCCACGCGGAGGCGGCCGGAGACCTGCTTCATGGCCTTGTGCTGGGCGGAGCCACCGACACGGGAGACCGAGATACCGACGTTCAGCGCGGGGCGCTGACCGGCGTTGAAGAGGTCCGACTCCAGGAAGCACTGACCGTCGGTGATGGAGATGACGTTGGTCGGGATGAACGCCGACACGTCGTTCGCCTTGGTCTCGACGATCGGCAGACCGGTCATGGAACCGGCGCCCATCTCGTCGGAGAGCTTGGCGCAGCGCTCCAGCAGACGCGAGTGCAGGTAGAAGACGTCACCCGGGTAGGCCTCACGGCCCGGCGGGCGGCGCAGCAGCAGGGACACGGCGCGGTAGGCGTCGGCCTGCTTCGACAGGTCGTCGAAGACGATCAGGACGTGCTTGCCCTGGTACATCCAGTGCTGGCCGATGGCCGAGCCCGTGTACGGCGCCAGGAACTTGAAGCCGGCCGGGTCGGACGCGGGGGCCGCGACGATGGTCGTGTACTCCAGGGCACCGGCCTCCTCCAGCGCGGCGCGCACGGAGGCGATGGTGGAGCCCTTCTGGCCGATGGCGACGTAGATGCAGCGGACCTGCTTCTTCGGGTCGCCGGTGCGCCAGTTGTCGCGCTGGTTGATGATCGTGTCGACGGCCAGGGCGGTCTTGCCGGTCTGGCGGTCACCGATGATCAGCTGACGCTGGCCACGGCCGACCGGGGTCATCGCGTCGACGGCCTTGTAGCCCGTCTCCATCGGCTCGTGGACCGACTTGCGCTGCATGACCGTGGGGGCCTGCAGCTCGAGGGCGCGGCGGCCCTCGGTCGCGATCTCGCCGAGGCCGTCGATCGGGTTGCCCAGCGGGTCGACGACGCGGCCGAGGTAGCCCTCGCCCACCGCGACGGAGAGCACCTCACCGGTGCGCTGCACCGGCTGGCCCTCCTCGATGCCGCTGAACTCGCCGAGGACGACCGCACCGATCTCGCGCTCCTCGAGGTTGAGGGCGAGACCGAGGGTGCCGTCCTCGAACCGCAGCAGCTCGTTCGCCATGGCCGAGGGAAGACCCTCGACCTTCGCGATGCCGTCGCCGGCAACGCTGACCGTACCGACCTCCTCGCGCGAGGCCGCGTCCGGCTTGTACGCCTGGACAAAGTTCTCCAGTGCGTCCCGGATCTCCTCCGGCCGGATCGTGAGCTCCGCCATCTGGGTTCCCTGCTCTCCTTGTTGGGCCCGAAGTAATTCTGGGGGTCTGGGGACTGTCTCCCCGCGGCTTCCGCCGCGGGCCCCCAGAGGACACCGTCGACCCAACTCGGGCCGTCAGTACATGCTCTTGAGTTGGTGGCTCGTCAGCCGGCCATCCGTCGGCCCGCCTCGGCGAGGCGGTCCGCGATGGTCCCGTTGATGACCTCGTCGCCGATCCGCACCTGGATGCCGCCGAGGATCTCGGGGTCGACGTCCAGGTTGAGGTGGACACGCCGTCCGTACAGCTTGGCCAGCCCGTCACCGAGGCGCTGCTTCTGCTGATCGCTCAGCGGCACCGCGGAGGTGACGACCGCGACCATGCGGTCCCGACGGTCGGCGGCCAGCTTGGACAGGGCGTTGAGCCCACCGTCCAGGCTACGGCCACGCGGCGCGGTCACCAGTCGGACGACCAGGCGCTCGGTGACCGGGTTGGCCCGGCCGCCCAGCAGCTCACCGAGCAGGCCCGCCTTGGCGGACTTGCCGGCGATCTTGTCGGCCAGCGCGGCGCGCAGCTCCGGGGTGGAGGCGACGATCCGGCCGAAGCGGAACAGCTCGTCCTCGACGTCGTCCAGGTCACCGGCGCGCTCGG
>KL569443.1:23748-25747 GCA_000715685.1 Streptomyces lilacinus
CGAAGCGGAACAGCTCGTCCTCGACGTCGTCCAGGTCACCGGCGCGCTCGGCGGCGACGAGGTCGGCGCTCGCGGCCAGCTCCTCGAGCGCGTCCACCAGGTCGCGCGAGCGGGACCAGCGGGCGCGGACCATGCCCGCGACCAGGTCGGTGCACTCGTCGCCCACCTGGCCGCCGAGCAGGCGGCGCGCCAGCTCGGCCTTGGCCTCGCCGGTCTGCGCCGGGTCGGTCAGGACCCGACGCAGCGACACCTCGCGGTCGAGCAGCCCGGTGACGGAGGCAAGCTCGTCGGCGAGCTTCGCCGCGTCCACGGACGTGTTGTCCGCCAGCGCGTCGAGGCTCTCGCGTGCGGAGGCCTTCGCCTCCCGGCTCGCCCCGCTCATCGGCTCGCCTCGGCCTTCGTGACGTCGACCGACTTGGCCTCGAGCGCGTCGAGGAAGCGGTCGATGCTCCGGCTCTGGCGGGCGGAGTCCTCGAGGGACTCGCCGACGATCCTGCCGGCCAGGTCGATGGCCAGCTGGCCGACGTCCTGGCGCAGCGAGGTCGCGGCGGCCTTGCGGTCGGCCTCGATCTGGGCGTGGCCGGCAGCGATGATCTCCTCACGCTGCCGCTGGCCCTCGGCCCGCATCTCGGCGATCAGCGCGACGCCCTGCTCCTGCGCCTCCTGGCGCAGACGCGCGGCCTCGTGGCGGGCGTCGGCGAGCTGGGCCCGGTAGTCCTCGAGAACCTGCTGAGCCTCGGCCTGGGCGGCCTCGGCCTTCTCCATACCGCCTTCGATGGCCGCACGGCGCTCGTCCAGAACCTTGTTGATGTTCGGGAGGAGCTTCTTGCCGAGGAACAGGAAGACGATGAGGAAGGCGATAAGGCCGATGACGAGCTCTGGCATCGGCGGGAGGAGAGGGTTTTCCATCTCCTCGGACGCCAGGTGCGTCAGGGCGGTCACATCAGTGCCTTTCGTCGAAAAGGGTGGTCGTGGGTCGGTTTACTGGTAAACGAAGCCCATGACGATACCGATGAGGGCGAGCGCCTCACAGAAGGCGAAGCCCATGATCTGGTTGGCGCGGATCAGACCGGCCGCCTCGGGCTGACGGGCCAGCGCCTGGGTGCCGTTACCGAAGATGATGCCGACGCCGACGCCGGGGCCGATGGCGGCGAGGCCGTAGCCGATCGCGCTGGCGCTGCCGGTGAACGCGTCCTTGGAGGCGAGGTTGACCATTTCGAGAGCAGCGGACATGCCGTTACTTCCTTCTCTTTCACGGACCGGTGGGGGTTGGCCACCGGACGTCTGTTGGGGCTGGGAGGAGGCGGGGTGCTCAGTGGTGCTCGGCGAGCGCGCCCTGAACGTAGTTGCAGGCCAGGAGGACGAAGACGTACGCCTGCACGGCCTGGATGAAGAGCTCGAAGGCGGTCATCACGATGGTCATCACGAAGGACGCGCTCGCGTAGGCGATGCCGATCCCGTTCAGCAGGTACCAGCTGGCGACGGAGAACATCACGAGCAGCATGTGACCGGCGAACATGTTGGCGAAGAGCCGGACCGCGTGGGTGAAGGGCCGGATGAGCAGGTTCGAGAAGAACTCGAGCACGACGACCAGGGGAAGGATTCCGCCGAGCGACTTGTCGTAGCCCGTCATGTTCTTCCAGGCGCCGACGAAGCCGTGCTTCTTGAACGTCAGACCGACCCACAGGACGTAGACGACCAGGGCGAGACCGGCGGGGTACGCGATGATCGACGTCACCGGGAACTGGGCGACCGGAATGATCGACCACACGTTCATGATCCAGATGAAGAAGAACAGCGAGACCATGAAGGGGACGTACTTCTCGCCCTCCTTCTTGCCGAGCGCCTCGTAGACGAGACCGCGGCGGACGAAGTCGTAGCCCGCCTCACCGATCATCTGGAGCTTGCCCGGGACGACCTTGGCCCTGCCGAACGCCGCCCAGAAGAACCCCACGATGACGAGCGAGCCCAGCAGGGCCAGCAGCTGTCTCTTATACAC
>KL569443.1:26051-27211 GCA_000715685.1 Streptomyces lilacinus
ACTCGAAGACGAACGAGTGGAGGCCCGGGGCCGGGAAGCCGCACCCTTCGACGAAGATGTGGCAATTGGTCTCGAAGGCGAGCAGCGTCTGGTCAGCACTCACCGCGAGCTCCTTCAGCGTGGCGCATAGGTACGGCAACCTCGTTGTGTCGGCGCGGCGCGCAGCCACGGAACGGCACTGGACTGGTCTTACGAATGGGGGTGCGGCAGCTCGGCCGGTGGCCGAAAGACATCGCAGGCGTCAGCTGCACCGGCGGCCGGTTCTCACCCGTGGGACCCGGGGATCCGGCTGCCCGCGTCCGCTGCACCTCAGATGGCACCGGACGATAGCAGGTGAGCGCGCGGGCCTTTACGCCGGGCCTACCGCTCATGACGGAGACCCGACGGGAGCGGACTTCTTCGCCTCGCCGGACTCGGGGTCGACATAGAGGATCTTCGCCTTCATGTAGGCACGCGCCTGGGCCCCGATCCACACAAGAGTCGCCGCGAGCAGCGCGAAGGCGAACGCCTTGGTGTTGAAGAGCGTGGTGTGCTTGAAGACGAGGAGAAAAACGGCCACCAGCAGGACCTGCGTCGTATAGAGCAGAAGGCCCATCGCCTGGAACAGGTGGGGAAGATGCTTCGCGGTGCGCTGCAGAATGACCAGACCCACGGCCATCACCGCGAACGTCAGGACGGTACCCACGGCGGCACCGAGCGCGCCCTTGCCACCGGCGAGAAGGGAGCCGACAACGACGGCGACAGCACCGGTGACGGCGGTCGGAACGGCGCACTGCAGGAGTGTTCGGGCGTCGTTGGACTGCATGAAGGGTTTCTCCGGCGAAGGTCGGAAGCAACGATTCGTCGTAGACGAGCGTATCCCCGGGGATGAGGCGCGGCTCACGACGAAGGGCCGTCGCACTACGGCCCTTCGGCTCTGGCTACCGGGTTTCGTGAACGGTATCACAAACTATTTGATGAGGTCTTTACCTACATCGTGTGCCGCATGTCACACGGGAGGGTGAAAGCCCTGGTCACCGGGCTGACGCGGCCCATATTCCTCTGCTAAAGCGGCCCGATTTCGGCCTCTTCCGAGCGGCTCGTCTCAGCGCGTCCGGCTCATCGATCGCTGCCGATCTTCCGGGCGTGGGCGAAGCGCGAACCTGTCTCTTATACACATC
>KL569443.1:27465-34065 GCA_000715685.1 Streptomyces lilacinus
CGGCCGCTGGCTGGGCGGCGGCGGGCGCGGGCAGCACGCGGCGCCGGTAGCGCGGCGGGACGAACCGTTCGGCCCAGCGCGGGGCGCGCGGGGTGAAGCGCGGCATGAGCAGCAGCACCAGGCCGACCGCGCTGAGCACGACGACCAGCAGCAGGATCCACACGCTCGCCGAGTTCACGGAGTAGGCCACCGTGCCGAAGGCGATCAGCGCCGACCAGAAGTACATGATGAAGACGGCGCGGCTGTGCGAATGGCCGATCTCCAGCAGCCGGTGGTGCAGGTGTCCGCGGTCCGCGGCGAAGGGCGACTGCCCCTTCCACGTCCGGCGCACGATCGCCAGCAGCAGGTCGGCCACCGGCACCGCGATCACCGTCAGCGGCAGCAGCAGCGGGATGTAGACCGGCACCGTGGCCTGCACGGCCGCCCGCTCGGAGCCCGCCCACAGCTTGAGGGCGTCGGGGTCGACCTGGCCGGTGATGGAGATGGCGCCGGCGGCCATGACCAGCCCGATCAGCATCGAGCCGGAGTCGCCCATGAAGATCCGGGCGGGGTGCATGTTGTGCGGCAGGAAGCCCAGGCACATGCCCATCAGGATCGCGGCGAAGAGCGTCGCCGGCGCCGCCGACTCCAGGCCGTGCCCGAACCACATCCGGTAGGCGTACATGAAGAACGCGGCGGCGGCGATGCAGACCATGCCCGCCGCCAGGCCGTCGAGGCCGTCGACGAAGTTCACCGCGTTGATGGTGATCACCACCAGGGCGACGGTCAGCAGCGTGCCCTGCATCGGGGTCAGCGAGACCGTGCCCACGCCGGGCACCGGGATGAAGAGGATCGTCAGACCCTGCAGCACCATCACACCGGCGGCGATCATCTGGCCGCCCAGCTTGACCAGGGCGTCCACGCCCCACTTGTCGTCCAGCACGCCGAGGATCCAGATCAGCCCGGCGCCCGAGAGCAGCGCCCGTGGCTCGTTGGAGAGCTCGAAGACGGACTTCAGGTTGGACAGGTGCGCGGCCACCAGGAGTCCCGCGCACAGCCCGCCGAACATCGCGATGCCGCCGAGCCGGGGCGTGGGTTCCCGATGCACGTCGCGCGCGCGGATCTCCGGCACGGCGCCGGCGAGGATCGCGAACTTCCGCACCGGGCCCGTCAGCAGATAAGTGACCGCCGCGGTGACGCACAACGTCAGCAGGTATTCACGCACGGGCTGCCCCAGGGATAGCGCTGGACATCACAGCCTCACACCATATTCGCGTCCGCCCCGGAACCGTGAATGCACCGGAAGACGTGCACCGGCGCCCGGCGGTTGCAAATGATCACATGTGGGAGCGATACGGATCACATGTGGGAGCGATACGGGGGGAACCTTCCGGTCAGCTCGGCGACCTGGGCGCGGACCTCCCCGCCCGGCCGGTCGGCGCGCAGCGCGGCCCCCAGGAGCGCCCCCACCCGGGCCATCTCGGCCTCTCCCATGCCCTGGGTGGTCAGGGCCGCGGTGCCCATCCGCAGGCCGCGAGCGGCGCCGTGGGGCAGTCCGCAGACGTCCAGCACGACCGCGCCCGCGGCGAGCCGGCGGCGCGCGGTGCCGGCGTCCAGGGCGAGCGGGGCGACGTCGACGACGACCAGGTGGGTGTCGGTGCCGCCGGTGACGACGGCGAGGCCCTCGGCCTCCAGGGCGGCGGCCAGCGCCCGCGCGTTGGCGACGACCCGGTGGGCGTAGCCGGTGAAGTCCGGGGCCTGCGCCTCGCCGAAGGCGACGGCCTTGGCCGCGACGGTGTTCATCTGGGCGCCCCCCTGGCTGAAGGGGAAGACCGCCCGGTCGACCCGCTCGGCCAGCCGGGAGCCGCACAGCAGCAGCCCGCCGCGCGGCCCGCGCAGCACCTTGTGCGTGGTGGCGCAGACGATGTCGGCGTACGGGACGGGGTTGGGGGCCGCTCCCCCGGCGATCAGCCCGATGGGGTGGGCCGCGTCGACGACGAGGTGGGCGTCGGCCTCGTCCGCGATCTCGCGGAAGGCGGCGTAGTCGGGGTGGCGGGGGTAGGAGGTGGAGCCGCAGACGATGACCTTGGGTCGGTGCCGGCGGGCCAGGGCGCGCACCTGCGCGTAGTCGATCAGTCCGGTGTCCGGGTCGGTGCCGTAGCCGACGAAGTCGAACCAGCGGCCCGAGAAGTTGGCCGGCGAGCCGTGGGTGAGGTGGCCACCCTGCTCGAGGGCCATGGCGAGGACGGTGTCGCCGGGGCGAAGCAGCGCGGCGTAGGCGGCGAGGACGGCGGCGGTGCCGGAGTGCGGCTGGACGTTGGCGTGCTCGGCGCCGAAGAGGGCCCTGGCGCGTTCGACGGCGAGGCGTTCGGCGAGGTCGACCAGTTCGCAGCCGCCGTGGTGGCGGGCGCCGGGATAGCCCTCGGCGTACTTGTTCGTCAGCGGCGAGCCGAGGGCGGCCGAGGGCGGCCAGGACGGCGGGCGAGGTGAAGTTCTCGGCGGCGACGAGCTGGAGCCCGGTCGCCTGGCGCTCGGTCTCGGCCAGGAGGAGGCCGGCGAGCTCGGGGTCCTGGCGGGTCAGCGCGTCGAAGCCACCGCCCCAGGCGGGGTGCGGCCCGGCGGGCTCGACGAGGGGCCCGGGGCTCCGGGCGGGCGCTGGGGTGGTGGTTGGCATCGCTGGCTCCCGGCGGTGCGGTGGGGGCGATGGTCTCAGCACCAATGTAGGCCCGCCACAGGCCGTATGCCCGGAATGTGGGGTTTTCTTAGCGGGCGGGTTTTTCTCGGCGCTCGGAGCCTTCGCCGGTCAGGCGCGGGAGGAGACTCCGGTGAGCGCGGTGACGACCGGGTCGAGGGCCTGGTTGATCTCGTCGCCGATGGAGCGGAAGAAGGTGATCGGGGCGCCGTACGGGTCGTGCACCTCGTCGGCCTCCGCGTTGGGCGCCAGCAGCCAGCCGCGCAGCGCGGCCGCGGCCCGCACCAGGGCGCGGGCGCGCTCGACCACCCCGCCGGCCCGCTCGGGGTCGGGCAGCGTCGCGGGGTCTATGGCGCGCACCAGCCGGGTGAACTCCTTCAGCGTGAAGGTGCGCAGCCCCGCCGAGTGGCCCATGGAGATGACCTGCGCCCGGTGGTCGCGGGTGGCCGTCAGCACCAGGTCGGCGCGGATGACGTGCTCGTCGAGGAGCTCACGGCCGATGAAGCCGTCCGCGTCGGCACCGAAGTCGGCGAGGACGGTGGCGGCGTGCGCCTCCATCGGCGCGCCCTCGTGGCCCCAGGTGCCGGCGCTCTCCACCACCAGGCCGCCCGTGTACGGGTCGCCGAGGCGATGGGCCAGGGCATGCCGGGTCAGCCGAGACAGGTGCTGACGTGGAGGATGCGGAAGGTGTCGGTGGTGGGGTCCGGTCCCGCTATGCCACGCCCTTGCGGGGCGATCAATTCGCCACCTCGAGATCGGGTACCACCTCGCGGAGCTGCTCGGCGCTGATCGCGCCGGCGCGCAGCAGGACGGGCACCGGGCCGGTGACGTCCACGATGGAGGACGGCACGTCGGCCGGGGTGGCGCCGCCGTCGAGGTAGACCGAGACGGAGTCGCCCAGCATCTCCTGCGCGGCGTCGCAGGTCTGCGGCGCGGGGTGGCCGGTGAGGTTGGCGCTGGAGACGGCCATCGGGCCGAACTCGGTGAGCAGCTCCAGGGCGACCGGGTGCAGCGGCATGCGCACCGCGACGGTGCCCCGGGTCTCGCCCAGGTCCCAGGTCAGGGACGGCTGGTGCTTGGCGACGAGGGTCAGCGCACCCGGCCAGAAGGCGTCGACGAGCTCCCACGCCTGCTCGGAGAAGTCCGTGACGAGCCCGTGGAGGGTGTTCGGGGAGCCGACGAGGACGGGCGAGGGCATGCCTCGGCCCCGGCCCTTGGCGTGCAGGAGGTCGCCGACGGCCTCGCTGCTGAAGGCGTCCGCACCGATGCCGTAGACGGTGTCGGTGGGCAGCACGACCAGCTCGCCGCGTCGCTGCAGTCGTATCGCCGTGCCATCTAACGGACCTCCTCGTACGGAATCTCTGTCTGGTGTCGCTCGCCGGCCGGGGCGCCGGCGGCCGGCGCGGCGGTCAAGGCGTCGCCTTGCGGGCGGTCGCGAAGCGGGGGCGGTTGTTCAGGTCGGGGTGGTCGGCCGCGTCGGCCCAGCCCCGCTCCTCGGTGAAGATCCACGGCACCTGGCCGCCCTGGGTGTCGGCGTGCTCGATGACGACGACGCCGCCCGGCCGCAGCAGTCGGTGCGCGGTGCGCTCCAGGCCGCGGATGGTGTCCAGGCCGTCCTCGCCGGAGAACAGCGCGAGCTCCGGGTCGTGGTCGCGGGCCTCGGGGGCCACGTACTCCCACTCGGTGAGGGGGATGTAGGGCGGGTTGGAGATCACCAGGTCGACCTGGCCGTCCAGCTCCGGCAGGGCGGCCAGGGCGTCACCGTGGTGCAGCTGGACCCGGGAGCCCTCGACGTTCTTGCTGGCCCAGCCGTACGCGGTCTCGTCCAGCTCGACGGCGTGCACGCGCGAGCGCGGCACCTCCTGGGCCAGCGCCAGGGCGATGGCCCCGGAGCCGGTGCACAGGTCGACGATGAGCGGCTCGACGACGTCCATCGCGCGCACGGCGTCTATGGCCCAGCCGACGACCGACTCGGTCTCCGGCCGGGGCACGAAGACGCCCGGGCCGACCTGGAGCTCGAGGTACCGGAAGAAGGCGCGGCCGGTGATGTGCTGCAGCGGCTCGCGCGCCTCGCGACGGGCGACGGCCTCCCAGTAGCGGGCGTCGAAGTCGGCGTCGGCGACGGTGTGCAGCTCACCCCTCTTGACGCCGTGCACGAAGGCGGCGAGCTCCTCCGCGTCGAAGCGCGGGGAGGGTACGCCGGCGTCGGCCAGCCGCTGGGTGGCCTGCGCCACCTCGGCGAGCAGCAGGTTCACTGGGCCTTCCTCCTGGTCCGGTCGCTGTCCGGTCGTACTCGGTCGTGGCTGGTCCGGCCTCGGCCGGGCCGGCGTGCTACTGGGCGGCGGCGAGCTTCGCCGCGGCGTCGGCGTCGACGCAGGCCTGGATCACCGGATCCAGCTCGCCGTCGAGCACCTGGTCCAAGTTGTACGCCTTGAAACCGACACGGTGGTCCGAGATGCGGTTTTCCGGGAAGTTGTAGGTCCGGATCTTCTCGGAGCGGTCCACCGTGCGGACCTGGCTGCGGCGGGCGTCGGCGGCGTTCTTCTCCGCCTCCTCCTGCGCGGCCGCGAGCAGCCGGGACCGCAGGATGCGCAGGGCCTGCTCCTTGTTCTGGAGCTGGCTCTTCTCGTTCTGGCAGGACGCCACGACGCCGGTCGGCAGGTGGGTGATGCGCACGGCGGAGTCGGTGGTGTTGACCGACTGGCCGCCGGGGCCGGACGAGCGGTAGACGTCGATCCGCAGGTCGTTCATGTTGATCTCGACGTCGACCTCCTCCGCCTCGGGCGTGACGAGCACGCCGGCGGCGGAGGTGTGGATGCGGCCCTGGGACTCGGTGGCGGGCACGCGCTGGACGCGGTGGACGCCGCCCTCGTACTTCAGCCGGGCCCAGACGCCCTGGCCGGGCTCGGTGGCGCCGTTGCCGCCCTTGGTCTTCACCGCGACCTGGACGTCCTTGTAGCCGCCCAGCTCGGACTCGGTGGCGTCGATGAGCTCGGTCTTCCAGCCCACGCGCTCGGCGTAGCGCAGGTACATGCGCAGGAGGTCGCCGGCGAACAGGGCGGACTCGTCGCCGCCCGCGCCCGCCTTGATCTCCAGGATGACGTCCTTGTCGTCGCTGGGGTCGCGCGGGACCAGCAGCAGGCGCATCTTCTCGGTGAGCGCCTCGCGCTGCTTCTCCAGCTCCTTGACCTCGGCCGCGAAGTCCGGGTCCTCGGCGACGAGCTCGCGCGCGGTCTCGATGTCGTCCCCCACCTGCTTCCAGGAGCGGTAGGTCCCGACGATCGGGGTCAGCTCGGCGTAGCGCTTGTTGAGCTTGCGGGCGTTGGCCTGGTCCGCGTGCACGGCGGGGTCGGCGAGCCGCTTCTCGAGGTCGGCGTGCTCGCCGATGAGGTCCTCGACTGCCTCGAACATCAGATTTCCTTCAGCGGAAGTGGGGGCCTGCTGGACGACAAAGCGCCGGTCCACCTCGTCCCTCGCACGGAAGGACGACCGAGGACCGGCGCCTGCGGGTCGCTACTTCTTGGCCGACCCGGCGTTCTTGCCGAAGCGGGCCTCGAACCGCGCCACACGGCCACCGGTGTCGAGGATCTTCTGCTTGCCGGTGTAGAACGGGTGGCACTCGGAGCAGACCTCGGCACGGATGGCGCCGCTGTTGATCGTGCTACGCGTGGTGAAGGAGGCGCCACAGGTGCAGCTGACCTGGGTCTCCACGTACTCCGGGTGGATGTCGCGCTTCAAGGGGTTCTCCTAGTTTTCGGGAGGGCACCGGGTCGTAGAGGCGGGATTGCCGTACGTGAACCGGGGCCGACGTACCAGTCTGCCAGTACTGGCCGCATCCCCCAAAACGGGGGTGTGCCGCCCGGTATTCCCGGGTCTACTTCACCACGTCGTCGGCCTGGGTCTTCGCGCCTGTCTCTTATACACATCTC
>KL569443.1:34325-36913 GCA_000715685.1 Streptomyces lilacinus
CCTGCCACAGCAGCTCCGAGGCGGCCGTGAGCGGCACCACGCGGTCGGGGTCCCGGGGGTCGGGGCCGACCGGCAGCGTCACCATGTGCATGTCGCCGGAGCCGATGCCCTTGAGGCTGTTGGCGAAGCCGTAGAGCTTGTCGACGGAGGCGAGGTCCTTGTCGGTGGTGAGCGCCTTGGTCGCGGTGTCGGCGATCCCGTAGAGCTTGGTGGGGCTGGTGAACACGCCCACCGACTTCACCTGGTCCAGCAGCGCCTTGATGAAGGCCTGCTGCAGCTTGATCCGGCCGAGGTCGCTGCCGTCGCCGACGCCGTGCCGGGTGCGGACCAGGCCGAGGGACTGCTCGCCGTTGAGCACGTGCTCGCCGGCGTCGAGCCTGAGGTGGCTCCACTTGTCGTTGATCGGCTTGGTGGTGGTGACCTTCACACCGCCGAGCTTGTCGATCAGGTTCTGGAAGCCGGCGAAGTCGACCTCGAGGTAGTGGTCCATGCGGATGTTGGTCATCGCCTCGACGGTCTTGACCGCGCAGACGGCGCCGCCGATCGAGTACGCCTCGTTGAACTGCTCCCGCTTGACCGCCGGGACGGTCTTCCCGGACGGGGTGGTGCACGCGGGCCGGGAGACGATGGTGTCGCGCGGCACGGAGACCACGCTGGCCTGCTTGTGGCCCGCGTAGACGTGCACGATCATCGCCGTGTCGGAGCGGGAGCTGCCCTCGTCCCTGCCGTACTTGTTGTTGGCGCCGGCCCGGGAGTCGGAGCCGAGGACGAGGATGTCCATCGAGCCGTTGTCGACGTTGTCCGGCCGGTTCTTGCCCAGGGCCGCGTTGATGTCGACGCTGCTGAGGTTGCCGTTCAGCTTGAAGTAGACGAATCCCGCGCCCGCGCCGCCGACCACGAGGAGCGCGCCGGCGCTCCAGGCGGCTATTCGACGGCCCTTGCGGCGGACCGGAGGCTTACGACGACGGCCGCGCTTCCCGCCCGCACGGCGGCGGTGCGAACCGGCCCGCGTGCTGCTGCTCTCGTCGGCCATGTGCTCCTCAGTCCTTCGCTGTCGGTCGGGCTGCCCCCTGCTGGTTGACGGGGAAGTACGCGACAGGGTTGCACAGCGGGTTCTGAGGAGGTTCTTAGAAAAAGAGCGGCCGCGAAAGACCCCGCGCACCGCGTTTTCCGCCCGCCACCTGCGATTTCGGCCATTTGGCCGGCATTGATTCCGGTACGTGGCGGGCGGTGCGGCTGTGGCACATCTCTCAAAATGTCACAAGAAGATCACGATGTGGCGGACCCGTGCGTGTCAGCCCTAGAGGTGGCCCTGCGGACTCGCGACGGTTCCGCGGAACGACGAAGCCTCCCCGCCACCGAGGGGTGACGGGGAGGCTTCCGGGCCGCTGGTGCGGATCAGTCGTTGCCGTTGCCCGAGGAGGGCGTGGTCTTCGCGATCTGCATCAGGAACTCGGCGTTGGACTTCGTCTGCTTCATCTTGTCGAGGAGCAGCTCGATGGCCTGCTGCGAGTCGAGCGCGTGCAGCACCCGGCGGAGCTTCCAGACGATCCCCAGCTCCTCGCCACCCAGGAGGATCTCCTCCTTGCGGGTGCCGGACGGGTCGACGTCCACGGCCGGGAAGATGCGCTTGTCGGCGAGCTTCCGGTCGAGCTTGAGCTCCATGTTGCCGGTGCCCTTGAACTCCTCGAAGATCACCTCGTCCATGCGCGAGCCGGTCTCGACCAGCGCGGTGGCCAGGATGGTCAGCGAGCCGCCGTCCTCGATGTTGCGCGCCGCACCGAAGAACTTCTTCGGCGGGTAGAGCGCGGTCGAGTCGACACCACCGGACAGGATGCGGCCCGAGGCGGGGGCGGCCAGGTTGTAGGCACGACCCAGACGGGTGATCGAGTCCAGCAGGACGACCACGTCGTGGCCCAGCTCGACCAGGCGCTTGGCGCGCTCGATGGCCAGCTCGGCGACGGTGGTGTGGTCCTCGGCCGGGCGGTCGAAGGTCGAGGAGATGACCTCGCCCTTGACCGACCGCTGCATGTCGGTGACCTCTTCCGGACGCTCGTCGACCAGGACGACCATCAGGTGGCACTCGGGGTTGTTCGTGGTGATCGCGTTGGCGATCGCCTGCATGATCATGGTCTTGCCGGTCTTCGGCGGGGCCACGATCAGACCGCGCTGGCCCTTGCCGATGGGGGCGACCAGGTCGATGATGCGCGTCGTCAGCACGCCCGGGTCCGTCTCCAGCCGCAGGCGGTCCTGCGGGTAGAGCGGGGTGAGCTTGCCGAACTCCGGCCGGCCGCGCCCGGTTTCGGGCGCCATGCCGTTCACCGAGTCCAGGCGGACGAGGGCGTTGAACTTCTCGCGCCGCTCGCCGTCCTTCGGCTGGCGGACCGCGCCGGTGACGTGGTCACCCTTGCGCAGGCCGTTCTTGCGGACCTGGGCGAGGGAGACGTAGACGTCGTTCGGGCCCGGGAGGTAGCCGGAGGTCCGGATGAACGCGTAGTTGTCGAGGATGTCCAGGATGCCCGCGACGGGGATCAGGACGTCGTCCTCGGAGACCTGCGGCTCTGTCTCTTATACACATCTCTGATGGC
>KL569443.1:37169-37455 GCA_000715685.1 Streptomyces lilacinus
CGTCACGCTGCTGGCGGTCGCCCTTCTGCCCGGCGTCGCCGTCACGGCCGCCACGGCGGTCGCGGTCACGGTCGCGGTCGCGCTGACCGCGCTCGGCGCGCTCGCCGCGCTCCCGGCGCTCGCCCTTCTGGCCGCGCTCGCCGCGGTCCTGGCGGTCGCCCTTGGCGGCCTTGCCCTCGGCGGTGTCGAGGGCGGCCTCGGCCTTGGCCTCGGTCCGCTCCTCCGTCCGCACCTCGGCCTTGGCCTTGTCTCTTATACACATCTCTGAGCGGGCTGGCAAGGCAGA
>KL569443.1:37688-46362 GCA_000715685.1 Streptomyces lilacinus
GGGCTGCCGGCGGGGGCGGTGGCACGCCGACGGCGGCGCTCGCCGGCCGGGGCCTCGTCGCTGCTCGGCTGGCCCGGGATCTCGATCTGCTGCTGGGCAGCCTTCTCGGCGGGCTTGTCGGCGGCCTTCTCGGCCGCCTCACCCGTACGGGCCCTGGAGGTCGTACGGCGCTTGGGCTTGGTCTCGGCGGCGTCGGCGGCGGCCTCGGCCTTGGCGGGCGCGGCGGAGCCTCCGGCCTGCTTCTCCTTGATGACCTCGATCAGCTGGCCTTTGCGCATCCGCGCGGTGCCCTTGATGCCGAGGCTGGAGGCGAGCTGCTGGAGCTCGGCCAGAACCATGGCGTCGAGGCCCGTGCCCGAGCGGCGCCGCTTGGGGGCGGTGGCAGCACCGGTGGCAGGCGCGGCGGGAGCGTCCGTGGCGGGCGCGGAGGCATTGCCGACAGAGCTGTCGGCGGTCACGCCCATCAGATCGGTGGTGTCGCTCACGAAGGGGTCCTTCCCTGGAGCGGGCGTCGGCCTGTCTGGCTCGGCGACCGGTTGTGCTGTCCGGCTGCGGTCCTGCTGTGCGGACCGGGCCGGGGCGGTGGTCCGCCGGTGTTACGGCGGAAGAATCAATTCATTGGTGCCGGCGTGAAGAATGAGGGAAAGGCACGACATAACGCTTCACTCATGTCGCCCACGCCGATTCCGGAGCGTGCTCGAAACTGCTCAGGCAGGCTGCTCAGGCAGTTTGGGAGGCTCCCGGAAGAAAAGCGGTCCCTGATCGGGACACAAAGCACCGAGCCGATGTGGCTTCGAGTGCAGACTTGAGGTTAACACTACCGGATCCCACAAACATTCCCCCTCTCCAAGACCGGCAACCGCGTTTTTCGTGGCCCCGGGGTGTCCCCGGGGCCACGGGTCAGGCGAGCGGCAGCACGCTCGTCCCCCCGGCGTCGAGGGCCAGCCGGTTGGCCGCCCACCCCTCGCCCGCCAGCTGTGCGACCTTGTCGGCCGCACCGTCCTCGACCAGCGCGAGCACCGTGGGGCCCGCGCCGGAGATGACCGCGGGCACGCCGTCCGCCCGCAGTCGGTTGACCAGAGCCACGCTCTCCGGCATGGCCGGGGCGCGATAGTCCTGGTGGAGCCGGTCCTCGGTGGCCGGCAGCAGCAGCTCGGGGCGCCTGGTCAGGGCCTCGACGAGCAGGGCCGCGCGACCCGCGTTGGCAGCCGCGTCCACATGGGGGACGCTGCGCGGCAGCAGGCCGCGCGCGGTCTCGGTGAGCACGGGCTTCGACGGCACGAAGACCACCGGAACGATGGAATCCGCAGGGTCCATCCGAATGGCGCGGGCGACTCCGCCCTCCATCCAGGCGAGGGTGAACCCGCCGAGCAGACAGGCGGCGACGTTGTCGGGGTGGCCCTCGATCTCGGTGGCCAGCTCGAGCATGGCCGCCTCGTCGAGCTTCTCGGCCCCACCTATGGTCACCGCGCGGGCGGCCACGATGCCCGCACAGATGGCCGCGGAGGAGGAGCCCAGACCCCGCCCGTGCGGGATGCGATTGGCGCACACGACCTCGAGGCCGCGCGGCTGGCCGCCGAGCAGGTCGAAGGTGGTGCGCAGGGACCGTACGAGGAGATGACTCTCGTCGCGGGGGAGGGTGTCGGCACCCTCGCCGGCGATGTCGATGTGCAGCCCCGACTCCGCCACCCGGACCACGACATCGTCGTACAGGCCCAGGGACAGGCCGAGGGCGTCGAAGCCGGGACCGAGATTCGCGCTGGTGGCGGGGGTGCGGACTCGGACGGCGGCGGCACGGAAGGCGGGACCGGCCATCGCTCGATGACTCTCCTTGGTGTGGCCGTGGTTGGTGCGTGTGCGACATCCGCAAGGGCCGCGACGGCGATGCCGCGTGGGGACGGCGCGGTCAGCGACGGGGCGGAGTGAGCACAGCCTATCGAAGGAAGGTTCAGTGACGACATAGGGCGCACAGGAGGCGCACGATGCGTGTCGCACCGCTACCTGTGCATCTGTCGGCTTTGAGCCCGGGTGTGGGCAATCGTTCCACACCCAGTTGTGGGCAATCGTCCCGCAGGGCGGGACGGGTGGGCACAACCGGACCACCGGCCCGCACCCACACCGCCCGCCCCCACCGGGCAGCGCCCGGAACGTCAGACGAGCCCGAGCTGCCGCGCAGCGGCCCCGGCGTCAACCGGCACAGTCACCGGCTGCGGAGCCCCGGCAACGGCCCAATCGGGATCCTTGAGCCCGTTCCCGGTCACCGTGCACACGATCCGCTGCCCCGGATCGACGAGCCCCAGCTCCGCCGCCTTCAAAAGCCCGGCGACGCTCGCCGCCGACGCCGGCTCCACGAAGACGCCCTCCTGCGAGGCCAACAGCCGGTACGCGGCCAGGATCTGGCGATCGGTCACCTCGTCGATGAGACCGCCCGACTCGTCCCGCGCGGCCTCCGCGTACTGCCAGGAGGCCGGATTGCCGATGCGAATCGCCGTGGCGATGGTGTGCGGCTCCTTCACCGGCTCCCCCCGCACGATCGGCGCGGAACCGGAGGCCTGGAATCCCCACATCCGCGGCGTGTGCGTGGCCATCGCGTCGGCCGCGTACTCGCGGTAGCCCTTCCAGTAGGCCGTGATGTTGCCCGCGTTGCCCACCGGGAGGACGTGGATGTCGGGCGCGTCGCCGAGCGCGTCCACGATCTCGAAGGCCGCGGTCTTCTGGCCCTCGATACGGACGGGGTTGACCGAATTGACCAGCGCCACCGGGTAGTTCTCGGACAGGCCGCGCGCCAGCGTGAGGCAGTCGTCGAAGTTGCCGTCGACCTGGAGGATGCGCGCGCCGTGGACGAGCGCCTGGCCCATCTTGCCGAGCGCGATCTTGCCCTGCGGGACCAGCACGGCGCAGACCATGCCGGCGCGTACGGCGTAGGCCGCGGCGGAGGCGGACGTGTTGCCCGTGGAGGCGCAGATGACGGCTCGCGCTCCCTCTTCCTTCGCCCGGGTGATGGCCATGGTCATGCCGCGGTCCTTGAAGGACCCGGTGGGGTTGGCACCCTCGACCTTGAGGTGGACCTCGCAGCCCGTGCGCTCGGAGAGCACCTGGGCCGGGACGAGCGGGGTGCCGCCCTCGCGCAGGGTCACGACCGGCGTGTCGGCGGTGACGGGGAGCCGGTCGCGGTATTCCTCGATGATGCCGCGCCACTGGTGGGTGGCCGCGCCGTGCGGGCGGCTGTTGTTGGCAGACATTGCTTTCGTAATCCCCTTAAGGTCCTTACTCGCCCTCGACCCGCATGATGCTGGCGACGTCGCGCACGGTGTCCAGCCGGCGCAGCGCCTCGACCGTCGCCGAGAGCGCGGCGTCGGCGGCCCGGTGGGTGACCACGACCAGCGACGCCTCGCCGGCCTTGCCCTGCTGGCGGACGGTGTCGATGGACACGCCGTGCTCGGCGAAGACCGTGGCGACCTGGGCCAGGACACCCGGCCGGTCGGCCACGTCGAGGCTGATGTGGTAGCGGGTGACCACGTCGCCCATGGGGCTCACCGGCAGTCGGGTGTAAGCGGATTCGCCGGGGCCGGTGGCCTCGGCGAGCTTGTTGCGGCAGACGGCGACGAGGTCGCCGAGGACCGCGGAGGCGGTCGGCGAACCGCCCGCGCCGGGGCCGTAGAACATCAGCTGTCCCGCCGCCTCGGCCTCGACGAACACCGCGTTGTACGCCTCGCGCACGGAGGCCAGCGGGTGGCTGAGCGGGATCATCGCCGGGTGCACGCGGGCGGTGACCGACTGGCCGTCGGCGGCGCGCTCGCAGATGGCGAGGAGCTTGATGGTGCAGCCCATCTGCTTCGCGGAGGCGAAGTCCGAGGCGGTGACCTCCGTCATGCCCTCGCGATAGACGTCGTCGAGGCGTACGCGCGTGTGGAAGGCGATGCCGGCGAGGATCGCGGCCTTGGCGGCGGCGTCGTAGCCCTCGACGTCGGCGGTCGGGTCGGCCTCGGCGTAGCCGAGCGCGGTGGCCTCGTCGAGCGCCTCGGAGTAGCCGGCACCGCTCGAGTCCATCTTGTCGAGGATGAAGTTGGTGGTGCCGTTGACGATGCCGAGCACGCGGTTGACCTTGTCGCCGGCGAGCGACTCGCGCAGCGGCCGGACCAGCGGGATCGCGCCGGCCACGGCGGCCTCGTAGTAGAGGTCGGCGCCGTGCTGCTCGGCGGCGGCGTGCAGGGCGGCGCCGTCCTGGGCGAGCAGCGCCTTGTTGGCGGAGACGACGCCGGCGCCGTGCTCGAAGGCGGTGGTGATCAGGGTGCGGGCGGGCTCGATGCCGCCGATGACCTCGACGACCACGTCGATGTCGCCGCGTTTGACGAGGGCGGTGGCGTCCGTGGTGACCAGCTCGGCCGGCACCCCGGCACGCACCCGGTCCGGGCGGCGGACGGCGATACCGGCGAGCTCCACGGGCGCCCCGACGCGTTGCGCGAGGTCGTCCGCGTGCGTCGTCATGATGCGCGCCACCTCTGAGCCGACCACTCCACAGCCCAGCAGCGCCACCTTCAGCGGACGCGTACGCATCATCCGACCTCGTTTCTCGTACATCTTTGGTAGATAACAGTCTCACTCACCGGACGGGCGATTCTTGCCCCTGGTCCAGCATTCGAGACCGGTTCTTTCTGTTTTCAGCCCACGTCGAGACGGAGGAGGTCCTCCTCCGTCTCCCGGCGGACGATCACGCGCGCCTCGCCGTCCCGTACGGCGACGACCGGCGGGCGCAGCGCGTGGTTGTAGTTGCTCGCCATCGAGCGGCAGTAGGCGCCGGTGGCGGGCACGGCCAGCAGGTCGCCGGGGGCCACGTCGGCGGGCAGGAAGGCGTCCCGTACGACGATGTCGCCGCTCTCGCAGTGCTTGCCGACGACGCGGACGAGCATCGGCTCGGCGGTGGAGGTGCGGGAGGCCAGCGCGACGGAGTACTCGGCGTCGTACAGCGCCGTACGGATGTTGTCGGACATGCCGCCGTCGACGCTGACGTAGGTGCGCAGTCCCGGCAGCTCCTTGACGGTGCCCACCTCGTAGAGGGTGAAGGCGGTCGGGCCGACGATCGCGCGGCCCGGCTCGACGGAGATCCGCGGCACGGCGAGCCCGGCGGCCGCGCACTCGCGGGTGACGATGTCGCGCAGGGCGGCGGCGATCTCGTGCGGCTCGCGCGGGTCGTCCTCGGAGGTGTACGCGATGCCGAGGCCGCCGCCGAGGTCGATCTCGGGCAGCTCGACGCCGTGCTCGTCGCGGACCTCGGCGAGCAGCTGGACGACGCGGCGGGCGGAGACCTCGAAGCCGGCCATGTCGAAGATCTGCGAACCGATGTGGGAGTGGATGCCGACGAGCTCCAGGCCCTCGAGCTTGAGCGCCCGCCGCACGGCCTCGGCGGCCTGCCCGCCGGCGAGGGCGAGCCCGAACTTCTGGTCCTCGTGGGCGGTGGCGATGAACTCGTGGGTGTGCGCCTCGACGCCGACGGTCACCCGGATCTGGACGCGCTGCCGCTTGCCGAGCCGCTCGGCGATGTGCGCGACGCGCACGATCTCCTGGAAGGAGTCGACGACGATCCGCCCGACGCCGGCCTCGACGGCGCGGGTGATCTCCTCCGTGGACTTGTTGTTGCCGTGCAGGGCGATGCGCTCGGCGGGCATGCCGGCGTCGAGCGCGGTGGCGAGCTCGCCGCCGGAGCAGACGTCGAGGTTGAGGTTCTCCTCGGTCAGCCAGCGGACGATCGCGCGGGAGAGGAAGGCCTTGCCGGCGTAGAAGACGTCGGCGTCCGGCCCGAAGGCGTCCCGCCAGGCGCGGCAGCGCGCCCGGAAGTCGGTCTCGTCGAGGAAGTAGCCGGGCGTGCCGAACTCCTCGGCGAGCTCGGTGACGCGCCGGCCGCCGACGGTGATCACCCCGTCCGCGTCGCGGGCGACCGTACGGGACCACACGCGGGGGTCGAGGGCGTTGAGGTCGGCGGGCGGGGCGGTGTAGTGGCCCTCGGGCAGGACGTCGGCGTAGCGGGGCCCGGCGGGGTGGGCGGAGCGGCTCATGGTGGCGATCCCCTTTTACAGATGTGCGGGTGCGGTGATGCCGAGCTGGTGCAGGCCGTCGGCGAGCACCGTGCCCGTGGCCGCGGCGAGGGCCAGGCGGGCGCGGTGGACGGCCAAGGGTTTCTCGTCCCCGCGCGGCAGCACGGGACAGTCGGCCTGCCAACGCAGGAAGGCGTCGGCGGTCCGCTCGAGGTGCCGGGCGAGCCGCTCGGGATCGCGGGTGCCGGTGATACGGGCGTGATCGGAGAGGGCGGCGAGAAGACCGCTGTCACCGCCCTCGGGATCCCCGACCTCGGGCCCGAAACCGAGGTCGGCGGCGTTGCGCAGCAGCGCCCGGCTGCGGGCGTGGGCGTAGCGGACGCGGAAGAGGGGGTTGGCCTCCCGCTGGACGAGCAGCAGGTCGCGGTCGAGGCCGGGCGGGCTGACCAGGCTCCAGCGGGCGGCGTCGGAACCGAGGCGGTCCACGAGATCGGCCGGGGGCCGCAGCGGCAGGGGCTCGCCGGCGACGGTGCCCTCGAGCACCTCCCGTACGACGTCGCCGCCGGCGTCGCCCTCGAGCGTGATGTTGAGGAAACCCGGCTCGGCGATGTCCACGCGGGCGATGCCGGGCTGGGCGGCGAGCCGGCGCCGCAGCACCTCGGCGACCTCGCGGGCGGGCCGGCCGCTCTCCTTGGCGAGGCGCAGCGCGACGTTGGTGGCGTAGTCCCCGCACCCCGGCCGGGGCGGGACCCGCACGCTGACCCGCGCCGGAACGCCGGCGCACAGCTCGTCGGCCTCGACGGCGCTGCGCACGGTGTGCAACACGGTGCGGCTGAGATCGGCGGGGGTCACGGGGCCAAGCCTAGGGGAGAGGGGGCCGCTCTCCGCGAACCGGTTTCACCCTGCGGGACGGACCGGCTCGGCGGAGGCCGAGGCTGCGGTGCCCGGGCACCGCAGCAACCCGCGCACCATCCGCACCATGTCCGCCGGCTCGAAGGGCTTGGCCAGGAACGCGTCCACCCCGGCCGACCGCCCGCTCTCCATCTCGGGCCGCGTACAGGCACTGATGATCGCGATCGGTATGTCCCGCGTCCGCGCGTCGGCCCGCAGCCGGGCCGCCGTGCGCAGCCCGTCGAGCCGGGGCATCACCACGTCCAGGGTCACCACATCGGGACGCACCCGGTGCACGATCTCCAGGCACTCGGCACCATCGGCCGCGGTCACGACCTCGAAGCCCTCGAGCTCGAGGTTGACCCTGATCAACTGCCGGATGACCCTGTTGTCGTCCACAACAAGGACCCGGCCGGACAAGCCAGGCACACCCCGAGAGTAGGCGCGCCCCCCACCCCGCGTCCGGCTTTTCCGCACTTCCACCCCCGCCCGAGCGACCCCTCCCCCGCCTCCCCCACGTTTTCGATCACGGTTGCCGCGCACCCGGTCGGAGCTGGTAGTGTTCTACCCGTCGCCGCGAGCGAGACCGCGAAGCGGACGACACGCCCCCGTAGCTCAGGGGATAGAGCAACGGCCTCCGGAGCCGTGTGCGCAGGTTCGAATCCTGCCGGGGGCACTTCGCTTGAAGTGCCGAGGCCTCACGCATCGACGGAAACGTCGATCGTGGGGCCTTTTCTCATACGTCCCGGAGGACGCGTTGAGCACACAGCACGAGGGCCCCCACGAGCCGCTCATCCCCATGCCCGCCCTCACCCCGGACGCCTTGCGGGCCGCCGTCGCCAGGATCGCCCCCAGCAGACTCCCCGCGCTCACCCAACACCTCTTCGAAGCGACCACCAACGCCCAGCAGTCACAGAGCCTGGCACCGCTGCGCGCCTTCCTCCACTCTTGGGCCGTCTTCGTCGCGATCCAGCGCCACCCGGAGCGCGCGGCCCGCCTCCGCGAACTGGAACGCCTCGTGGACACGGGCGACCAGGACCCGACCGAGGCCATCGCCGAGATCCGCCGCATCCAGGAAACCGCAGCGGCGGAGGCCGGCCTGTGAGCGACTGGACGTGGGACTACAACCCGAGCGAAGAGCACGTGGCTGACGGATTCCCGGCCGGCGTAGTGGCCGTGATAGGCACGTGGGGACCGCCGGCACCCTGACATCGCCGGGGCAACTTGGGGGGATGCATGGATACAGAGTCGATCTCCGCTCGGCTGCGGCGCGTCTCGGCCGCCGACTCGCGCGAGTTGGACCGGGTGTGCGAGGAGACGGCGGCCGCGCTCGTGCGGGAGGGTGTGGAGCCGCCGTTCGACGTCGCGTCGGCCGACTTCGCCGCGGACGCGCGGCTCATCTGCGCCGATCGGTACTGGCGGCTGCGGTTCCTGGAGCGGCCGGGGGTCCGGACCGCGGCCGCGTGTGCGGCGTGGTTGGCGGCGCGGGTGGCGGCGGAGTGCCGTACCGCGGTGCTGGAGAAGTGGAGCCTCGGCTATGCCTTCATCACGAGGGACACCGTCGAGTCCGCCACCGAACTGTCCGAGGCCACCGAGGAGATCGTGGCCCGGGACACGGCGTCCGGGGACATCACCTACTTCACCACGCTGTACCACGCGGGAAAGCTGCGCTCGAACTTCTGGTTCGACGAGCTCCGCCAGTTCCTCGAATCATCACTGCTCGCCCTCGCGGCCGGTGCGCACCGGCAGGA
>KL569443.1:46645-52178 GCA_000715685.1 Streptomyces lilacinus
GGGCGGGAGCCGCTGTTCACGGCGCTGCGCTCCTTCGCGGCGTTCGGCAGCAGGACTGTCACCACCGAGCACGCCGTCGAACTGCTGGACCAGGCCTGGGGAGCGGCCGGTCGCACGCGGCACGTGGTCGACATCTGCCTCAACGGCATTCATGCCGCCGTGCCCTTCGACGGGCAGGGGGAACTGCTGCGCACCCGCTGCGAGGAGGCAGTCCAGGACTTCCCGCTCGACCACATCTTTCACTTCAGACTCGCGTCCGGGCAGCACATGTGCGGCCGGTACGACGCCGCGCTCGAGAGCATCGACACCGCCCTCGCCCGGCTCCCCGCGACGGGCAGTCGCGGGAGCCACATGCTGCTGCAGGAGCAGTACCTGAGCAGGCGCGACACCATTCAGGAGGCGCGGTTGCGCGCGCGTCGGGACGCGGAGCACCAGCGGCGCCTGGAGGAGCGGGAAGCCGAGAACCAACGGCGCTGGGAGCGGCTCGAGGCCGAACTGCAGCACCGCTGGGAACAACAGGAACAGGCGACAAGGGTGTTGCAGGAGACCACACGCTCCTCGGCGGTACGGGCCGTGGAAGTCGTCGCCGTCTTCACCGCCGCCATCGCCTTCGCCGTGGGCTCCCTGCAGGTGACGCTCAACGGCTCGCTCGCCCTGCGGGACCGGTTGTGGCTGCTCACCGCTCTCGGCGCGGGACTCGCCGTCTTCGCGCTCCTGGTGATCGGCGGCACGTGGCTGATCACGCGCAGCCGGGAGCGGTGAGTCGCCTCCGCCGGCCCCGCCTCAGATCTTCGGGAAGTCGAACCCGTACCCCTCCTCCTTCAGCCAGGCGATGCAGCGCCCCAGGGCCTCCACGCTCTGGCTGCGGTCTCCGCCGCCGTCGTGGAAGAGGATGATGGGGCCGTTGGGCAGCTCGCGTTTGACGGTTTCGACGATGCGGTCGACGCCCGGGCGTTGCCAGTCGTGGGTGTCGACGCCCCAGCCGAGGGGGCGCATGCCGTTCTGGGCGGACAGTTGGCGGCTGTACGGGGTGAAGGCGCCGCCGGGGGCGCGGTAGTAGCGGATCGTTACGGCACCGCCTGCGGCGGATTCGATCATCTGCTTGGCGTCGAGGATCTGATGCTTTTGGTAGTCCTCGGAGCGCTTGTCCATGGCGGTGTTGTGGTCGACGGAGTGGTCGCAGAGGCGGTGGCCCTCGGCCACGACCCGTTTCACCAGGGCGGGGTAGGCCTTCGCCTGGGGGCCGATCATGCAGAAGGTGGCCTTGACGCCGGTGCGCTTGAGAAGGTCGAGGGTTCGGGGGGTCCACTCGGGGTGGGGGCCGTCGTCGATGGTGAGGGCCACGGTTTTGCCGCCGGTCTCGGTGTCGTGGGCGATGTCGGCGGAGACGGGGCCGCTGGGCAGGTGGGGGGCGGTGGAGGGCGTGGTGGCGGGGGGTTTGGCGTCGGGGGGTGGCGGGGCGCCCTGGGCGACGGGTTCGTGGTGGCGGCCGGATTCCTCCGTGGCCACGGCCACGGTTCCGGATATCACCCCGGCCAGGGCCAGCACCCCTCCTGCCGCGATCACGATGTGCCGCCTTCGGGCAGACAATCGAGCCATGACGTCCCCCACCCCCTCGTACACAATGCCTGTGTTCTGCCCGCGTAAGACGGCGATGTACCGCAAAGCGTTCCCTAACACGCCATCGCTCACAGAATTCCGACAGGACAGGCACCGGGTCTCTGTAAAAATCCTCGATCACCGCACGGTTGTTATCCTTCCGCGATCGTGCGGGCGACCTCCGCCGCGCGGGCCGCCTCCTCCGCCGCGAATCGGCGGGAATCGAGTTGTTCGGCGATCTCCTCGTCCTGGGCCATGAGTTGATCGAGATTGGCGTCGCCCAGTTCGAAGACCCCCATGTCCGCGTAGGCACGCTGGAGTCGTTCGCCCCACAGGCCGATGTCCCGCACACACGGCACAATGCGGCTGAAAAGCAACTTCCGGAAGATCTGCAGGTATTCGGAGCGTTCGCTCAGCTCGCCGGCCTCGGCGGCCGGGATGCCGAAGTCGGTGAGGACCTCCTCGCCGCGCAGCCGGTCGCGCATCAGGTAGCAGCCCTCGATCACGAATTCCTCGCGCTCGCGCCGCTCGGCGTCCGAGAGCTGTTTGTAGTACTCGCGCAGGGCCATGCGCCCGAAGGCGACATGTCGGGCCTCGTCCTGCATGACGTAGGCGAGGATCTGCTTCGGAAGGGGTTTGTCGGTCGAGTCCCGCAGCATTCCGAAGGCCGCCAGGGCGAGGCCCTCGATGAGCACCTGCATGCCGAGCGAGGGCATGTCCCAGCGGGAATCGCGCAGGGTGTCCTCGAGCAGCGACTGCAGATTCGGGTTGACCGGATAGAGCATGCCGATCTTTTCCCGCAGGAACCGGCCGTAGATCTCCACGTGCCGCGCCTCGTCCATGGCCTGCGTCGCGGCGTAGAACTTCGCGTCGAGATCGGGCACGGACTCCACGATGCGACTGGCGCAGACCAGCGCGCCCTGCTCGCCGTGCAGGAACTGGCTGAACTGCCAGGAGGCGTAGTGGCGGCGCAGGTCCCGCTTGTTGCGCTCGCTCATCTTGTCCCAGTACGGGGTGCCGTACACGGTGAGGTTCTCGTCGGGCACGCCGAGCGGGTCGTCGGGGTCGACCTCGAGGTCCCAGTCGATGCGCTTGGACGAGTCCCACTGCTTGTCCTTGCCCTTCTGGTAGAGGGCGAGGAGTCGTTCGCGGCCGTCGTCGTAGTCCCAGCTGAAGCGGGCGGCGCCGGTGGCCGGCACCTCCCATACGGCCCGGCCCGGAGCGTGGGTGTAGAGCTCGTGCGTCATCGTCGACGCCTCCCAGGGCATGGGTGTGTCCTGCGCCGCATGGCTGCGCGGCATGGCTCCACTGCAGGCTCACACGAGGGTTACCGCCGGGTCAATGAGCCAACCGAGGGGCGTTCCAAGGGGCTTGACGGGGCTTGCTGACAAGCAGTCTCATAAGGGAGTACCGCCGGTAACTCGAAGGCGTGATCGACGGAAACGCGAGCGAAGACGAGGTGACACCGGCCATGACCACCGCTCCCGGCCGAGACAGCGGACACAGAAGTCGTCCCCACGACGCCCTCGGCCTCCTCAAGGACCGCGAGCGCGTCGCCGAGCGGCTGCTCGAGTCCTCCGCCAAGCACTCGTTCGACCCCGACACGGAGCTCGACTGGGACGCCCCCCTCGAGCCGGGCCTGTGGTTCTGCCCGCCCGAGCTCGTCTCCCTCTACGACACCCCGCTGTGGCGGCGGATGTCGCACGAGCAGCGCGTCGACCTCTCCCGGCACGAGATCGCCTCGCTCGCCTCGCTCGGCATCTGGTTCGAGATCATCCTGATGCAGCTGCTGGTCCGCCACATCTACGACAAGCCCGTCACCAGCGCCCACGTCTCCTACGCGCTCACCGAGATAGCGGACGAGTGCCGGCACTCCAAGATGTTCGCCCGCCTCATCCGCACGCTCGGCACCCCCACGTACCCCGTGTCCCGGCGGCACCACAATCTCGCCCGCATCCTGAAGACCGTCTCCACCACGCCCGGTTCCTTCACCTGCACCCTCCTCGGCGAGGAGATCCTGGACCACATGCAGCGCCTGACGTTCCCCGACGAGCGCGTCCAGCCGCTCGTCCGCGGCGTCACCCGCATCCACGTCGTGGAGGAGGCCCGCCATGTGCGGTACGCCCGCGAGGAGTTGCGGCGGCAGATGGTGGACTGCCCGCGCTGGGAGGCGCGGCTGACGCGGCTCAGCGCGGGCGAGGCGGCCCGCGTCTTCTCCATCGCCTTCGTCAACCCCCGGGTCTACGCCGCCGTCGGGCTCGATCCCCGCGAGGCCGTCGCCCAGGTCCGCGCCAGCGCCCACCGGCGCGAGGTGATGCAGAGCGGCGCCCGGCGGCTCACCGACTTCCTGGACGAGATCGGCGTCCTGCGGGGCGTGGGGCGCAGGCTGTGGCGGAGCGCCGGACTCCTGGCGTGAGTCGTCCTTCCCCTCCAGCCGTGCCCCCGCGCACGCCACCGCGCCCTGCTGGCCGGGGAGAACGGCCGTTACCCTGCGGTGCATGACCGGCAGCGGAACCGCCTCCTATCGCAGGCTCAGCGTCTCCGAGCGCCGCGCCCAGCTGATCACCGCGGCACTCGGCCTCTTCGCCCACCGCGCGCCCGAGGACGTCTCCCTCGACGACGTCGCGGCCGCTGCCGGCGTGTCCCGGCCGCTCGTCTACCGCTACTTCCCCGGCGGCAAGCAGCAGTTGTACGAGGCGGCGCTGCGCAGCGCCGCCGACGACCTCGAGCTGTGCTTCGCCGAACCCGCCGCCGGGCCCCTCACCGGGCGGCTCGCCGCCGTGCTCGATCGCTACCTCGCCTTCGTCGACGAGCACGACGCCGGCTTCAGCGCGCTGCTCCAGGGCGGCAGCGTCGCCGAGACCTCCCGCACCGCGGCCGTCGTCGACGAGGTGCGCCGGGCCGCGGCCGCGGAGATCCTGCGCCACCTGTCCGTACCCGACCCCGGGGTGCGGCTGCGCATGATGGTGCGTACGTGGATCACGGCCGTCGAGGCCGCCTCCCTGATCTGGCTGGACGAGGAGAAGCGGCCCCCGTTGCCCGAACTGCGCGACTGGCTCGTCGACCACTTCGTCGCCCTCCTCCTCGCGACCGGCGCGAGCGACCCCCAGACCGCCGCGGTCGCCCGGGCCGCCCTGGCCGGTGAGCCGGCCGAGGGGCCGGTGGGCGACCTGGCCCGCCGCGTGGTGCCGATGGTCGAGGAGGCCGGCCACCTGCTCTGACACCCGGCCCCCTCCCCGCGCGGCGGCGCCCCCTGGCGGAGACTGTCCGTGTGAGAAGCGAGAAGACGCCCTTCGAGGGCGGGCCGCTGGACGGGCGCGTCCTGGACGTGCTCGTCGGCGTGAACGGCCTGCCGCCCAAGACCTACGAGGTCCCGGTGCCGTCGGACGAGCCCGGCGCGGAGCCCACCGTGCTCGTCTACCGACGGGTGCCGGCGGCCACGACGCGCCGGCTCGGGCTGCCCAAGGGCTGGAAGTACACGTACGACCCCGAGGGGGAGCCCACCCGCATCCTGCGGTGGCCCTTCTCCCGGCCGCACAAGCCGGGGCCGCCTGACACGCCGGAGCGGCCGGCGGAGTGACCACCTTCAGGGGGTTTCACCCGCCGCACCCCGATTAGTCATATCGCCCATGGCAAGATCCTCCCAGGGCTCGGAACCACCCACCACGACACCCTGCTACCCGGAGGTGAACCCGTGTCAGGACGGATCGTGCGCATCGCCTGCACGACGGCGCTGCTCGCGAGCGCCGTGCTCGGTATAAGAGACAGCTGCTGAACCGGCTCCAGACCCTCTACCGGCAGGCCGAGGAGGCCAGCGAGGCCTACAACACCACCGAGGACAGGCTCAAGCGGCAGCGCGCCGAGGTCGACAAGGTCAACGAGGAGCTGGCCGACGCCCGCGTCGCGCTCACCACCAGCCGCGACGAGGCGGGCC
>KL569443.1:52480-55415 GCA_000715685.1 Streptomyces lilacinus
ATGTGTATAAGAGACAGGTACCGGGGCACCCGCGGCGGCCTCTCCCCCTACATGGAGTTCCTGCTCAGCTCCGACCCGCGGCAGGCCATGGACCGCGGCCACGACATCAAGCGGGCGGCCGGTCGCCGGGCCTCCACCGTCGAGCGGCTCGCCCAGGGCGAGCGGCGGACCGCCGCGCTCGCCTCGAAGGCCCGGGACGCGCTCAACGTCCAGCAGACCCTGGCCGCCAAGCAGCAGGAGCAGCGCGACACGGTCCGCAAGCGGCTGGCCGACGTCGAGCGGCTGCTGGCCTCGCTCACCGGCGACCAGCTCACGCAGCTGAGGCGGCTCGAGGAGAAGGGCATAGGCGACGCCCAGCGCAAGCTGCTCGCCTCCGGCGCGCTGGGCGGCCCGCAAGCACCCTCCAGAGAGGGCGGCAAGGCACTGGAGTACGCGTTCCAACAGGTCGGCAAGCCGTACGTGTGGGGCGCCACGGGCCCCGACTCCTTCGACTGCTCCGGCCTCACGTCCCAGGCCTGGGCGCACGCCGGGGGCACGATCCCCCGCACCAGCCAGGAGCAGTGGAAGACCCTGCCCCGGGTGCCGCTGAACGAGCTGCGCCCCGGCGACCTCGTCCTCTACTTCGAGGGCGCCACGCACGTGGCCCTCTACATCGGCAACGGCCAGGTCATACAGGCGCCCCGCACCGGCGACCGCGTCAAGGTCTCGCCTATAGCCTCGAACCCGCTCCTCGGTGCCGTGCGCCCCGACGCCGACAAGGTGCCCATGAGCACGTACGAGCTGCCCGACGTCATGTCGTAGGGCCCGCCGCCGCCCGCACCTCCGCCACGTACGCCTCCGCTCTGGCCGCGTCGAAGAAGTAGTCGTCGAAGTCGGAGGGGTCGTCGAAGCCGTTGACGAATCGGTCCGCCACCGGCCGCAGCTCCGCCGCCGCGTCGAGGAGGGCGCGGACGTGCGGGGACTGCGGGGCCAGCATCGCGTTGGTCCACCGGGTGACGTGCCGGGCGGAGGACCAGTACCGCTCGAAGGCCGTGCGCATCCAGTCCGCGTCGAAGGGCTCCTCGCCGCGCTCCACGATCGAGGCGAGGTAGGAGGCCGCGCACTTGGCCGCCGAGTTGGAGCCCTGGCCCGTCAGCGGGTCGTTGACGACGACGGCGTCGGCGACGCCGAGGACCAGGCCGCCGGAGGGCAGCCGGCCGACGGGCTCGCGGGTGTATAAGAGACAGGCGTAGCGCCCGGCCAGCGTGGCGCCCGCGTCGGTCAGCTCGACGGCGGTGGCCCGCCCGTACTCCCATGGCACGAACCGCTCCAGCAGCTCCAGCGTCCGGGCCAGGTGCTCGGCCGGGCCGCGGGCGTCCCGGAAGACGTCGACCGGGCCGCCCGGCACGCCCTCCCAGAAGAGGATGTCGGCGCGGCCGGACGTGGTGAGGGTGGGGATGACCCACAGCTCGCCGACGCCCGGCACCAGGTTGCAGCGCGCCGCCTCGAGGTCCGGGTGCTCGGCGCGCGGGCCCAGGCCGTGGACGTAGGCGAGTGCGAGGGAGCGCTGGGGGGCGGCGTACGGGGAGCGGGCGGGGTCCCGGGGGAAGAGGGAGGTGATCTCCCCCTTGCCCGCGGCGATCAGCACCAGGTCGTAGTGACCGGCGAGGTAATCGAGGTCGGAGACGGCCGCGGCGTGCACGACGAGTCGGCCGCCGCGCTCGGCGAAGACGTCCAGCCAGCCGGCCGTCTTCACGCGCTGGTCGACCGACTGGGCGGGCCCGTCGAGCCGCCCCACCCAGTCGACCGGCCGCTGGACGCCGGGCACGCCCGGCACCGTCCCGGCCACCGAGACGCCGAGGGCCTCGACGCGCGGGGCGAGGGCCTCCCAGAAGTTGAGGCCGAGCTCGCGCTCGTAGCGCAGGGCCGTGCGGAACATGAGCTGGGTGGACATCACCCGGCCGGAGCGGATCTCGTCGGCCGTGCGGTTCGACATGACGGTCACGTCGTACCCCTTGGCCTGCAGTCCCAGGGCCAGCTGGAGCCCGGACTGGCCGGCTCCGACTATGAGAACGCGTCGCAACGGTGGCTCAGCTCCGCTCCGGTGTGAAGGCGAGGGCCCGGCCGACGAGGGTCAGCAGGGTCTCGACGACCGTGATCCGCCGCCGGGCGTCCATCGTGACCACGGGCACGTCCGGGGTCAGCGACAGCGCCTCGCGCACGGCCTCCGGCGCGTGGCGGGGCGCGTCGTCGAAGTGGTTGACGGCGACGACGTAGGGCAGTCCGCAGCTCTCGAAGTAGTCGAGGGCGGGAAAGCAGTCGGCGAGCCGCCGGGTGTCGGCCATGACCACCGCGCCGATGGCGCCGCGCACCAGGTCGTCCCACATGAACCAGAAGCGCTTCTGGCCCGGGGTGCCGAACAGGTACAGCACGAGGTCGGCCTCGAGGGTGATCCGGCCGAAGTCCATCGCGACGGTGGTCGTCGCCTTCCCCGGGACGGCGGCGAGGTCGTCGAGGCCCGCGCCGGCGGTCGTCATGACCGCCTCCGTCCGCAGCGGGGTGATCTCGGAGACGGAGCCGACGAAGGTGGTCTTGCCGACGCCGAAGCCGCCCGCGATGACGATCTTCGTGGCGGCGGGGGCGCGGGTCAGGTCGGTCTGCCAGCCCGGCACCCGCTCCGCCGGTTCGGGCCGACCGCCGGACGGCGCCCCGCTGCCCGCGGTCGTGTCAGAGTCGGCGAAGTCCACTGAGCACCCTTTCGAGCAGCGCGCGGTCCGGCCGTCCGGTGGCGTGACCGGTGCCGTAGACGCGGATCCTTCCCTGGTCGGCCAGGTCGCCGAGGAGGACGCGCACCACGCCCAGCGGCATCTTCAGCAGCGCGGACACCTCGGCGACCGACCGCAGCCGGCGGCACAGGCCGAGGACGGCCCGCACCTCGGGCAGCACGCGGGAGGCC
>KL569443.1:55577-55797 GCA_000715685.1 Streptomyces lilacinus
GACGGGAGCGGCGGTGGTCACCTTCCGGCCTCCACCGACTGCCGCAGCTCCCGGCGCAGTTCGGGCGTGAGGACGTGTCCGGCCCGGCCCACGAAGAGCGCCATGTGGTAGGCGACGACGCCCATGTCGCAGTCGGGCGCGGTGCGCACGCCGAGGAGGGAGCCGTCGCTGATGGTCATGACGAAGAGGCCGCCGCCGTCCATGGCCACCATGGTCTGCT
>KL569443.1:56080-60117 GCA_000715685.1 Streptomyces lilacinus
CGATCGTGGCGAGGTCCGCGGTGGATCCCCGCGGGCCGTGGGCGCCGCGCACGGGCGGGGCCTCGGCGGCGGTCTGGTGCTCCGGCGTGGAGGAGAGCAGCAGCAGCCCGTCGGAGGAGACGACGGCCACGGACAGCACGCCCGGCACCTCCTCGACCAGGTCGGTCAGCAGCCAGTGCAGGCTGCGGGCCTCGGCGCTCAGCGCGCAGGCGGTGACGCCCCCGGGGGCGTCGGTGGTGGTGCAGGTGGGCGTGACGGGCGTCGCCCCCTGGGAATATGCAGTCAACCGCGTGCCTCCTCGACAGTGCCGCCCTCGTCCGGCGCCCCCGCTCGTCCCCGATCAGTACCACGATCGGGCACGGCGCGATCACGCCCCGTCAACCCCGTCAACCCCGTCAACTCCCTCTCCACGTCCCGGCGTCCGTCCCGGGCGCCCTGCTGGAAGCCGGCGAGCTTGCGGCGCAGGGCCTCGGCGTCCACGCCCTGGCGCACGCTCAGCGGTACGGGCTGCTGCGCGACGACGCGCGGCGTCCGCTTGGGCAGACCCGTACCGGTGACGTCGGGCGCGGCGGGGCGGGGCTCCGGGTGCGGGACGGACACCCCGTTCGGGGGCGTGGCCGCGCGGGCGTGCCGGCCGTGGGCGGACGCGCCCGCGGCCTCCGCGGGGTCGGCGGCCCAGCCGGGGTGCCCGGCGTAGCCGGAGTGCAGGGGCTGGACGGACGGGGTCCGGTGCGGGAGGTGACCCGAGTGGCCGGGGTGGCCGGGGTACCGCGCCGCGGCCGAGCGGGGCTCGTCGGACGGCGGGGCGGGCTTGCGTACGGTGGTGAGCTGGATGGTCTCCTCGTCCTGATGGGCCCACGGGGCGGAGCGCCGGGGGCCGGGCACGGTGGGCTGGTAGGGGGAACGGCCCGGTACGACGTGGGAGTTGGCCTCGGCGACGGCTCCGGGCAGGTCGACGCGGGGGCCGGTGCGGGCGGAGCCGGGCACCGGCGGCGCGGCGGCGGGGTCGGCCATCGCGGGGGGCTCGGCGGGCAGCAGCCGCCCGGGCAGGACCACGACGGCGGTGATGCCGCCCGGCCGCTGCTCGCGCAGCTGCACCCGCACCCCGTGCCGGGCGGCGAGCCGGGCGGCCACGTAGAGGCCGAGGCCCATGACGGACTCGCCCTGCTCGCCGGACCCGCCGCGGCGCGGGTCCGGATCGGCCTCGGCCAGCAGGGCGTTGAGCTCGTCCAGGCGCTCGGGGGCCATGCCGATGCCCTCGTCCTGGACGGAGAGCATGACCTCGCCGTTCTCCAGCAGCCAGCCGGAGACCTGGACCTGCACGTCCGGCGGGGAGAAGGCGGTGGCGTTCTCCAGCAGTTCGGCGACGAGGTGGCTGACGTCGTCGGCGGCGAAGCCGGCGACCTGGGCGCGGGCGGGCAGGGAGTGGATGCGCACGCGCTCGTAGCGGTCGATCTCGCTGACGGCGGCGCGCAGGACGTCCAGCAGCGGGACGGCCCCGGCGTGCCCGTGGTGGTGCTCGGCGCCGGCGAGGGTGAGCAGGTTCTCGTTGTGGCGGCGCATGCGGGTGGCGAGGTGGTCGAGCTTGAAGAGGACCTCCAGCCGGTCGGGGTCCGCCTCGTGGGCCTCCATGGACTCGATGACGGTCAGCTGCCGCTCGACCAGGCCGAGCGTGCGGCGGGAGAGGCTGACGAAGGTGGCGTGCACCCGCCCGGCCAGCCCGGTCACGCGGTCGGTCAGCTCCTGGCAGCGGCCGCGCAGGGCGTCGCGCTCGTCGGCGAGGTCCTGGCGGGCCACGTCCAGGCGGTTGCGCTCGCCCTCGAGGAGGGCGACGCGCTCGCGCAGCCGGACGACCGTGCCGTGCAGCACGTTGACCGACCGGGCGACCTCGGCGAACTCGTCGTCGCGGCCCCGGAAGGAGACCGGCTCCCGGTCGACGGGGTCCGCGCAGACGCGGCGGGCGCCGAGGCGCAGCGCGGCGAGGGGGCGGGTCACGGACCGGGCGGTCCGCACGCCGGTGCCGAGGACGAGGAGGAAGGCGAGCGCGGCGAGCGCGGAGCGCACCTCGAGCGCGGTGGCGTCGTGGTCGCGCAGCCCGGCGAGACGGGCCATCTCCTCGGTGGCGAGGCCGGATTCGACGCCGCGCAGCTGGTCGACGCGGGCGGCCAGCTGGGCCCGTACGGGACCGGGCCGCTCCAGCTCGGCCGCGGTGGGCTGCGGCTTCTCGACGAGCCGGGTCAGCCGGGCCTCGGCGGCGGCGGTCTGGGGGCCGGCCACGGTGCGGGCGTACTCGGCGCGCAGCGGAGCGGGGGCCAGCTGCCGGAAGTCGGCGAGGGCGGCCTCCTCGCGCAGGCGCCGCTGTTGGGCGGCGAGGGCGAGCCGGGGCTGGGTGCCGTGCGCGGCGAGGGCGGCGAGGAGGAGCGCCCGGGTGGCGGACGCCTCCTCGACGGCCCGGCCCAGCGCGGGCAGCGCGGCCGCGTCGTCCGACCGGGCGCGCTCGGGCAGCCGGGGCGCGAGGCCGGCCGCGACGTCGTGCAGCGCCTGGACGGTGTCGGTGTACGCGGTGAAGACGGCGAGGGCGTCGTCGGGCCCGGTCAGCGCGCGGCGCCGCACCTCGGCCAGGCCGGCCAGCCGCTCCCGCACGGCGGCGGGGGCGCCGTCCCGGAACTCCTCGATCTGCCGGTCCACACCGGCGCGTTGGTCCTCGGACAGGCTGCCGGAGCCGACCGCGCCGGAGCGCCCGGCGGCGACGTACTCGGTCATCGCGTCGCGCTCGTCGGCGAGCGAGTGGGCGAGGGCGACGGCGCCGCTGCCGGTGGTGGCGAGGCCGGCGAGGCGGCGGGAGTCGCCGAGGTCCCGTATGGCGTCGGTGACGCCGAAGGCGCTCGCGCCGAGGACGGTGAGGGAGACGAGGGCGACGGACGCGACGAGCCTGTTGCGCACGCGGGCGGTGCGCTCGGGCACTCCTGTGGTCTGCTGTTCGCGCTGGCCGCCGCGAAGCCGCTTCTTCCGCACCGGTGCTCGCAATCTGCTCTCGTCGTCCGACCCACCCCTGGTGGCCCCTGACAGGCACCGCATCCCCCCGGCACGTGCCCCACCACATAAACCGCCCGGCATGCCGGAAGGATGCGCGTCAAAGAGCACGGAAATTCGGGCATCCGGCACACTGGCCGCATGCGCATCGAACTCGCCGTTCAGCCAGGGGATCCGGGGCGTCCGAACGAGGATTTCGTGTCCGTCGCCCTGCCCGCCTCGGGGCACGGAGGGGTGCTCGTCCTGCTCGACGGGGTGACGCCGCCGCCGGCCGGCGGGTCGGGGTGCGGGCACGGCGTCCCGTGGTTCACCGCGCGGCTGGGCGGGGCGCTGCTGGAACTGGCGGCGGCGCGGCCGGAGATGACGCTGGCCAAGTGCCTGGCGGCGGCCATCTCCCGTACGGCGGACGCCCATCGGGACACGTGCGACCTGACGCACCGACTCACGCCGCAGGCGACGGTCGTCGTCGCGCGGTGGGACGCGACGGTGGTGGAGCACCTGGTGCTGTCGGACTCCGTGCTGCTGCTGGAGGGGAGGGACGGGTCGGTGTCGGCCGTGCTGGACGACCGGATCGCCCGGCTGGCCGCCGTGGGCCCGGTGACGGACGCCCAGCGCAACGCCGAGGGCGGCTTCTTCACCGCCGCGGCCGATCCGGCCGTCGTGTCCCGCGCGGTGACGGGCAGCACGGCGCGCACGGCGGTGCGCGCGCTGGCCGCGCTCACGGACGGCGCGTCACGGTGGGTCGAGGTCTTCCGCGAGGGCGCGTGGGCGGAGTGCTTCGCGCTCCTGGCGAAGGAGGGCCCGCAGGTGCTCATCGACCGGGTGCGCGAGGCGGAGCGGGCCGACCCGCGGGGGCTGACCTTCCGGCGCGGCAAGCCGCACGACGACGCGGCGGCGGTGTACGCGGAGCTGTGACGGCGTCAGCGAGGGCGCCCCGGCGCGGGGCTCCCCCACGCACCGGCGGGCCCGGCCCACGTGAGCGTGCCCCTGCGCGGGGCGCGCCC
>KL569443.1:60326-61956 GCA_000715685.1 Streptomyces lilacinus
CGTGAGCGTGCCCCTGCGCGGGGCGCGCCCACACACCGGCGGGCCCGGCCTACGCCTCGGCGCGCTCGTTCAGCTGGTGCAGCAGGCGGGCGAGCTCGGCCACCTCGGCGGGGTCCCAGCCGGCGAGCTTGCTCATGTACTGGGCCCGACGGGCGTCACGCACACGCGTGAACCTCGCGCGGCCCTCGTCGGTGATCTGGATGAGGGACGCGCGGCCGTCGGCCGGGTCCGGGTCGCGGGTGACGAGCCCGAGGTCGCCGAGGGCGCGCAGCTGACGGCTCATCGTGGCCTTGCCGACGCCGAAGTAGGCGGCGAGGTCGGTGGCCCGCTGCTGGCCGACCTCCTCGAGCCGGACGAGCAGCCCGTACGCGGCGGGCTCCAGGTCAGGGTGGACCTCGCGCGCCATCTCGCCCGACGAGGCCCGGGCGCGCCGCAGGAAGACCGCCAGCTCGCGCTCGAGGGCGAGAAAGGCCCCGCCCGCACCGGAGCCGGCGCAGCCGGGACCGCCCTCCTCGGGAAGCGGGGTACTGGTCTCTTGCACGTGACGCCCTCTCCTGCTTTCAGCCGCTGAAAAAACACTTCGGCCGCGTCGTGTCGCCGCAGCTCCGTCAGTATTTCGCAGGATTAGACCAACGGCAGCACCCCGGGTCCCTATCGCGGTGCGCGTCTACGCCCCTAGCTTGATTAATGACATGGTCATACCAATGGGCTGGCCATTGAACTCTCCCCCACACTCCCCCCACCCTTGGCTTCGGAGGCACCATATGCCCGAGCACCGTGCTGGTCCGGGCCGCCCGATTCCTCCCGGACCGGCGGCCCGTCGCACCCCCCACGTCCGCACCCCCCACGTCCCGTTCGTCCCCCTGCTCTCCGTACTCGCCCTGCTCCTCGCCCTCCTCGTGCCGCTCGCCCTGCCGGGCGCGGCGGACCCGGCGTCCGGCGCCGCCAGACGCCCCTCCCACCCCGAGCGCGACTGGATGGGCTCCACCGTCCGCGCCCACGAGACCGGGCCCCTGGTCGACATGGCCCTGGGGACCTCGTCCGTCGAGGGCATCGACGTCAGCAGCCACAACGGCAACGTCTCCTGGTCGTCGCTGTGGAACAGCGGTGCGCGCTTCGCCTACGTGAAGGCCACCGAGGGCACGACCTACACCAACCCCTACTTCGCGCAGCAGTACAACGGCTCGTACAACGCCGGCATGATTCGCGGCGCGTACCACTTCGCGCTGCCCGCCAGCTCCGGCGGCGCCGAGCAGGCCCACTACTTCGCCGACCACGGCGGCGGCTGGTCGAGCGACGGCAGGACGCTGCCGGGGGTGCTCGACATGGAGTACAACCCCTACGGCGACACCTGCTACGGCATGAGCGCCGGCGACCTGACGGACTGGATGGACGACTTCCTGTCCGTCTACCGCTCCCGCACCGGACGCGACGCCATCATCTACACCACCACCGCCTGGTGGAAGAAGTGCACCGGCAACTACCGCGGCTTCGGCTCGATCAACCCGCTGTGGGTGCCGCGCTACGGCTCCTCCGCCGGCGAGCTCCCGGCCGGCTGGGGCTTCCACACCTTCTGGCAGTACACCGACACCGGCCCCACCGTGGGCGACCACAACCGCTTCAACGGCTC
>KL569443.1:62173-63262 GCA_000715685.1 Streptomyces lilacinus
TGTATAAGAGACAGCCTCAAGGCCCTCGCCTACGGCTGACCTCGGCCCGGACACCGGCGCACGGCGACGGCTCACGGCACGTCAGCGGGCCCCCGGCACGTCGGTGCCGGGGGCCCGGTGTCATGTCAGGCGGATCGTCGTGTCACCCGGTCAGCCGCAGGTGCCGGCCGGACGGGTGCGGGTCACCAGATCGGTGTAACCCGTCGTGCCGTCGATCCACACCACCTGCTTGCCGCCGGCCGCCGCCGCGGAGACCTGCTCGCCGCGGTTGCAGGAGACCCGCGCCCGCGCCGGCTTCTCCGTGCCGAACTGCCACAGCTTGGCCAGGCTCTCGTTGCGGTAGCGGCTGTCGGGCAGCTCCGCGGTCACCGTCACCGCGTCGTCCGAGGCGGTGAGGTCGAAGGCGTGGAGCGCGCCCTCGCCCTTCTCCGGGCTGATGTCGACCGTGCCCGTGCCGTCGAGGTTCGCGCGCCGCACGGCCACCTGGCCCTGGTCCACGATCTCGTCCGCGAGCCAGTAGACGTGCTTGCCGGTGACGGCCGTCTGGCCGATCGTCTCGGGCCGGCCGAGCTGGGTCATCGGCTTGCGCGCCCCGCTGTTCAGGTCCAGCACCTCGACGCCCATGCGGTACGAGTCGCCCTCGGGGTACGCCTTGGCGTACGCGATGCGGCCGCCGCTGATCGAGGGGGACGCCGACCCGACGTCGGAGCCGCCGCCGTCGACCCAGGTGGGCTCCTTGTCACCCGAGCGGAGGTATCCGACGTGCCGGGCGCCGAAGAGGTTCATCTTCTCCAGGACCACGACCGCGCCCTCGACCCGCACGCCCTGGACGACGTCGGTGGTGCTGTACAGCTTCTTCACCGGACCGCCCGCGAGCGGCCGGGACAACACGTCCATGCCGGCCGGGCTGTAGGCCGTCCAGACCACGGTCTTCCCGTCGGTCGCCGGGTTGACGTGGAAGCGCCCGTCGTTCGGGCTCAGCAGCTTGGGCGCGCCCTTGCCGTCGGTGCGGCCGGCCCAGACCGAGTACGCCTCGGTGCCGTCGTCGTTCGACCGCGCGGCGGCCCACCAGCTGTCTCTTATACACAT
>KL569443.1:63503-63739 GCA_000715685.1 Streptomyces lilacinus
GATGTGTATAAGAGACAGGTGTTGAGCCGGCCCAGCAGCTGGTCGGTGTCGACGCCGAGAGCGAGCTCCCAGTTGGGCACGATGCCGTGGGCGTTGAAGGAGCGCTTGACGACGTCGAGGTCCTTGCCGGAGACCTTGAGCGCCTTCGCCGCGGCGAGCACCGCGTTGCGGCCCTCGGTGAAGCCGTCGAGCGGCGTCATGTACTCGGTCAGCGCCTTGTAGACGATCTTGTCGGC
>KL569443.1:64030-65942 GCA_000715685.1 Streptomyces lilacinus
CCTTGTAGACGATCTTGTCGGCCGGCGTGCGGCCGAGGTCCTCGCGGATGTCCCACAGGGCACCCGAGAAGATGGTGGAGTTCAGGTGCACGCCGCCGTTGTCGTTGGCGAAGGACACGCCCGTGAAGTTCTTGGACGTCGTCGCGCCGTCGTTGAGGTCCCGGATGGCGCACGCGCGCGGGGACTTCGTACGGCAGAGGTTGCCGCCCATCAGGCCGGCGTCGGGGTCGTCCATGGACATGCCCGCGGCGTCCACGGCGATGGCGTTGCCGAAGTAGTCGGCGAGCGCCTCGTTGAGGGCGCCGGACTGGCCGGCGTAGACGAGGTTGGCGCTGTTCTCGACGACGCCGTGCGTCATCTCGTGGCCGACCACGTCGAGGTCGGCGGAGAGCGTCCGGAACTCCTCGTCGCCCCCGCCGTACACCATCTTGGTGCCGTCCCAGAAGGCGTTGACGAAGGGCATCCCGAAGTAGGAGACGCCGACCAGCGAGTTGATGGCCATGCCCCGGCCGTCGAGGCTGTCCCGGCCGTGGACCTTCTTGTAGTAGTCGTAGACCTTGCCCGCCGCCCAGTGGGCGTCGACGGCGCCGGCGTCGGTGGCGTCCTTGCCGAACTGCGGCGACGCGGAGCCGAACTCCTTGATGCCGTCCGGCCAGCGGCCGGAGGTCTCGCCCACGTCCTTGCCGCGCGCGTCCCAGGTGGAGATCACGTTCTTGCTGGTGTCCCACATCCGCGCGTGGTCGTTCATGACGTACTGGCCGCGCGCGGTGTCGAAGAACAGCCCCAGCTCGACGGTGGTGCCGTCGTACTTCACGCCCGAGCCCGCGACGCCCGGGTGACGCCCGGCGCCCCCGGGGGCCTTGCCCTCGCCGGACGCCTGCGGAGTGCCCTGCGCCGCGGCGGGTGCCTTGGGCGTCCCGAAGGTCTTGATCCCGCTGTACTGCAGGACCGGGAAACCGGCCTTGGCGTCGATGTACACCTCGCGCAGCACCGGCGCGCCGGTGGCGGGGTCGCTGCCGCGGACGGTCACGTGGTGGGCGAGCACGCCCGCGCCCTTGGGCAGGACGACGAGGCCGCGGGCGGTGCCGCTGAGGGAAGGCCTGCCGGCCAGTGCCTTGGCGTCGAGCTTCCTGCCCGCGAGCTGCGCCGCGGTCGCGCCGACCGCCCGCCGCACCGCCAGCTCCTCGCCCACCTCGGGCGTGGTGTCCGCCTTCAGGCCCGTGAAGTACTTGCCGGAGGTGCCGGTGACGACGCGCTTGCCGTCCTTCTTCTCCATGCGGACGACGTACTGGCCACCGAGGACGTCCACGCCCTTGTGCTTCTGCTGCAGCCGCACGATCTCCTGGCCGCCGGCAGTCGTCGTCTGCACGGGCTTGAGATCGCGGCCCGGGTCGGCGATGCGATAACGGCCCTTCTTGTCGGCCAGATGACCGCGCGCGGCGTCGGCCGCGCTGCCGCTCGCCTTCACGCCCTCGCGGATTCCGTCCACCAGGGACGGGGTGGAGGTTCCCGTCCCCGGGATCACCTCGGCCGGGTCCGAACCCGCCCGGGCCGCGAAGGCCTGGCCGGGCACCGCCGAGACGACGAGGGCGGCGGCGCCCAACAGCGCCGCCGCCCCTGCTATGCCGTTGCCGTTGCCGATTCTCGCGATCGGTCTTCCTGAACGTGCCCTGGGCTTACGCAAGGATTCCCCCTCCGTACGTACCGGAACGCCGAACATCTGTGGTCGGCGCATATGCAACCGGCGGTACGGGAGCTGATCAATGGGGCCTGCGTGTCGAGGGTCCACTTTCAGCCGTGCACGGCGGCTCTCTCAGGGGCCTGTTCAGCCGCAGTTGCCCGCCGGGCGGGTGCGGGTCACGAGGTCGCCGTAGCCGGTGGTGCCGTCGATCCACACCTGTCTCTTATACAC
>KL569443.1:66193-67021 GCA_000715685.1 Streptomyces lilacinus
CCGGCCGCCGGCGGCGGCCGCACCGGACTGCTCACCGCGGTTGCAGGAGACCCGGCCCGAGCGCGCGCCGTCCGCCGAGAACTGCCACAGCTTGGGCAGCGTCTCGTTGCGGTACTGCGTGTCCGGCGTGCGCGAGGTGACCGTCACCGCCTGGTCGGAGACCGTCAGGGTCGAGGCGTACAGCGCGTCGGGGCCCTGCTCCTTGCTGATGTCCACGGTGCCCGTGCCGTCGAGGTTCGCCCGCCGCACGGCCCGCTGGCCCTGGTCGTCGACCTCGTCCGCCAGCCAGAACACGTGCTTGCCGGTGATGCCGGTCTGGCCCACGGCGTGCTTCGCCTCGGGCTGGATCACGGTCGTCTTCCCGGTGGCGGTGTCGAGGACCTCGACGGAGTACGTGTAGCCCCTGGTCGGGCGCGCGTGGTAGGTCCGCTGGGCGTACGAGATCCTCCCCCCGCTGAGGGAGTGCAGGGAGGACGCGTCACGGGTGCTCCGCCGGCCCACCGGGGTCGGCTCCGCGTCACCGGGGCGCAGGTACATCACCTGCAGGCCGACCGAGGCGCGCGGGGACTCGGCCCAGGCCACGATCTTCCCCTCGACCGTCAGCCCGCGCATCCCGCGCCGGTTGGACCACAGCTTCTTGATCGGCCCGCCCGCCAGCGGCCGCGACAGCAGCTCCACGTTCCCGGGCCCGTACGCCTCCCACACCACGGTCTTGCCGTCGGTGGCCGGGTTGACGTGGAAGCGGCCGTCGTTGGGGCTGATCAGCTTCGGGGAGCCCTTGCCGTCGACCTTGCCGGCCCAGACGGAGTACGGCCTGTCTCTTATACA
>KL569444.1:0-1587 GCA_000715685.1 Streptomyces lilacinus
GGCCTGGCCGAAACCGGCCGCATCCAGGGCGACTACGAGGCCGTCGGCGAGCTCCACGAGAAGCTGCTGGCCGAGGCCCGCCGCCGCGGGGAGGCCCGGCACACGGTGTGGGCGCTGGAGGGCATCGCGCAGATGCACCGCAACACCGGCGCGTACGACAAGGCCCTCGCCCTCTTCGAGGAGGCCGCCGGCATAGCCGAGAAGGCCGACGACGCCCGCGGGCACGCGTGGGCGCTGCGCGGCATAGCCGACGTCCTGTCCCTGCGGGGCGAGACCGCCCGGGCGCTGGAGCTGCTCACCGAGGCGGAGGCCACGTGCCGGCGGATGCGGCTGGTCAGCGCGCTGGCCTACAACCACAAGATGCGCGGCAACGTGCTCTTCCGCGCCGGCCGGTACGAGGAGGCCCGCACCGCCTACAGCGGCGCCCTGGAGGAGTTCGAGGCGATGGACGAGCCCCGCGGCACCGCGTTGGCCCGCCTCGGCCTGGTCAAGTCCCGGGCCCGGCTCGGCCGCGCGCCGGCGGAGACCGCCGCCGACCTCGACGAGCTGCACCGCGTGCTCGGCCGCCTCGGGCTGCGGCACGCCCGCGACATGGTCGAGGCGGCCCGCGCGGAGCTGGAGGTCGCGGCATGACCGCGCCGACGGATGTGCGGCCGGACCCGACCGCCCCGCCGCCCGCCCTCGCCCGCTGCCGCGACCTGGTCGAGCCGGTCCTGCGGGCGGCGCTGCACGGCCTCCACCCCTGGCCCCGGCGGATGGCCTGGCACGCGCTCGGCCGGTCCCCGGCCGACGGCGCACCGGACCCCGCCGGCGGCGGCAAGGGCGTCCGGCAGGCCCTCGCCGTCCTCGGCGCCGAGGCGGTGGGTGCGCCGACCGAGGCGGCCGTCGCCGCGGCGGTCGCCGTGGAGCTGGTGCACACCTTCTCCCTGATGCACGACGACATCATGGACGGCGACGAGCGGCGCCGGCACCGGGAGAGCTCCTGGAAGGCCTTCGGCACCGGCCCCGCCGTCCTCGGCGGGGACGCCCTCTTCGCCCTCTCCGTCGAGACGCTGGCCCGCGCGGGCGGCGGGCACGGCGCGGCGGCCGTGGCCCATCTCGCCGCCGCCCTGCGCGAACTGGTGGGTGGTCAGGCCGACGACCTCCTCTTCGAGACCCGACCCTGGCGCGGCCCCGGGGCGGTGACCCCGGCCGAGTACGAGGCGATGGTCGCCGGCAAGACGGGCTCGCTCCTCGGCTGCGCCCTGTCCCTGGGCCCCGTCTCGCCGGCGCCTCCCCGCCGCTCGTCACCGCGCTCGCCGAGACCGGCCGGCACCTCGGCGCCGCCTTCCAGGCCGTCGACGACCTGCTGGGCATCTGGGGCGACCCCGCCACCACCGGCAAACCCGTGCACGCCGACCTCCGCCGCGGCAAGAAGACCCTCCCCGTCCTCGCCGCGCTCGCCGGCGACACCCCCGCCGCCGACCGCCTGCACACCCTCCTCACCACCGGCACCCCGCTCACCCCCGCCGAGGCCCACCACGCCGCCCACCTCGTAGAAGCAGCCGGCGGCCGCACCGCCACCCTCACCACGGCCCACCACCACGC
>KL569444.1:1799-2311 GCA_000715685.1 Streptomyces lilacinus
CGCCACCACCGCCCGCGCCGCCCTCCACGCCGCCCCGCTGACCCGGGAGGCGACGGAGGAACTCCTCGCCCTGACGGACTTCCTGGTCGAGCGGCGGTTGTGAACGCGAAACGGCTGGCTGACGCCGCGTCACCCCGGGAGCCGGCCGGCGCGTGGGGCCCGCGGTGTGCTTCGCCTACCGTGGAGAGATGATCACTGACTCCCGCACCCATCTCCTCCCCGACGGCGTCCTGCTGCGCCCGGTGGCCATCGACGACGCGGAGGGCTTCGCCCGGGCGTACCGCCGGGAGCGGGAGCATCTGCGGCCCTGGGAGCCGGTGCGGGAGGAGGGGTTCTTCACGGTGGAGGGGCAGGCGGCCCGGTTGGGGGATCTCGACGGGGCGCGGCGGGCGGGGCGGGCCATGCCGTGGGTGTTGGTGGCGGAGGAGGGGCGGGGCGAGATCGTGGGGGTGGTGAACCTCAACAACGTCGTCCACGGCGCCTTCCGCAGCGCCAACCTCGGCTACTGGGTG
>KL569444.1:2636-4745 GCA_000715685.1 Streptomyces lilacinus
CCGCCGTGGCGGCCGTGTGCCGGGACGCCGGGGAGCACCTGGCCCTGCATCGCGTGGAGGCCGGGACGGTCCTCGCCAACTCCGCCTCGCAGCGGGTCCTGGGCAAGTGCGGCTTCCGGCTGATCGGCACCGCGGAGAAGTACCTGCACATCAACGGCGCGTGGCAGGACCACCTGCTCTTCCAGAAGATCCTCAACGACCGCCGGCCGGCCTGATCCGGCGAATCGACCGGGAATCTACGGCTCGCCGTGGCACGGCTGTTACACAACAGCAGGGAAACAGGAGGTTGCGGATCATAGGATCGAACTCTTGATCTGCGGGCGATTCATTGCTATCGCCCATCCGCGCACGCCGCGCCACGAGGGCGCGGGAAAAAGGGGGAGACACGCGTGCCTGGACGAATACCGCGGCGTCGGGTGCTCCAGGCCGCCGGCGGCGGCCTGGTCGTCGGTGCGGGCGCGGTGGGTGCCTGGCAGTGGCTGGCGCCGGACGCGCAGCGGGCGCACGCCCCGGGGCAGTTCGCCGCGCGGGCCGCGAAGTCCGCTTCGTCGGAGGCGTTCGTCCACATCATGGCGCACGCCGACGACTCCCTGTACTTCATGAACCCCGAGCTCGAGCAGTCCATACGCAGCGGCGCCCCGACCGTGACCGTCTGCATGACCGGCGGCGAGTCCGACGGCCGCAACGCGCTCAGCCGCAGCCCCGGCTACGCCAAACTCCCCGAGAAGCGCCCGGAGTTCGCCCGTGCCCGGATCAACGGTCTGCGCGAGGCGACCGCCCACATGGCCACCGGCGACTGGCTCAGCCCGTGGACGGTGGAGAGCCTCGCGCTGGTGCCCGGCCTCGAGGTCGAGCTGCAGACCCTCAAGGCCGCCCCGCAGGTCCAGCTGATCTTCATGGAGCTGGTCGAGGCGCGCTACATGCGCACCCCGCGCCAGGAGAGCCTGCGCGGCCTGTGGCTGGGGGCGGCGCGGGAGCTCACCACCCTCGCGCCGGCGGCCGGCCCGGTGAGCCGCGCGTACCGCTACACCCGCCAGCAGGTGATCGACTCCCTGACGGCCGTGCTGGAGCGCTACCGGCCGACCGTCGTACGGACCCTCGACCCGAACCCCACGCACCTGGCGAAGGAACCGCACCACCCCGACGTCCCGCCCGTTCTGCGCGGGATCACCCGGCACGACCACCAGGACCACACGGCCTCCGCCTACTTCGCGCAGGCCGCCCTGGCCCAGTACTGGGGCCGGCCGCACGCGCGGCCCACGGCCGTCGACAGCTACGTCGGCTACGAGGTCGCCCTCCTGCCCAACAGCCTCGACCGGGCCGCCATAGCACACAAGACAGAAATACTCGACATATACGGCTGGGTCGACGGCAAGGACTGCGGCGACCCGGCCGGCTGCGGCGACCGCAAGGTCGGCAACCGCTCGAAGGACACCCGCTGGACGAACAACCTCCGCCACCGCGCCCCCGGCACCCAGCGGTGGGTGCAGCCCCTGCGCGACGGGCGGCTCGCGGCCTTCGCCGTCCTCGACGGACAGGCCCAGGTCTGGACGGAGACCAGGGCCGGCACCGGCGTGTGGTCCCGGCCCACCGCCCTGGGGGGCTCGCTGCTGGAGGGCCAGGTGCAGGCGGTGCGTCAGGGCGACGGCACGCTGCGGCTCTTCTCCGTACGGACCGTGCTGCCGGGCCCGGGCCGTGCGCACCGGCGCGAGATCGTGACGGCGACGCAGAGCGGCACCGCCGCCGGCGGCGCCCCGACCTTCGGGCCCTGGCGCTCCCTCGGCTCCCCGGAGAGCGACCCCGAGCGGTCGATGGAGGTGGGCTACCCGGTCGCCGTCGCCGGACAGGACGGCACACTCCACGTCTTCGTCAAGAACTGGGCGGGCGGCGTGAGTTGCCGCTCCGCGACGGACGGCGAGGACTGGACGGACTGGGAGGCGCTGGAGACGGCGGACGACGCGCCGGTGCGGATCGAGGACGGCCTGGACGCCGTCGTCGACGCCGGGGGCCGCGTCCACGTCGTCGCGGCCGACGTCAGGACCGTCCACCACTGGCTGTCCGACGGGCCCGGCGGCACGCCGCGTCCGGCCGGGCCCACCCGGCTGCCCC
>KL569444.1:4990-8023 GCA_000715685.1 Streptomyces lilacinus
AGAGATGTGTATAAGAGACAGACTCCCGCGTGGTCGTCGCCGACCGGCCGGCCGACGGCGGCTGGCGCGTGACGTCCCAGTGCGCGCCGCTCGGCGGCTACGGACGGGTGGCGCTGGAGCAGGAGGGCGGTGCCACCGTGCTCGCCGCCCGCGACGAGCACGGTCTGGTGCGGCTGTCCGCCGGCCCGGGCCGGCCGGGCCCCTGGCAGGACGGCGGCGTCCCGCACCGCGGCACGGCCGCGATCGCCCGGGACGCGAGGGGCCGTACGGTCGCGGTGGTGCTCGGCATGGACGGGCGCCTCAGCAGCGCCCGGGCCACGGGCACGGGCCGGGCACCCTTCACGGACTGGATCGCGCACGATGGGAAGGTGCGGAGGGAGTTCCAGACGTCGTAGGGCGGTGGTTCCCCAGCCCTACGCCGCCGCGATGTCCTGCGCGACGACCCGTTCCATGGTGCGCTCCGCCAGTGCTGTGATCGTCACGAAGGGGTTGACCCCGATGGATCCGGGGATCAGCGAACCGTCCGTCACGTAGAGGTTCTCGCACCCCCGGACGCGGCCGTAGAGGTCCGTGGCCCTGCCCAGGACGCACCCGCCGAGCGGGTGGTAGCAGAAGTCGTCGGCGAAGTTCTTGAGCCGGGGGCCGAAGAGGTCGTAGCGGTAGATCGTCTTGTTCGCCCGGTTGATCCGGTCGAAGAGGGACTTGGCCGCGGCGACCGCGGGGGCGTTCTGGTCGCGGGTCCAGCGCAGCTTCGCCCGGTCGGTGGCGGAGTCGTAGACGAAGGTGCCGCGCTCGGGGTTCTTGGTGATCGCCAGGTACAGGCTGGCCCAGGTCTCCAGGCCCGCCGGCAGTGGTGCGATCTCCGCGAAGACGGGGGCGGCCGGGTTGTCCCAGTCGTCGATGCCGAGGGTGGGAATGCAGGACTGGTGGGTGCCGGTGGGGTTCCACAGGTGGTTGGCGCGGGCGGTCATGACGTTGCCGTTGGGGCCCCAGCCCTTGCCGATCTCCGGGCTGAGGTCGGGCAGGGCGCCGGTCTCCCGGGCCCGCAGCAGCAGTTCCGTCGAGCCGAGGCTGCCGGCGCCGAGGAAGAGGTGGCGGCAGGCGATCTCCTTGGTGCCGAGCGTCGTGCCGCGGGCGTCCGTCTCCTCGACGGACAGGACAAACGTTTTGTCACCCTCCCGCCGGACGGCCGTGACGCGATGCAGCGTCCTGATGGTGACCTTGCCGGTGCCCAGCGCCGCGGCCAGATAGGTCCGGTCCAGGCTGCGCTTGCCGTGGTTGTTGCCGTAGATGACCTCGCCGGCGAGCGCCGACTTCGGCACCTCGCCGGCCGCCTCGCGCCGCATGTAGCCGAAGTCGTAGACGTTGGGGACGAAGGTGGTGCCCAGGCCGGCCCGGCCGGCGGCCTTCCGGGAGACGCGGGCGAACTTGTACCACTCCGTCTCCTCGAACCACCCCCGGTCGATGTGGTTGACCCCGAGACCGGCGACGGCGCGCGGGAAGTGCCGCGCGTACATCTCCGCGGCGTCGACCTGCGGGAGGACCTCCTCGAAGTACGCGCGTCTGGGCATGACGGCCATGCCGCCGTTGACGAGGGAGCCGCCGCCGAGACCGCGGCCGACGTAGACCGACATCCCGTCGTGGGCGACCCGGTCCAGGACGCCGGCGTACGGCGTGATGTCGCGGTTGATGACGTCGAGCCAGAGGAAGGAGCCCAGCGGGGCCTCGGTGCGCTTCTTGAACCAGCTGGAGCGCTCGTCGGGCTTGAGCATGCCGCAGAAGGTCCTGCCGTCGGCGCCGGGCGCGTCCCACTGCCGGCCCATCTCGAGCATGAGCGTCTCGACGCCGGCCTCGCCGAGGCGGAGCGCGGCGACCGCGGCACCGTAGCCGGTGCCGATCACCACGGCGGGGGCGAAGGAGCGGCCGGCCCGTCCGGTACGGGCGGCGGCGCGGGGTGCGGCGGTGATCGTGGTGGTTCCGGTGAGGGCGGCGGCGCCGAGGGCGGCGATGCCGAGCAATCGGCGGCGCGACAGGTGCGGGTTCTCGGCCACGGGAGTCTCGACCACGGGAGTACCTCGCCTTCCGGGCGGGTGGGGAGTGTGAGGGAGCAACACTCTGCCCGCGGGCATGACAAGGAAAGACCCGGAAGGAGCTTCTCGGCTCTCTGTGCACTTATTTGTTAACGCAGTTGCATTTCCTGGTGGATGTCGTTCGAAAATGTCTACTTTCCTCGATGCTGATATGTGACAGACATATGACTCCTGTACGCTCCCGGCCGTCACCGATAGACCGGAGCGACCTGTGCAGCTACATCTGGATCCCGCCGCCCTCCGCCCTGGCCACGCCTTCGACGTTCCCTGGCCGGAGACCTTGAGCACGCCAGCCGAAGGACACCTCGACCTCTGGCTGCTGCATGCCCCCGACCCCTGGCTGGCCTCCGCCGCCCTCGACCGGACGCCGCTCGACGAGCGCGAGCGCGAGCGGGCCGCCTCCTTCGTGCACGCCGTCGACCGCGCCAAGTACGTGGCGTCCCATCTGATGCTGCGCCGGCTCCTCGGCGCGTATCTGGGCGTGCGGGCCGGAGAGGTGGCATTCGTCCGCGAGCCGTGCCCCTGCTGCGGCGCGCCGCACGGCCGGCCCGCCCTCGCGGCGCCCGGCGCCCCGCACTTCTCGATGTCGCACGGCGGCAACCTCGTCCTGATCGGCGTGGCCGCGGCGCCCGTCGGCGTGGACACCGAGCAGCTGCCGGCCGCCCACACCGTGAGCCAGGCCGCCGAGGCGCTGCACCCCGCCGAGCGCGGCGAGATCATGGCGGCGCCGGCGGTACGCCGCCCGGCGGTGTTCACCCGGCTGTGGGTCCGCAAGGAGGCCTATCTCAAGGGCCTCGGCACCGGCCTCGGCCACTCCCCCGACCTGGACTACCTGGGCAACGGCGGCCCCGGCACCCCCGCGTGGCCCGCCGGCTGGACCATCGTGGACGTGCCCGTCGGCATGGGCCACGCCGCGGCGGCCGTGCGCGGGGAGCTCAACAGC
>KL569444.1:8306-16927 GCA_000715685.1 Streptomyces lilacinus
GCCGCTACGACGTCCGACGGCTCGACCCGGCGGACCTGGTCGCCTAGGACCCGGTCGCGCCCGGCCGCCTAGGACCCGGCCGCCGGGGTCACTTCTTGACGGCCCACTGGGCGGTGTCCTTGCCGAAGCCGGAGTCCGGCGTGAACGTGACCGTCTTGGGCTTGGCGCTCTCGGGCACCGAGACCACGACGTAGCCGAGGGCCTTCTCACCGGCGGCCAGCTTGACCGAGGCCGGCATGTTGGGGCCCGAGGTGGTCTCGCCGATGGAGTGGGTGAAGGTCTGGTTCTGCTCGTCCAAGACCTTCACCCCGTTGGCGGGGCTGTCGTCGTAGGCGGTCGTGCCGGTGTTGACGATCTCGAGCTGGGCGGCGACCCACCGCTTGCCCGGCTTGGGCGTCATGAACTTGTTGTTGCTCTGGGCCGGGTCGACCCAGTTCTTCAGCGTGACCGCGACCTGGGCGCCGTTCTTGGCCTTGACGGTGGCGGTGCCGCCGACGGTGAGCGCGCCTCCCGTGGTGCCCTTGTCGCCGCCCTTGTCCGGCTTGGGCGCCGGGGCGACGACGTCGGAGCTCTGAGCGGCGCTCGGGCTGTCGCCGGGCTTGGCGTCGACACCGTCGCTGTTGCAGGCGGTGGCGGTGGCCGCGAGCGCGATGACGACGGCGGCGGTGGAGAGTTGACGACGCATGGTGGATCCCCCGTGTGGTTCGTTCTTGACGTGCACATTCTTACGGCACGAACGAGGGGGTTCCGGCCGCCGAAGGCCCCACGGGGCCCCTTGTGACAGTTGAGTGATCAAATCGTCGCACGCCACCGACACGACGCGGACGGTCACCGACACGACGCGGGCGACCACCGACACGACACGGACGGCCGCCGACACCGCCCGTACGAAGCGCACGGGCCGACCGACCGGCCTACCGGATGGGCATCCCGGACAGCGCCCGTGCGATCACCAGCCGCTGGATCTCGCTCGTGCCCTCGAAGATCGTGTAGATGGCGGCGTCCCGGTGCATCCGCTCCACCGGGTACTCCCGGGTGTAGCCGTTGCCGCCGAGGATCTGCATGGCCTGGGCGGTGACCGCCTTGGCGGTCTCGCCCGCGAAGAGCTTGGACATCGAGCCCTCGGCCGACGTGAAGGGCTTGCCCGCACCGGCCATCCAGGAGGCGCGCCAGACCAGGAGCCGGGCCGCGTCGATACGGGTGCGCATGTCGGCGAGCTGGAAGGCGACGCCCTGGTTGTCGATGATGGGCCGGCCGAACTGCACGCGCGTCTTGGCGTAGTCGAGGGCCACCTCGTACGCGGCGCGCGCGATGCCGACCGCCTGGGCGCCGACGGCCGGGCGGGAGGCCTCGAAGGTGGCCATCGCGGCGTTCGCCCCGCGCTCCGCGCCGCCGCGGGCCCGCTCGCGGGCGCGGCCGAGGCGCTCGTCGAGCCGCTCCTTGCCACCGAGGAGGCAGTGGCCCGGGACGCGGACGTCCTGGAGGACGACCTCGGCGGTGTGGGAGGCACGGATGCCGTGCTTCTTGAACTTCTGACCCTGCGCGAGGCCCGGGGTGCCGGGCGGTACGACGAAGGAGGCGTGCCCACGGGCGCCGAGCTCCGGGTCGACCACGGCGACGACGACGTGGACGTCGGCGATGCCGCCGTTGGTGGCCCAGGTCTTGGTGCCGTTCAGCACCCACTCGTCCTTGGCCTCGTCGTAGCGTGCCCGGGTGCGCATGGCGGAGACGTCGGAGCCCGCGTCGGGCTCGGAGGAGCAGAAGGCGGCGATCTTCACGTCGTTCGCGTCGCCGTACATCTGCGGCACCCAGGTGCCGATCTGCTCGTCGGTGCCGTTGGTGAAGACGCTGATGGCGGCGAGCCCGGTGCCGGCGATGGCGAGGCCGAGGCCGGCGTCCCCCCAGAAGAGCTCCTCGAGGGTGAGGGGCACGCCCAGACCCGTGGGGTCGAAGAACTGCTGCGCGTAGAAGTCCAGGGAGTACAGCCCGATGCGGGCGGCCTCGCGGACGACCGGCCAGGGGAATTCCTCCCGTTCGTCCCACTCCGCGGCGGCGGGACGCATCACGTCGGCGGCGAAGCCGTGGATCCAGTCCCGAACGGTCCTCTGTTCGTCGTTCAGCTCCGGCGCGAAGTCCCCCATGGCCCCTCCCGACATGCGTTACTGGCGGTAACGGCAGTATGTTACCCATCGGTACACCGCGTCAATGGCACGCCCCCCGAATCCGCTCCGTGGGCGGGGTGTTACGTTGCGCAGGCATTTCGAAACATCGGGGCGGGGAGGCACGTCTTATGGAGACCAGTCAGCGGGACGATCAGCAGCGGGCGGCGGAGCAGCGGCGCAGGGAGCTGTTGGAGGCCGCGGACCGGGTGGTGCTGCGGGACGGCCCGGGGGCGTCGATGAACGCCATCGCCGCGGAGGCGGGGATCACCAAGCCGATCCTCTACCGCCACTTCGGCGACAAGGGCGGCCTGTACCGCGCGCTCGCCGTCCGCCACACCGACACCCTGCTCTCCGGCCTGCGCGAGGCGCTGGCCGCGCCGACGGAGCGGCGCGAGCGGGTCGAGTCGACGCTGGACACGTACCTGGCCGCCATCGAGGCGCGGCCCCAGGTGTACCGCTTCCTGATGCACCCCGCCGACGAGGGCCAGCCGGCCGAGCCGGCGGAGCAGGGCTTCGACGTCGGCCGGCACTCCGCTCCCCTGCTGCGGCGCATGGGCGAGGAGCTGGCCCAGGTCATCGCCGAGCGCGTGGACCTCGGCCCGGAGGGGGAGCAGCTGGCGCGGGCGTGGGGCCACGGCATCGTCGGCATGATGCACGCGGCCGGCGACTGGTGGCTGCGGGAGCGGCCGTACGACCGGGGGCTGCTGGTGCGGTACCTCACGGACCTGCTGTGGGGCCAGCTGGCGTTCGCCGGCGAGCGGGCGGACGGCCCCGGGTTCTGACGACCCTGATCTCCTGATGGGGGGTCAACTCGCCGTACGGAAACGGGCCGCGCGACCACGCGCGGCCCGAGGCCCGGGAAGGCTCCCGTCAGGGGCGAAGGCCGCCGCGGCGCGCCGCGCGCAGCGCGCGCCGGCGGCGCAGGCCCGTCACGTGGTCGAGGTAGAGGCCGCCGTCGAGGTGGTCGCACTCGTGCTGCAGGCACCGCGCGAAGAAGCCGGTGCCGTGCACCCGGACGGCTTCGCCGTCCTTGGTGAAGCCCTCCACCACGGCTTCGTCGAAGCGCGGCGTGCCCGCCTCGACGCCGGGCACCGACAGGCACCCCTCGGGCCCGCGCACGACCGGTCCGCCGGTCTCCACGAGCCGGGGGTTGACGAGGTGCCCCACGTGCCGGACGTCCTCGTCGTCCGGGCAGTCGTAGACGAAGACCCTGAGCGGGACGCCTATCTGGTTGGCGGCGAGGCCCACCCCGTTCGCCCCGTACATCGTGGCGAACATGTCCTCGACGAGCGTCGCGAGGTCCTCGTCGAACTCCGTGACGTCCTCGCAGGGTGTCACGAGACCCTCGTCTCCGAGCAGCCGCATGGGCCGCTCACGTCCTGAACTGCCGGGAATCGTGACTCTTCGCATGGGCTCCAGGGTACGTTCCGGGGGCAGCGGGTTCGGGCCCACGGCCGGAGCTCGATAGGCTGATCCCCGACCGCGGCCTCCTGGCCGGCGCTGGGCGCGGAGAGGGCCTTCCCCCCTCGCTGACCAGGGACAGGCGCGGCGCCGGATGCAAGGAGGATCTAGGACGATGGCAGGCAACTCGGGGCCGCTGTCGCCGCGGGCCAAGCTGGCCGTGACGGCGGGCAAGTGTGTATAAGAGACAGGCGGCGGTGTCGCGCGCCGCGGGCCGCGGCAGCGGATCGGTGATCGGCGGCAAGGTCGCGCTCAAGCTCGACCCCGACCTGCTGGCCCGGCTGGCGACCCACCTGGACGTGGTCCTGGTCTCGGCCACCAATGGCAAGACCACCACGACCCGACTGATCGCCGAGGCGCTGCGCGCCAGCGGTCCGGTGGTGTCGAACGCGCTGGGCGCGAACATGCCCGCGGGCATCACCTCCGCCCTGGCGGGCGGCTCGGACGCGCGCTACGCCGTGATCGAGGTGGACGAGAAGTACCTGGCGGGCGTCGCCCGCGACACCTCGCCGAAGGCCATAGCGCTGCTGAACCTCTCGCGCGACCAGCTCGACCGGGCCGCGGAGACGCGCATGCTCGCCGAGAAGTGGCGCGAGGGCCTGGCCGGCAGCAAGGCCGTGGTGATCGCGAACGCGGACGACCCGCTGATCGTGTGGGCCGCTTCCTCGTCGACGAACGTGGTGTGGGTCGCGGCCGGCCAGGAGTGGAAGGACGACGCCTGGTCGTGCCCCTCCTGCGGCGGTGTGATGCAGCGCCCGGGCGACGACTGGTTCTGCGGCGAGTGCGGCTTCAGGCGGCCGACCCCCAGCTGGGCGCTGTCGGGGGACTACGTCCTCGACCCGCACGGCTCGGCGTGGCCGATCCACCTGCAGCTGCCGGGCCGGGCCAACAAGGCCAACGCCACCACCTCGGCCGCGGTGGCCGCGACCTTCGGCGTGCCGCCGCAGGTGGCGCTGGAGCGGATGTACCAGGTGCAGGCGGTCGCCGGTCGGTACGACGTGGTGACCTTCCTGGACCGCGAGGTGCGGCTGCTGCTGGCGAAGAACCCGGCCGGCTGGCTGGAGACCTTCTCGCTGATCGACGGGCCGCCGGCCCCGGTGATCCTCTCGGTGAACGCCCGCGGCGCGGACGGCACCGACACCTCCTGGCTGTGGGACGTGGACTACACCCGCCTCGCAGGTCACCCGATCATGGTCATCGGCGACCGCAAGCTGGACCTGGCCGTGCGCCTGGAAGTCGCGGGCGTGGACTTCCGGGTCTGCGAGACCGTCGACGAGGCCGTGCAGATGGCCCCGCCCGGCAAGATCGAGGTCATCGCCAACTACACGGCGTTCCAGGACATCCGCCGCCGCGTCGGCAACTGACCCACGGACAGCACTGAAGGATTGTGAGCATGAGCCAGAACAGTCTGCGTGTGGTGTGGGTCTACCCCGACCTGCTCAGCACCTACGGCGACCAGGGCAACGTCCTGGTCCTGGAGCGGCGCGCCCACCAGCGCCGCCTGGACGTCCAGCGGGTGGACGTCCGTTCCGACCAGCAGATCCCCACCTCCGGGGACATCTACCTGATCGGCGGCGGTGAGGACCGTCCGCAGCGGCTGGCGGCCGAGCGGCTGCGCCGCGACGGCGGCCTGAACCGGGCCGTCGCCAACGGCGCCATCGTCTTCTCGGTGTGCGCCGGCTACCAGATCCTGGGCCACGAGTTCATCAACGACCTGGGCCAGCGCGAGCAGGGCCTGGGGCTGCTGGACGTCATCAGCACCCGGGGCGAGGGCGAGCGCTGCGTGGGCGACGTGCTCGCCGACATCGACCAGCCGCTGGGCCTGCCGCCGCTGACCGGCTTCGAGAACCACCAGGGCATCACCCACCTGGGCCCGACGGCCCGCCCGTTCGCCCGGGTGCGCTTCGGCAACGGCAACGGCACGGGCGACGGCACCGAGGGCGCGTACAACGACACCGTCTTCGGTACGTACATGCACGGTCCGGTCATGGCCCGCAACCCGCACATCGCGGACATGCTGATCAAGCTGGCGCTGGACGTCAACGCCCTGCCGCCGGTCGACGACCGCTGGTACGAGGCGCTGCGCGCCGAGCGGATCGCCGCGGCGACACAGCCCGCATAGCGGACACTCACGGTCCCCGCCGCCCTCGACGGTTAGGGTGGCGGGGATTCCCACCGGACGACGGGGTCCGGTCAGCCGTGCCGCGGCCCCGCCGCGGACCTGTCACGAGGTTCCCTGTCATGCGCATCGGTGTGCTCACCTCCGGCGGCGACTGCCCCGGGCTCAACGCCGTCATCCGTTCCGTCGTCCACCGCGCGGTCGTCGACCACGGCGACGAGGTCGTCGGCTTCCACGACGGCTGGCGGGGCCTGCTGGAGGGCGACCACCGCCGGCTCGACCTCGAGTCCGTGGCCGGCATCCTCGCCACCGGCGGCACGATCCTCGGCTCCTCCCGGGTGCGGCCCGAGCAGCTGACCGACGGCGTGGAGCGCGCCAAGGGCCATGTCGCCGACCTCGGCCTGGACGCGGTCGTGGCCATCGGCGGCGAGGGCACCCTCAAGGCGGCCCGCCTGCTCTCGGACGCCGGACTGCCGGTCGTCGGCGTGCCGAAGACCATCGACAACGACATCGCCTCCACCGACGTGACCTTCGGCTTCGACACGGCCGTGGGGGTGGCGACGGATGCCCTGGACCGGCTCAAGACCACCGCGGAGTCGCACCAGCGGGTGCTGATCGTCGAGGTGATGGGTCGTCACACGGGCTGGATAGCGCTGCAGTCCGGCATGGCGGCCGGCGCCCACGCGATCCTGGTGCCGGAGCGGCCCTTCGACCTGGACGAGCTGTCCGCGGTGGTCGGCCGGCGCTTCGCCGCGGGAAAACGATTCGCCATCGTGGTGGTCGCGGAGGGCGCGAAGCCGCGCGCGGGCTCGATGGAGTTCGAGACCGGCGGCCTGGACGTCTACGGCCACGAGCGGTTCACCGGCGTCGCCCGGCAGCTGGCCGTGGAGCTGGAGCGCCGCCTGGGGAAGGAGGCGCGCCCGGTGATCCTGGGCCACGTGCAGCGGGGCGGCACGCCCACCGCGTACGACCGGGTGCTGGCCACCCGCTTCGGCTGGCACGCGGTGGAGGCCGCCCACGCGCGCGCCTTCGGGATGATGACCGCGCTGCGGGGCACCGAGATCACGCTGGTGCCGCTGGCGGACGCCGTCGAGCGGCTGAAGACCGTACCGCCGGAGCGGTACACCGAGGTCGAGTGCGTGCTGTGAGAGGGGCGCCTCTACTCTGGTCCCGGCGCATTGGTGCGAAATGGGAGAGAGCGGATGGATCACAGCGGGCACGGCATGATGCACATGGACATGCCGCCGTTCACGCTGGGCCGGGGTCTGCAGTTCAGTAGCGAACCGTTCTTCATGATCGGCTGCCTGCTGGCGCTGGGCCTCTACGGCTGGGGCGTGGTGCGGCTGCGGCGGCGCGGGGACGCGTGGCCGTGGGGCCGGGTGGTCGCGTTCGTGGCGGGTGTGCTGTCCGTGGCGCTGGTGATGTGCACCAAGCTCAACGACTACGGCATGGTCATGTTCAGCGTGCACATGGTGCAGCACATGGTCATCAGCATGCTCTCCCCCATCCTGCTGCTGCTCGGCGCGCCGGTCACGCTGACGCTGCGCGCCCTGCCGGCGGCGGGACGGGGACGCAAGGGGCCGCGCGAGTGGCTGGTCGCCCTGCTGCACAGCCGCTACATGCGCGTCATCACGCACCCCGCCTTCACGATCCCGCTGTTCATCGCGAGCCTGTACGCGCTGTACTTCACGCCGCTCTTCGACTTCCTCATGGGGAGCCGGACCGGGCACATCGCGATGATGGTGCACTTCCTCGCGGTGGGCCTGGTCTTCTTCTGGCCGATCATGGGCGTGGACCCGGGCCCGCACCGGCCGGGCTACGTGATGCGGATGCTGGAGCTGTTCGCCGGCATGCCCTTCCACGCGTTCTTCGGCATCGCGCTGATGATGGCCTCCGAGCCGATGATCGGCACGTACATGCACCCGCCGGCCTCGCTGGGCATCGACCCGCTGGAGGACCAGCAGGCGGGCGGCGGCATCGCCTGGGCCTTCAGCGAAATCCCCTCCGTCGTGGTGCTGCTCGCGCTGGTCTTCCAGTGGTACCGCTCGGAGCAGCGGCAGGCCCGGCGCAGCGACCGGGCGGCGGACCGGGACGGCGACAAGGAGCTCGCCGCCTACAACGCCTACCTGGCCTCGCTCGACGCCCGGGGGCGTTGAACGGTCGGCTCGAAGGTCCGGTCACCGGTATGGCCTGCGGACCGCGGCGGGGAGACGATGGTCTCCTGGCCGCGGTCCGCGCGTTTTCGCACCCCGTGCGCGCGGCGGGACCGTCGTTGAGGAGGTGCGGGATGCCCGGATCGGCGAAGACCATGGCGGGGCTGACCGTGGGCGGGCTGGTGCTGGTGACCGCCTACACGGTGACGATCGGCAGCGACGGATGGCTGTGGTTCGCGTGGGTCGTGCTGGGGCTGGCGACGATAGGCGCCCTGGCGGCCCGGGGGACGTGAGCCGTTTCCACGGTCCGTTCGGACGAGTTCGGAAGAGTTCAGAAGAGGAAGACCGGGCCGGTCGCGGCCACGAGGGTGCAGTGGTTGGGGAAGGACTTCCGCCACGAGACGGCGCGGCCGTGCCATTCGCCCTCGGCGGTCGCGACGACGGGGTCGAACTCCCGGGTGCACACGGCCTCGTCGTCCCCGAGCAGCGCCCCCGGCCGGCCGCCGGCCAGGTCCAGGCTCTCGCAGGCCTCGGCCGCGTGGGGATGGTGACCGCCCGGGCCGGGGCAGAACAGCCGCACGCCGCGGATCCAGGTGCCGTGCGCGCCGGAGACCGTGAGCAGGAAGTGCCCGTCGCTCCCGTCCTCCTGGTCGTCGGCGTGGGCCGGCGCCGCAGGGGTCAGGGGCAGGGCGAGCAGAGCGGTGGCGGTGGCGGTCGCCGCCGCGG
>KL569444.1:17180-18311 GCA_000715685.1 Streptomyces lilacinus
GATGTGTATAAGAGACAGGACATGGGGTGTGGCCTCCCGAGGCGTGTCTGTGGCCGGGTCAGGCTGGCCAGGCCACCGTGCGCGGGCGCCGCCCGGCAAGCGGCCGCACCGGACGCTCACCCGTGTGGGGGTGCGCGGCCACCCTGTCGGCGGTGCCGGGCGTTCGAGAAAACCGCTCGCTGTCCCGGCCGGCGGACCCGTACGCTCCGCTGTCGAGAAACACGAGAAACAGCTTCTGACATGGGGGAACGCATGAGCGCACGGCTGTGCGAGATCGCGCGGACGACCGAGCGGATCGTCGCCGAGGGCGCGTACGTCGCGCCCGACGGGCAGACCGTGGAGATCGCCGAGGAGATCGCGCGGGCCCGGCGGGGGACGCGGCTGTACGGGCCGGGGCCGGTGGCCGTGCCGGAGCCTCGGCCGGCGGGGGGCGGGGCCGGGGCGGGGACGGTGTTCGAGGTGACGGCGGAGGGCAGCCTCGACGCCTCGCGGCGGCTGGCGGCCGACGGCCCGGTGGCCGTCCTCAACTAGAGACAGGTCCTCAACTTCGCCTCCGCCCGCAACCCCGGCGGCGGCTACCTCAACGGCGCCCAGGCGCAGGAGGAGGCGCTCTGCCGCGGCTCGGCGCTGTACACCTGTCTGCTCGAGGCCCCCGAGTACTACACGGCGCACCGCGCCGACCCGAGCCCCTTCTACAGCGACCGGGTCGTCCACTCCCCCGGCGTGCCCGTCTTCCGCGACGACCGGGGCGCGCTGCTGGACGCCCCCTACACGGCGGGCTTCCTGACCTCACCGGCGCCCAACGCCGGCGTGATCGTCCGGCGCACGCCGGAGCTGGCGGACCGGATCCCGGCGGCGCTGGATGCTCGCGCGGGGCGGGTGCTGGAGGTGGCCGCCGCGCACGGCTACCGGCGGTTGGTGCTGGGGGCGTGGGGGTGCGGGGTGTTCCGCAACGACCCCGCGGCGGTCGCGGCGGCGTTTGCCGGGCATCTGACGGGGGCGGGGCGCTTCGCCGGCCGCTTCGAGCACGTCGTCTTCGCGGTCCTGGACCGCCGGACGGACTCCCCGACGCGGGCGGCCTTTGCGGCGGTGTTCGGTGGGGCTCTTCCCCGGTCCCGCCCCTTCCCGTAA
>KL569445.1:0-1219 GCA_000715685.1 Streptomyces lilacinus
CTGCCCGCCCCCGAGAAGCTCCCCAGCGCCTCCCCCGGCACCCCCGAGCCGAGCTTCTCGAACAACACGCCCCCGCCCAACCCCCGCGAGTTCATAGCCAGCGCGGACAAGGACACCGCACCCCTCAGCACGAAGACGCTCTTCCCGCACTCCAAGCCGTCGCTGGACAAGCGCACGTACAAGCGGGCCGAGACGGCCACCACCACCGACTGTGCCTCCGTCGGCGAGGGCGGTCTGGGCAAGGTTCTCGCCGACAACGGCTGCCGCAAGGTCCTGCGCGCCACCTACGTACGGGACGGGGTCGCCGTCACCGTCGGCGTCGCCGTCTTCGACGACAAGGCCGCCGCGGACAAGGCCAAGGCGCAGTCCACCGGCTACATCACCCCGCTCCCCGGCGACGACGCCCCCGCCTTCTGCCGCGGCCCGGCCTGCCGGCTGACCGCGAACGCCGAGGGCCGCTACGCGTACTTCACCGTCGCCGGCTACACCAACGGCCAGGCCGTCACCGCCGACGACACCAAGGCCCTCCAGGCCGGGCGGGACGTCTCCGGCTACACCTTCCGCCGCATCATGGCCCGCGCCAACGCCCAGGCCGCCGCCGCGGCGTCGCCCCAGCCCTCCGGCAAGCCCTCGGGCAAGTCATCCGACAAGCCGTCCCCCAAGCCCAGCGACACCAAGGCCTGACGCCCTCACTCCACCCCGTCGTTCTCCCCCGCCTCGCCGCCCTCGGCCGGCCACTGGCCCGGTCCGAGGTGCGTGGCCGGGGTGGTGGGCGGCCGCTCGGCGCGCCGCAGCCGTTCCACCTTCGCGAGCTGCGCCGCCACCAGCGCCTCCGGGATCTCCACGGCCGCCGGGTCGGACAGGTGCGTCGCGAAGAACATCACCAGCGTCGACCCCGTCCGGACGGCCGTGACCAGGCTCGGCGCCCGCTCCGCCGCGTTCACCAGGCGGTACGCCACCGCCTCGTCCCCCAGCCGCGGCGCCGGCAGCACCGTCACGGACTCGAACCGCTGCGGCTGCCCCTCCCCCGTCGTCATCGTGAAGCCGCCCCCGCAGTCCTCGGCCGCCGCCCGCAGCTCCCGCAGTGTCTGCTCGGCGCCGTCGCCCTCGTACGCCGAGATCCGGATCGTGCCCAGCAGGCCCTGGAAACGCCGGTCGACGCCGGTCCGGGAGAAGGTGTTGACCACCGAGGCCACGGGCGCGGGCCTGTCTCTTATAC
>KL569445.1:1448-3360 GCA_000715685.1 Streptomyces lilacinus
ATGTGTATAAGAGACAGAAGCCCAGCGCCACCGCCAGCGGCAGGCACGCGCTCTCGCGCGTCGTGGGCATCCCGTGGCCGGCGTTCCCGGCGGCGGCCCGCTCGACCGCGAAGCCCGGAACCTCCCAGGTCCCCAGCTCCGCATGGCCCAGCTGAACGCCGCTGAACACCCTCAGCGCCCGCGGCCCGTCCGCCGCCCGGAGCTCGTCCTTGCCCTCGCCCTCCCGGTCGCCGCCCCCGCCGCCGCAGCCGGCCGTGAGCCCCAGCACGGCGAGCGCCGCGGCGCAGACCGCCGACGCCACTTTCGACCTCACGTCTCCCGCCTCCCAGCACCCACCGAGCGGCCTCCCTCACAACTCCTTGCGGCGTGACCCAAGCCACAATGTAGGCTGCGCAGGCAACCGAAATCCCTCCCATCGGTCTTCACCGGCGGTTCGGACGGCGCACCTCCGACGGACCACCACCGGCACCAGCAGGCCGAACGGCAAGGGAAACCCGGACACCACCCAGGCCAGGGGGAAGGACGGCCGCGGCGACCTCGGGCGCGTCGCGCACACACCGCCATGAAGATCTCTTTCCTTTTGCAGAACGCGTACGGCATCGGCGGCACCATCCGCTCCACGTTCAACGTCGCGGGCGCCCTCGCCGCCCGGCACGACGTGGAGATCGTCTCCATCATCAGAAGCGGCGAGAAGCCCCGACTGGCCCTGCACCCCAAGGTCCGGCTGGTCAACCTCATCGACCAGCGCGCCGAGAAGGGCGCCGACGTCGACGACCCGCTGCTCCAGCAGGACAGCGAGTACATCCCACCCGTCGAGGCGAAGGGCGCGCACTTCAGCGCCCTCACCGACCGGCGCGTCGCCGACCACCTCGCCGCGACCGACGCCGACGTCGTCATCGCCACCCGCCCCGGCCTCGTGATGTACCTCGCCGAGTTCGGGCAGGACCGCTACCTGCGCATCGGCCAGGAACACCGCATCTACGGCACCCACGAGGCGGCCATCCGCGCCTACCAGGACGCGTCCATCCCGCACCTCGACGCCTTCACCACCGTCTCCGAGGCCGACGCCGTCACCCACCGGGAGCAGCTCCCCGGCATCAAGACGAAGATCGTCTGCATTCCGAACGGCTGCCCCCCGTCCGAGGTCGAGCCCGCCGACCCCGCCACCAAGCTCGTCGTCGCCGCCGGCCGGCTCATCCCCGTCAAGCGCTACGACCTGCTGATCACCGCCTGGGCCACGGTCGCCGCCGCCCACCCCGACTGGAAGCTCCGCCTCTACGGCCGCGGCCCCGAGCAGGCGAAGCTGCGCGCCCAGATCGACCGGCTCGGCCTCAACGAGTCCCTCACCCTCATGGGCGCCCACTCCCCCATCGAGACCGAGTGGGCCAAGGGCTCGATCGCCGCCGTGACCTCCCGCGAGGAGTCGTTCGGCATGACCATCGTCGAGGCCATGGGCTGCGGCGTCCCGGTCGTCGCCACCGACTGCCCGCACGGCCCCGGCGAGATCATCACCGACGGCGAGGACGGCCTCCTCGTCCCCGTCGGCGACAGCGACGCCGTCGCCAAGGGCCTGCTCAAGCTGATCGAGGACGACGAGCTGCGCCGCACCATGGGCGCCGCCGCCCGGATCTCCGCCCGGCGCTACGCCCCCGAGCGCATCGCCGACGCCTACCTCGAGCTGATCGACGGCCTCGGCGGCCCGCGCAGCGCGCCGGCCCCGGCGGCCGCGTCGCCGGCCGCGCCCACCGCGCCGGTCCCGCTGGCCCGACGGCTGCGCCGCCTCGCCGGCAAGGTCCGGCGCGCCCTGCGCCGACCGGTCGCGAAGCCGGCCCGGCCGGCGCCCAAGAAGGTCCTCAAGGACATCGTCGTCCGCAAGCCGCTGCGGCCGGTCGCCTCTGTCTCTTATACACAT
>KL569445.1:3583-4359 GCA_000715685.1 Streptomyces lilacinus
GCGGCCGGCGACCTCCACGTCTCCGTGGACCCCAAGGGCGTCAGCGGCGAGAAGCTCTCCCTGACCGTCACCCGGCGCAAGGAGGGCAAGCCGATCGAGGTCCCCCTCCGGCCCCCGGCCGAGGCCGGCGCCCCCTGGACGGCCGTGCTCGAGCGGGCGGAGCTGCGGCTGGGCGAGGGCCGCTGGGACTTCCACGTCGTACGCGCCGACGACAAAGCCCGCCGCCGCGTCGTCTCCCACCTCGCCGAGGGCCGCGGCCTCCTCGCCCTCGAGCCCCTGCCGGGCTCCCCCTTCACCTGGTGCATCCCCTACCCCACCGTCGACGGCTACCTCGCGCTGCGTGCCTGGCACCGCGACACCCACGCGGAGGCCCGCACGGTACGAACGCGCAGCGACGCCTTCACCGTCGAGGGCACGCTGCACGGCACGGAATTCACCGAGGGCGGCGAGCCGGTGGTCGTCGGCACGCCGCGTACGGAAGGGGCGGCGGAGGTCACCGTCGACGTCGAGGTCCTCGACGCGACGTCCTTCCGGGCCACGGTCCCGTACGAGCGCCTCCGCGCCGCCCGCACCGGTACGGAGAGCACGACGTGGGACCTGTCGCTCCGGCCGGCCCCGGACGCGGAGCCGATCCGGATCGGCCGCCTCATCGGCGACATCGTCGACCGGAACAAGACGGACATCTACCCGACAGTGGGTGGGGTACGGCCGTACTTCACGGTGACGAGTGACTTGGCGGTAAACCTGTCCGAGGTGGCAGGGGGGTAGCTCAAACG
>KL569445.1:4659-5283 GCA_000715685.1 Streptomyces lilacinus
GGAAACGGCGAAAGGGCGGGACTGGGGAAACCCACCGCTCTAGCAGCAGCCACCCACCCCGGGAAGCGTCCGCTTGTTCCGCGCCGCAAGATTCCGCGCCGCAAGCTCGGAGTCCGCCGGGTACCCGACCTCCTCCAATGTCAGCCCGTGCGGCCGCACCACATGCACCGCCGAGTCGCGGACCCCCGCGCCCAGCACCTGCCCCGGCCACTCCACCGGCCGATGCCCGTCGCCGACGAACAGCATCGCGCCCACCAGCGACCGCACCATGTTGTGGCAGAAGGCATCCGCCCGCACGGTCGCCGTGATGACGCCCGACGCCTCGTCACGCTCCCAACTCAGCTGCTGCAGCGTACGAATGGTCGTCGCGCCCTCGCGCTTCTTGCAGTAGGCCGCGAAGTCGTGCTCGCCAACCAGCGCCCGCGCCGCAGCGTTCATCGCGTCGACGTCCAACGGCCAGTCGTGCCACAGGACATGACCGCGCAGCAGCGGGTCCACCCCACCCGGGTGGTCGACGACCCGATAGGCGTACCGGCGCCATATCGCCGAGAAACGCGCGTTGAAACCGGCCGGCGCCTCCGCGGCCTTCCACACCCGGACGTCTGTCTCTTATACACATCTCTG
>KL569445.1:5512-9342 GCA_000715685.1 Streptomyces lilacinus
AGATGTGTATAAGAGACAGGCGCAACAGTTTGTCCTCGTGTTCGGCCCAAACCTCCGCCGGAAGATCGACATGCGCGACCTGCCCGCGGGCGTGCACCCCGGCGTCCGTCCGGCCCGCGACCGTCAGCTCGTACGTCTCCTTGGACCGCGTCACGGTCCGGATGGCGTCCTCGAGCTCGCCCTGGACCGTGCGCTGGCCCTCACGCTGCTTCGCCCAGCCGGAGAAGTCCTTGCCGTCGTACGACAGGTCCAGCCGCACCCGGACGTAGCCGGGCTCCACCTCGTCACTCACCGAGAGATCCTCTTTCGCAGAAATGCGGGACGGGTCCGCTCCCCGAAGAGGGGAGCGGACCCGTCCGTGCGACGCATCAGATACGTCAGGCGTCCTTCGACTCCTCGGCCGGAGCCTCGGCGGCGGCCTCGGACTCCTTGACCGCACGCTTGGTGGCGGCCTCGGCCTCGGCAACGGTCGCCTTCTTCGCGATCTCGCCCTCGACCAGCTCGATAACGGCCATCGGGGCGTTGTCGCCACGACGGTTACCGATCTTGGTGATGCGGGTGTAGCCACCCGGACGCTCGGCGAAGCGCGGAGCGATCTCGGTGAAGAGGACGTGGACGACGCCCTTGTCCGTGATCGTCTGCAGCACCTGGCGACGGTTGTGGATGTCGCCCTTCTTCGCCTTGGTGATCAGGCGCTCGGCGACCGGACGCAGGCGGCGGGCCTTGGCCTCGGTCGTCGTGATGCGGCCGTGCTCGAAGAGCGACTTGGCGAGGTTCGCCAGCATCAGCTTCTCGTGCGCGGCACCGCCGCCCAGACGGGCACCCTTGGTGGGACGCGGCATGGTGTTTCTCCTAGGTGTCTGCCCCGGCCGTATCAGGTACCGGAGTCAGTATCCGAGCAGGCGGTCGCCTGTCGGAGACCCCGCACCCCCAAGGGGCGCGGGGAACTGCGCCACCAGCCACAGCGGGCCGGCAGCCGAAGACCGATCAGTACTGCTCGGTCTCCACGAAACCCGCGTCCGCGTCGTCGTCGGCGCCGAAGGCGTCCGCGGCGGCGGTCGGGTCGAATCCGGGCGGGCTGTCCTTGAGGGCCAGGCCCATGCCGGCCAGCTTCGCCTTGACCTCGTCGATCGACTTCGCACCGAAGTTGCGGATGTCGAGCAGGTCGGCCTCGGAGCGGGCGACGAGCTCACCCACGGAGTGGATGCCCTCGCGCTTGAGGCAGTTGTAGGACCGAACGGTGAGCTCGAGCTCCTCGATCGGCAGCGCCAGGTCGGCGGCCAGGGCGGCGTCCGTCGGGGACGGGCCCATGTCGATGCCCTCGGCGTCGATGTTGAGCTCGCGGGCCAGACCGAACAGCTCGACCAGGGTCTTGCCGGCGGACGCCATGGCGTCGCGCGGGCGCATGGCCTGCTTGGTCTCGACGTCGACGATCAGCTTGTCGAAGTCGGTGCGCTGCTCAACTCGGGTCGCCTCGACCTTGTAGGTGACCTTGAGAACCGGCGAGTAGATGGAGTCGACCGGGATACGGCCGATCTCCTGGCCCACCTGCTTGTTCTGGACGGCGGAGACGTAGCCGCGACCGCGCTCGACGGTCAGCTCCATCTCGAGCTTGCCCTTGGCGTTCAGGGTCGCCAGGACCAGGTCGGGGTTGTGCACCTCGACGCCGGCCGGCGGGGCGATGTCGGCGGCGGTGACCAGACCCGGACCCTGCTTGCGCAGGTACATCACGACCGGCTCGTCGTGCTCCGAGGAGACGACCAGCTGCTTGATGTTCAGGATGAGGTCGGTGACGTCCTCCTTGACGCCCGGCACGGTGGTGAACTCGTGCAGGACACCGTCGATGCGGATGGACGTGACCGCCGCACCCGGGATCGAGGAGAGGAGCGTACGACGCAGGGAGTTGCCGAGGGTGTAGCCGAAGCCCGGCTCGAGCGGCTCGATCACGAACCGCGAGCGGAACTCGTCGACGACCTCTTCGGTCAGCGAGGGGCGCTGAGCGATCAGCATGTTGCGAATCCTTCAGTCATGGACACCCACTATTTGATGTCCTGAGGTACTACAAGGGTACGGGCGGTACAGCTCCGAGGAGCCGTACCGCCCACACTCTCAAGACAGCAGCCGTGCGAACGGCGCAGCGTCAGACGCGGCGACGCTTCGGCGGACGGCAGCCGTTGTGCGGGGTCGGGGTGACGTCCTGGATGGAGCCAACCTCGAGGCCGGTCGCCTGGAGCGAACGGATGGCGGTCTCGCGACCGGAGCCCGGGCCCTTGACGAAGACGTCAACCTTGCGCATGCCGTGCTCCTGCGCGCGGCGGGCGGCCGACTCGGCGGCCATCTGCGCGGCGAAGGGGGTGGACTTGCGCGAGCCCTTGAAGCCGACGTGGCCGGCGGAGGCCCAGGAGATCACGTTGCCCGTGGGGTCGGTGATCGAAACGATGGTGTTGTTGAACGTGCTCTTGATGTGCGCGTGGCCGTGAGCGACGTTCTTCTTTTCCTTGCGGCGCACCTTCTTGGCAGCGCCCTGACGACCCTTGGGGGGCATGTCTTACTCCTGATGGAGGGAGGTGGTCGGTCCTACAGCGAAGACCGCTGATCAGCGTCCGCTGCGGACTACTTCTTGCCCGGCTTCTTCTTGCCGGCGATGGCGCGACGCGGGCCCTTGCGGGTACGAGCGTTCGTGCTGGTGCGCTGACCGTGGACGGGCAGGCCACGACGGTGACGCAGACCCTGGTAGCAGCCGATCTCGACCTTGCGGCGGATGTCGGCCTGAACCTCACGACGGAGGTCACCCTCGGTCTTGATGTTGGCGTCCACGTACTCGCGGATCTTGACCAGGTCCTCCTCGGACAGGTCGCGAACGCGGGTGTTGGGGTTCACGCCGGTGGCGGCCAGCGTCTGCTGGGAGAGGGTCCGGCCGATGCCGAACACGTAGGTGAGGGCGACCTCCACGCGCTTTTCGCGCGGGATGTCAACACCGGAAACGCGTGCCATTCAATGGCTCCAGTTGATCTTTCGGAGGTCTTCCACAGGACCACTCCCAGCCGCCGACCCCCGAGACAGGGAGTGGTACGTCTGGGTCCCCGGCCTCCGACCGGGGGTGTCGCCCTCCATCACAGAAAGGGACGGGTCCTGCGTATGTACATATCGCTTGCGTCGCGCGAAGAAACTGCGGAGTGCAGGTTCTGCGTCAGCCCTGGCGCTGCTTGTGGCGCAGGTTGTCGCAGATGACCATGACCCGGCCGTGGCGGCGGATCACCTTGCACTTGTCGCAGATCTTCTTGACGCTCGGCTTGACCTTCATGGGATGTGAGGTTCTCCGGGTCAGTGCCTCCCCCCGTCACGCGGAGTGAGGGGGCGGGCAAGATCTACTTGTAGCGGTAGACGATCCGTCCGCGCGTCAGGTCGTACGGAGACAGCTCCACCACGACCCGGTCATCCGGGAGGATGCGGATGTAGTGCATCCGCATCTTGCCGCTGATGTGCGCGAGGACCTTGTGACCGTTCTGGAGCTCCACCTTGAACATGGCGTTCGGCAGAGACTCGATCACGGTGCCCTCGATCTCGATGGCACCTTGCTTCTTGGCCACGCTTCGCCTTTCGAATCGGCTACCTTGATCAGCTATCGATGATCCGATTACCTATCTGAAGCACAGGCATGCGGATACACGAGAGCCGACGCATCAGTCTACGTCAGGGCAACCGGAAAGACTAATCCAGGTCCCGTGCCCCGCCGTAAAGATCCTTAAGCCAGCTCAACGATCTTCTCGACGCCGCCCTCGCGGGCTCGGCGCCGGACGGCCTACGCCCTGTCTCTTATACACATCTCT
>KL569445.1:9612-18204 GCA_000715685.1 Streptomyces lilacinus
ACCCCGTACTCCGCCAGCTTGGCGCGGCCGCCGTCGACCGCCGTGAGCACCAGCGGGCCCTGCTCCGTCAGGGCGACCGAGTGCTCCCAGTGGGAGGACCAGCTCTTGTCGTCCGTGAGGACCGTCCAGTCGTCCGCGAGGACGTGCGTCTTCGCCGTGCCCAGGCTGACCATGGGCTCGATCGCGATGCAGAAGCCCGGCACCAGCTTGGGGCCCTTGCCGCGCTTGCGGGAGACGTAGTTCAGCAGGTGGGGGTCCATGTGCATCTCGGAGCCGATGCCGTGGCCGCCGTAATCCTCGATGATCCCGTACTTGCCGCTGGCCGGGCGGGGCTGGCGGCGGATGTAGCCCTCGATCGCCCGGGAGATGTCCACCAGGCGGTTGCCGTTCCGCACGGCCGCGATGCCGGCCCACATGGACTCCTCGGTCACCCGGGAGAGCTCGAGCAGCTCCGGAGCGTGACCGGTGCCCACGAAGGCCGTGAAGGCCGCGTCGCCGTGCCAGCCGTCCACGATGGCGCCGGCGTCGATCGAGATGATGTCGCCGTCCTTCAGGACCGTCTTCTCGTCCGGGATGCCGTGGACGACGACCTCGTTCACCGAGGTGCAGATGGTGGCGGGGAAGCCGCCGTACCCGAGGAAGTTCGACTTGGCGCCGTGCGCGGCCAGCACCTTGCGGGCGGCCTCGTCCAGGTCCTTGGTCGTGGCACCCGGCACGGCCACCTCCCGGGTGGCCGCGTGGATGGCGGCGACGACCAGCCCCGCCTCGCGCATCTTCGCGATCTGCTCCGGGGTCTTGATCTCGACCATGGGGAGTGCCTTCCTGGCTGTTCCGTCTCGACTACTGCTCGAACAAACACTACGGCCGCGGCGCCCTCCCGGGCATCGCGGCCGTGGGTTGCTCACAGCAACCATGCGTTGAGCAACCAAGACGGCGAGCAACCACGTCCGCGAGAGCGGCGGCGGTTTAGCCGCAAAAAGGGCCGCGACGCCCCAGGGGGCATCGCGGCCGTGTACAGCTGAGCGTCAGGCGCTCTCGCGCTCCAGCGCGGCCATCGCCCGCTGGGTGACCTCGGCGACCTTGCCGAGCGCCGAGATCGTCACCACGAGGCCCTGGGCCTTGTAGTAGTCGATGATCGGCTCGGTCTCGCTGTGGTAGACCTCGAGCCGCTTGCGGACGGGGTCCTCGCTGTCGTCCTCGCGCTGGTACAGCTCGCCGCCGCAGGTGTCGCAGACACCCTCCGCGGCCGGCGGGTTGTAGATCACGTGGAAGATGTGCGAGCTGTCCTTGCGGCACATCCGGCGACCGGCGATCCGCTTGACGACCTCGTCCTCCGGGACCTCCAGGTCCAGGACGGCGTCGAGCTTCAGCCCGTCGGACTTGAGGATCTCGTCCAGCGCCTCGGCCTGGGCCAGGTTGCGCGGGAAGCCGTCGAGCAGGAAGCCGTGCGCGGCGTCCGACTGCTGCATGCGGTCCTTGGCCATCCCGATGGTGACCTCGTCCGGCACGAGCTGGCCGGCGCGCATGTACTCCTGGGCCTTCTGGCCCAGGGGCGTGCCCTGGCTGATGTTCGCCCGGAAAAGGTCGCCCGTCGAGATGTGCGGGATCGCGAGGTTCTTGGCGAGGTACGCGGCCTGCGTACCCTTGCCGGCGCCGGGCGGCCCGACGAGGACGATTCGCATCAGCGGAGGAACCCTTCGTAGTTGCGCTGCTGAAGCTGGCTCTCGATCTGCTTCACAGTCTCCAGACCGACACCCACGATGATCAGGATGCTGGTTCCCCCGAACGGGAAGTTCTGGTTTGCGTTGAGTGTGACCAGTGCCACGGTGGGAACCAGGGCGATCAGACCCAGGTAGAGCGAGCCCGGCCACGTGATGCGGTTCAGCACGTAGCTCAGGTACTCCGCCGTGGGGCGACCGGCTCGGATGCCCGGAATGAACCCACCATACTTCTTCATGTTGTCGGCAACTTCTTCGGGGTTGAAGGAGATGGCGACGTAGAAGAACGCGAAGAAGACGATCAGCAGGAAGTACGTGACCATGTAGATCGGGTGGTCACCCTTGACCAGGTTGGCCTGGACCCACTGGGCCCAGTCCGCCTTGGAGCCCGTGAACTGCACCAGCAGCGCCGGGATGTAGAGCAGCGACGAGGCGAAGATGACCGGAATCACACCGGCCTGGTTCACCTTGAGCGGGATGTAGGTCGACGTGCCGCCGTAGGACCGGCGGCCGATCATGCGCTTCGCGTACTGGACCGGGATCCGGCGCTGGGCCTGCTCGACGAAGACGACCAGCGCGACCATGGCCAGACCACAGAGGATCACCAGGCCGAACTCCAGCCAGCCGTCCACCAGCTTGCCCTGCATCTTGATCGCCCACAGGGCGCCCGGGAAGCCGGCCGCGATGGAGGTGAACATCAGGATGGACATGCCGTTGCCGATGCCGCGGTCGGTGATGAGCTCACCGAGCCACATGATCACCGAGGTGCCGGCGGTCATGGTGACGACCATGACGACGGTCGTGAAGATCGACTGGTTCGGCACGATCTGGTTGCCGACCGTGCAGTTCCCGAAGAGCGCGCCGCTGCGCGCGGTGGCCACGAGACCGGTGCCCTGCAGCACCGCCAGCGCGACGGTCAGATAGCGCGTGTACTGAGTGATCTTGGCCTGGCCGGTCTGGCCCTCTTTCTTGAGGGCTTCGAGCCGCGGGATCACGACAGTGAGCAGCTGCAGGATGATGCTGGCCGTGATGTACGGCATGATCCCCAGCGCGAAGATCGTGATCTGCAGCAGCGCACCGCCGCTGAACATGTTCACGAGGCCGAAAAGGCCCTGCCCACTCTTGGCCTGGTCCATGCACGTCTGGACATTGCGGTAGTCGACTCCTGGCACGGGGACGTGCGCCCCCAGCCGGAAGAGCACCATGATGCCCAACGTGAACAGCAGCTTCTTGCGCAGGTCGGGCGTCTTGAACGCCCGGGCGAACGCGGTGAGCACGGTGCCTCCTGCGGCGCCTCTCACGTGGCTGCGTGAGAGGTGACGGTCTTGAGAATCGACGAATACGTATCAGTCAAAGTCCGCGCGGGCATAGGCCGCGCGGAAGTTAACAGTGCACGCCACCTTACCGGCGACCGTGCCCCCCTAGGAACGACCAACCGGGGATGCCCCAGTTGGGACATCCCCGGTTGTCAGATCAACGACCTCAGATGAGCTCGGTGACGGTGCCGCCGGCGGCGGTGATCTTCTCCTGGGCGGAGCCGGAGACGGCGTCGACCGTCACCTGCAGCGCCACGGAGATCTCGCCCTGGCCCAGGACCTTGACGAGCTCGTTCTTGCGAACAGCGCCCTTGGCGACCAGGTCGGCCACCGTGACCTCGCCACCCTGCGGGTAGAGCGCGGCCAGCTTCTCCAGGTTCACGACCTGGAACTGCTTGTGGGCGGGGTTCTTGAAGCCCTTCAGCTTCGGGAGGCGCATGTGGAGGGGCATCTGCCCACCCTCGAAGCGCTCCGGAACCTGGTAACGGGCCTTCGTGCCCTTGGTACCACGACCTGCGGTCTTACCCTTGGACGCCTCACCACGACCGACACGGGTCTTGGCGGTCTTGGCGCCCGGGGCAGGACGGAGGTTGTGGACCTTCAGCGGGTTCTGCTCCGCCATGTCAGTCGACCTCCTCAACCGTCACGAGGTGGCGGACGGTGTGCACCATGCCGCGGATCTCGGGACGGTCCTCCTTGACAACCACGTCGTTGATCTTCTTGAGACCAAGCGAGCGCAGGGTGTCGCGGTGGTTCTGCTTGCTGCCGATGTAGGACTTAACCTGCGTGACCTTGAGGCGAGCCATTACGCACCCGCCCCTGCACGCGCCCGCAGCAGAGCGGCGGGAGCGACGTCCTCGAGCGGCAGACCACGACGGGCGGCGATCTCCTCGGGACGCTGCAGTCCCTTGAGGGCCTCCACCGTGGCGTGCACGATGTTGATCGGGTTCGACGAGCCGAGCGACTTCGACAGGATGTCGTGGATGCCGGCGCACTCGAGCACCGCTCGCACCGGGCCACCGGCGATAACACCGGTACCGGGGGAAGCGGGCTTGAGCATGACGACGCCGGCCGCCTTCTCGCCCTGGATCGGGTGGGGAACGGTGCCCTGGATACGGGGGACCTTGAAGAAGTTCTTCTTGGCCTCTTCCACGCCCTTGGCGATGGCAGCCGGAACTTCCTTGGCCTTGCCGTAACCGACACCGACCGTGCCGTCACCGTCGCCCACCACGACCAGCGCGGTGAAGCTGAAGCGGCGACCACCCTTGACAACCTTGGCGACGCGGTTGATCGCGACTACGCGCTCAACGTACGCGGTCTTCTCGGCGGCAGCGCCACCGTCACGGCCCTTCCGGTCCCGCCGCTCGCCGCCACCGGCACCGCTTCCGCGGCGCTGGGGTCCAGCCATTGGATTTACCTCTCTCTGTTACGTCCGCTAGCTCCGGAACCGGGGCTTAGAACTTCAGCCCGGCTTCGCGGGCGGCGTCCGCCAGAGCGGCGATGCGCCCGGCGTACTGGTTGCCACCGCGGTCGAACACGACAGCCTCGACGCCGGCGGCCTTGGCACGCTCGGCGACCAGGGCGCCCACCTTCTTGGCCTGGGCGCTCTTGTCGCCCTCGCCACCGCGGATCGAAGCGTCCAGGTGGGACGCCGACGCCAGGGTGTGACCCTTGAGGTCGTCGATGACCTGAGCGGTGATGCCACGGTTGGAGCGCGTCACGACGAGACGCGGGCGCTCGGCCGTACCCGACAGGTTCTTGCGGATGCGGATGTGGCGGCGCGCCTTGGCAGCGCGCTTGTACGCGTCACCCTTGGCGATCTTCACACCGTATGCCATGGCTTACTTACCAGCCTTTCCGACCTTGCGGCGGATGACCTCACCCGCGTACTTCACGCCCTTGGCCTTGTAGGGGTCGGGCTTGCGAAGCTTGCGGATGTTCGCGGCGACCTCGCCGACCTTCTGCTTGTCGATGCCCTCGACGCTGAGCTTGGTCGGGGACTCCACCTTGAAGGTGATGCCCTCGGGCGCCTCGATCAGGATCGGGTGGCTGTAGCCCAGGGAGAACTCCAGGTTGGAGCCCTTGGCCTGGACGCGGTAACCGACACCGCTGATCTCGAGAGCCTTGCTGTAGCCCTGGGTCACGCCGGTGATCATGTTCGCCACCAGCGTGCGGGACAGGCCGTGCAGGGCCTTGTTCTGACGCTCGTCGTTGGGACGGGTGACGTTGAGAACGCCGTCCTCGCCCTTGGCGATCGCGATGGGCGCGGCCACGGTGTGGGTCAGGGTGCCCTTGGGACCCTTAACCGAAACCGTGCGGCCATCGATGGTGACGTCCACACCAGCGGGAACCTGGATGGGCAGCTTGCCAATACGCGACATTAGCTATTCCTCCGTTCCCGATTACCAGACGTAGGCGAGGACTTCCCCACCCACGCCCTTCTTGCTGGCCTGCTGGCCGGTCAGGAGACCGTGGGACGTGGAGATGATCGCCACGCCCAGGCCGCCCAGGACCTTCGGCAGGTTGGTGGACTTTGCGTAGACCCGGAGGCCCGGCTTCGAGATCCGCTTGATGCCCGCGATGGAGCGCTCACGGTTCGGGCCGAACTTCAGGTCGACGACGAGCTTCTTGCCGACCTCGGCGTCCTCGACCTTCCAGCCGGCGATGTAGCCCTCCTGCTGCAGGATCTCGGCGATGTGCGCCTTGATCTTGCTGTGGGGCATCGCCACGGAGTCGTGGTAAGCCGAGTTCGCGTTCCGCAGACGGGTCAGCATGTCTGCGATCGGATCGGTCATGGTCATGTTTGGCCTTCGGCCTCTCTCGCCGGGGTTTCCTATGTGCGCCATCCCTCTCCCCGAGCTGAGTCGGAGCGGGTGCGGCGCGGGGACCTACGGCGTAGTAAGACGGTCATGGGCGGCGGGCGCCCAACCCTTCAACTCTACGGGAGTGAGGGATTGGGCCCCGCCGTCCAGGATGCTTACCGAGAGCCCTGGTCAACCCAAGTGGGTTGTTACCAGGAGCTCTTGGTCACGCCCGGCAGCTCGCCACGGTGAGCCATCTCACGAAGGCACACGCGGCAGAGGCCGAACTTGCGGTACACGGAGTGCGGACGGCCGCAGCGGTTGCAGCGGGTGTACGCACGGACCGCGAACTTGGGCTTGCTCGCAGCCTTCGCGATCAGAGACTTCTTCGCCATCTCGGTCACGCCTCCTTGAAGGGGAAGCCGAGGTGACGAAGGAGGGCACGGCCCTCGTCGTCGTTGGTCGCCGTGGTGACCACGGTGATGTCCATACCCCGGACGCGGTCGATCTTGTCCTGGTCGATCTCGTGGAACATGACCTGCTCCGTGAGACCGAAGGTGTAGTTGCCCCGACCGTCGAACTGCTTCGGGGACAGACCACGGAAGTCGCGGATGCGCGGGAGCGCGAGCGACAGGGTGCGGTCCAGGAACTCCCACATGCGGTCACCACGGAGGGTGACGTGGGCGCCGATCGGCTGGCCCTCACGCAGCTTGAACTGCGCGATGGACTTGCGAGCCTTGGTGACGGCGGGCTTCTGGCCCGTGATCGTGGTGAGGTCGCGGATGGCGCCCTCGATCAGCTTGGAGTCGCGGGCGGCGTCGCCCACACCCATGTTGACCACGATCTTGGTCAGGCCGGGAACCTGCATGATGTTCTCGTAGGAGAACTCCTCACGCAGCTTGCCGACGATCTCTTCGCGGTAGCGCAGCTTGAGACGCGGCGCGTTGGTGGTGGCAGTCATCAGATGTCCTCACCGGTGCGCTTGGCAACGCGGATCTTGTTGCCGTTGTCGTCGAAGCGGTAACCGACACGGGTGACGACCTTCTTGCCGTCCTTCTCCACGACGAGCTGAACGTTGCTCACGTGGATGGGGGCCTCGGTCGTCACAATGCCGCCGGTCTGCGAACCGCGAGCGGTCTGGCCGGCCTTGGTGTGCTTCTTGACCCGGTTGACACCCTCGACGAGGACGCGGTTCTCGCTGGGCATGGCCTGAATGACCTTGCCCTGCTTGCCCTTGTCCTTACCGGTGATGACCTGGACCAGGTCGCCCTTCTTGATCTTCATCGGTTACAGCACCTCCGGCGCGAGCGAGACGATCTTCATGAACTTCTTCTCGCGCAGCTCTCGGCCCACGGGGCCGAAGATACGGGTGCCGCGGGGGTCACCGTCGTTCTTGAGAACGACAGCGGCGTTCTCGTCGAAACGGATGTACGAGCCATCCGGACGGCGGCGCTCCTTGACGGTGCGAACGATGACGGCCTTGACGACGTCACCCTTCTTCACGTTGCCACCGGGGATCGCATCCTTGACGGTGGCGACGATGACGTCACCGATGCCCGCGTAGCGGCGACCCGAGCCACCGAGAACACGGATGCAAAGGATCTCCTTGGCACCAGTGTTGTCGGCGACGCGAAGTCGCGACTCCTGCTGGATCACGTCTATCTCCTGATCGTCTGCCGGTTCCCGGTGAGGGGCTCCTTGCGAAGCCCCTCACCGAGCCTGGCGGAACTGGCCCGGGGGGAATTCCCCCCGGGAATTACTTGGCCTTCTCGAGGATCTCGACGACGCGCCAGCGCTTGGTGGCGGACAGCGGCCGGGTCTCCATCAGGAGGACGCGGTCGCCGATGCCGGCAGCGTTCTGCTCGTCGTGCGCCTTGAGCTTGTTCGTACGGCGGATGACCTTGCCGTACAGCGCGTGCTTGACACGGTCCTCGACAGCGACGACGACGGTCTTGTCCATCTTGTCGCTGACGACGAGACCCTCACGGGTCTTGCGGAAACCGCGCTCGTTCGTCTCAGTCACATTCTTCTCGCTCATCAGGCGCTCTCCACCGTCTCGATGCCCAGCTCACGCTCGCGCATCAGGGTGTAGATCCGGGCGATGTCCTTACGGACGGACTTGAGCCGACCGTGGTTCTCGAGCTGCCCGGTCGCCGCCTGGAAGCGGAGGTTGAACAGCTCTTCCTTGGCCTCACGCAGCTTGGCAACGAGGTCCTCGTTGTTCAGCTCACGCAGCTCGGTCGCCTTGGTACCAGCGGCCATCACGACTCACCTGCCTCGCGCCGAACAATGCGGCACTTCATCGGAAGCTTGTGGGCAGCGCGGGTCAGCGCCTCACGAGCGACCTTTTCGTTCGGGAAGGACAGCTCGAACATCACCCGACCGGGCTTGACGTTCGCGATCCACCACTCGGGGGAACCCTTACCGGAACCCATGCGGGTCTCGGCCGGCTTCTTCGTCAGCGGACGGTCCGGGTAGATGTTGATCCACACCTTGCCGCCACGCTTGATGTGACGGGTCATGGCGATACGAGCGGACTCGATCTGCCGGTTCGTCACGTAGGCCGGGGTCAGGGCCTGGATGCCGTACTCACCGAAGGCGAGCTCGGTGCCACCCTTGGCCATGCCGTTCCGCTTGGGGTGGTGCTGCTTGCGGTGCTTGACCCTGCGAGGGATCAGCATGTCGGTCAGGCCTCCGTTCCGGTGGACTCAGCCGGAGCAGCGGTGGCCTCGGCCTTGGGGCTGTCTCTTATACACA
>KL569445.1:18474-20506 GCA_000715685.1 Streptomyces lilacinus
CGCCACCACGGCCCCCACGGGCCGGGCGCTCGCCGGCGCCACGGGACGGGCGGTTGCCCGCACGCGCGGCGGCGTTCTCGGCGCGGACCTCGGCGATGTTCTTGACGTCGCCCTTGTAGATCCAGACCTTCACGCCGATGCGACCGAAGGTGGTCTTGGCCTCGAAGAAGCCGTAGTCGACGTTCGCGCGGAGCGTGTGCAGGGGCACACGGCCCTCGCGGTAGAACTCCGAGCGGGACATCTCGGCGCCGCCGAGACGGCCACCGCACTGGATCTTGATGCCCTTGGCGCCGGCCTTCATCGTCGACTGCATGCTCTTGCGCATGGCGCGACGGAAGGAGACGCGGGAGGACAGCTGCTCGGCGACGGCCTGGGCCACCAGCTGAGCGTCGACCTCGGGGTTCTTGACCTCGAGGATGTTCAGCTGGACCTGCTTGCCGGTCAGCTTCTCCAGCTCGCCACGGATGCGGTCGGCCTCGGCGCCACGGCGACCGATGACGATGCCCGGGCGGGCGGTGTGGATGTCAACGCGGACGCGGTCGCGGGTGCGCTCGATCTCAACCTTCGAGATACCGGCGCGCTCCATGCCCTTCGTCATCATGCGACGAATGGCGACGTCTTCCTTGACGTAGTCCTTGTACAGCTTGTCGGCGTACCAACGCGACTTGAAGTCGGTGGTGATGCCGAGTCGGAACCCGTGCGGGTTAACCTTCTGGCCCATTACCGGGTTCCTTCCTTGCTGCTGACGACCACGGTGATGTGGCTGGTCCGCTTGCGGATCCGGTAGGCACGGCCCTGGGCGCGCGGACGGAACCGCTTCAGGGTCGGGCCCTCGTCCACGAACGCCTCGCTGATGTACAGCGACGAAGCGTCCGTGTGGTCGTAGTTGTGCGCGGCGTTGGCAATGGCGCTGTCCAGCACCTTGCCCACCGGCACGCTCGCGGCCTGCGGGGCGAAACGCAGGACCGCCTGAGCCTCCGTGGCGTCCATGCCACGGATGAGGTCCACCACGCGGCGGGCCTTCATGGGCGTGACGCGGATGTACCGCGCCTGGGCCCTGGCTTCCATGGTTGTCCCTTCGGTGTCAGTCATAGTCGTTCACACCCCGCCTTAGCGGCGCTTCGACTTGCGGTCGTCCTTGACGTGGCCGCGGAAGGTGCGGGTCGGCGAGAACTCGCCGAGCTTGTGGCCGACCATCGACTCGGTGACGAACACCGGGACGTGCGTCTTGCCGTTGTGCACCGCGAGCGTGTGGCCGAGCATGGCCGGCACGATCATGGAGCGACGGGACCAGGTCTTGATGACGTTCTTGGTACCGGCTTCGTTCTGAGCGTCCACCTTCTTGATGAGGTGTCCGTCGACGAAGGGTCCCTTCTTGAGACTACGCGGCATCTAAACCCGCTCCTAGCGCTTCTTGTTCGTCTTGCGGCGGCGGACGATGTACTTGTTGCTCGCCTTCTTGGGAGAACGAGTACGACCCTCCTTCTGACCCCACGGGGAGACCGGGTGGCGACCACCGGAGGTCTTGCCCTCACCACCACCGTGCGGGTGGTCAACGGGGTTCATGGCGACACCGCGGACGGTCGGGCGAACGCCCTTCCAGCGCATACGGCCGGCCTTGCCCCAGTTGATGTTCGACTGCTCGGCATTGCCGACCTCGCCGACAGTGGCGCGGCAGCGGATGTCGACCAGACGGATCTCACCGGACGGCATGCGCAGGTGGGCCATGGTGCCCTCCTTCGCCAGCAGCTGCACGGAGGAACCGGCGGAGCGGGCGATCTTCGCACCGCCACCGGGACGCAGCTCGATGGCGTGGATGGTCGTACCCACCGGGATGTTGCGCAGCGCCAGGTTGTTGCCCGGCTTGATGTCGGCCCCGGGGCCGTTCTCGATCCGGTCACCCTGGTTCAGGCCACGCGGAGCGATGATGTAGCGCTTCTCGCCGTCTGCGTAGTGCAGGAGCGCGATGCGCGCGGTGCGGTTCGGGTCGTACTCGATGTGAGCGACCTTGGCCGGCACGCCGTCCTTGTCA
>KL569445.1:20730-25395 GCA_000715685.1 Streptomyces lilacinus
GTTCGGGTCGTACTCGATGTGAGCGACCTTGGCCGGCACGCCGTCCTTGTCATGACGACGGAAGTCGATCAGACGGTAGGCGCGCTTGTGGCCACCACCCTGGTGGCGAACGGTCACACGACCGGCGTTGTTACGGCCGCCCTTGCTGTGCAGGGGGCGGACCAGCGACTTCTCCGGCGTGGACCGCGTGATCTCGACAAAGTCGGCGACGCTGGAGCCACGACGGCCCGGGGTCGTCGGCTTGTACTTGCGGATACCCATTTCTCAGTCCTCGTCCGATTCCGGACGATCCAGACCGCCCTTAGGCGGTCGGACCGCCGAAGATGTCGATACGGTCGCCCTCGGCGAGGGTCACGATGGCGCGCTTGGTGTTGGCGCGCTTGCCGAAACCGGTCTTGGTGCGCTTCCGCTTACCCTGACGGTTGATCGTGTTGACCCCGGTGACCTTGACCGAGAAGACCGCCTCGACGGCCTGCTTGATCTGGGTCTTGTTGGCGCGCGGGTCGACGATGAACGTGTACTTGTTCTCGTCCAGCAGCGCGTAGCTCTTCTCGGAGACGACCGGCTTGACCAGGAGGTCGCGCGGGTCCGAGAACGTCTTGCTGGTGACGACGGCCTCAGTCATCAGGCCTCGCTCCCTTCGGTCTCAACGGCGGCCTTGGGGCCAGACACGAAGGACTCGAAAGCGGCCTGGGTGAAGACCACGTCGTCGGAGACGAGCACGTCGTACGTGTTCAGCTGGCCCGGCTCCAGGATGTGGACCTGGGGCAGGTTGCGGGCGGACAGCCACGCGGCCTCGTCGGACCGGTCGGCGACCAGGAGCAGGTTCTTGCGCTCCGAGATCTTGCCGAACAGGGTCTTGGCGGCCTTGGTGGACACCGCGCCCTCGACCACGCCGGAGACGACGTGGATGCGGGAGTGACGCGCCCGGTCGGAGAGGGCACCACGCAGGGCGGCGGCCTTCATCTTCTTCGGGGTCCGCTGCGAGTAGTCACGCGGCACGGGACCGTGCACGACGCCACCACCGGCGAACTGCGGCGCGCGGGTCGAACCCTGACGGGCGCGACCGGTGCCCTTCTGGCGGTACGGCTTCTTGCCACCGCCGCGGACCTCGCCACGAGTCTTGGTCTTGTGCGTGCCCTGACGGGCAGCGGCCAGCTGCGCGACGACGACCTGGTGGATCAGCGGAACGCTGACCTTCGCGTCGAAGATCTCCGCGGGGAGCTCGACGGTCCCGGCCTTGTCGCCTGCCGGCGAAAGGATGTCAATGGTGCTCATCGGTTACCTCAGGCCCCCTTGGCCGCGGTACGGACCAGGACGAGGCCGCCGTTCGGACCAGGAACCGCGCCCTTGATCAGGAGCAGGCCCTTCTCCGCGTCAACGGCGTGGACGGTCAGGTTCTGGGTGGTGACCCGCTCGTTGCCCATGCGGCCCGCCATGCGGAGGCCCTTGAACACACGGCCCGGGGTGGCGCAGCCACCGATGGAACCGGGGGAGCGGTGCTTGCGCTGGGTGCCGTGCCCGGCGCCGAGGCCACGGAAGTTGTGGCGCTTCATGACACCGGCGAAGCCCTTGCCCTTGCTCTTGCCGGTGACGTCAACCTTGACGCCGGCCTCGAACACGTCCGCGGTGATCTCCTGGCCGAGGGTGTACTCGGCGGCGTCGGAGGTGCGGATCTCCACCAGGTGGCGGCGGGGGGTCACGTCGGCCTTGGCGAAGTGGCCCTTGAGGGGCTTGTTCACCTTGCGCGGGTCGATCTCGCCGAAGGCGATCTGGACCGACTCGTAGCCGTCGGCGTCGTTGGTGCGGACCTGCGTCACGACGCAGGGGCCGGCCTTGACAACGGTGACCGGGACGACACGGTTGTTCTCGTCCCAGACCTGCGTCATGCCGAGCTTCTCGCCCAGGACGCCCTTGATCTGCTTAGCCATCTCGCGCGTCACCTCAGAGCTTGATCTCGATGTCGACGCCAGCCGGCAGGTCGAGACGCATGAGCGAGTCAACCGTCTTCGGCGTGGGGTCGAGGATGTCGATGAGGCGCTTGTGCGTGCGCATCTCGAAGTGCTCGCGCGAGTCCTTGTACTTGTGCGGCGACTTGATGACGCAGTACACGTTCTTCTCAGTGGGCAGCGGCACCGGGCCCGCGACCGACGCACCAGTGCGGGTCACCGTCTCGACGATCTTCTTCGCCGAGGAGTCGATGACCTCGTGGTCGTAGGCCTTGAGCCGGATGCGGATCTTCTGTCCCGCCATGGCTACTTCGTAGTCCTGTCTCTCGTAACGCTCTGGGACTCGGCCGGCTGCGCCCCGGAGAACCTCCGAAACGCCGCCTCTCCCCGCTCCACCTCCGACCCACGCGGTCGGGCGTGTCGCGCCCCTTCCAGCAGATCTCCCCAAGGAGATTCCCTGATGAAGGGGGTTGTGGGGGAAAGACACCCACCGAGCGCCTGGCTGGGGCCCCGCTGACACTTCCCGGAAGATTCCCGTACTTCCGCCCCTCATAAGGGACGACGAGTACTGCGGGACTCGCTTCCAGTCCTCCCGGCGGGAGGCGCGCAGCATCGGCACTCAACCGAGCAACCTGAACAGTGTGCCATACGCGCCCGAAGAGGCGCCAATCGAAGCAGAAGACCGTACCCCGAGCGGCGCACTTGTCAAACCACCCCGCCGACATACGGGACACTATGGTCGCGAGACAGCCCGGGCCCTCGCCGGAGCCGGCCGCCGCTCTCCGGTGGGCTTCGACCGGGCTGGAGCAACCTGTGAGGCGCCCCAGCCGTCCCCTATCACGTCTGGGGCAGTCGTGGACTGCGCGCTGGCCGACGGGACGGAGTCACTTAGTTGAACATCTCACAGCGCAGGGGCCTGGCCCGCCGCTCGGTGCTCACCGGGATCGCGGTCGCCGCGGCGGCGACGGCGGCCGGGTGCAGCGCGGGATCGAGCCGGGTCACATCCTCCCCCGAGCCCGGTCGATCTGTCGACCCCAGCGCCACGCAGTCGTTCAACACCTCCGGGGACGCCCTGCTCCTGCAGGTCATGGCCCATCCCGACGACGACCTGTACTTCATGAACCCCGACGCCCGGCACCTGATCACCGCCGGCGTCCCCGTCGTCTCGGTCTACGTCACCGCCGGCGAGTCGGTCGGCCAGAACTGGATCGAGGGCATGCCCAAGACCCAGCCCGACAAGGCCGCCTATTCCTCCGCCCGCCACCAGGGCCTGCGCCAGGCGTACGCGGAGATGATCGGCAAGGACAAGTTCACCCCATGGAAGAAGTCCGTCATGGACCTTCCGGGTGGTGTCCGGGCCGAGACCAACGAGCTCGTCGACGGCGGCCGCCGGGTCCGGCTGATCTTCCTCAACATCGCCATGTTCTCCCCCGGCGGCACCCGGCTGCCCCAGCTGTGGGACCTGCCCTACGCGGTGATGCAGAGCATGGTCGCCACCGGCTCCCCCTGCACCTCGGTCTCCACCTACCGGCACGGGACGCTCGTGGACGCCCTCGCCGCGATCATGGATCGGTACCGGCCCACGGTGGTCCACACCATGGACCCCGACCCCGATTACCAGGTCCACGACGCCACCCACCCCAAGGACAACGACTACGGGGCGTGCTCGGACCACCGCGACCACACGCCGACCGCGCTCTTCACCTGGAAGGCGATGTCCCAGTGGGTGGCCGACACCACCCGCCGCGAGGGCCACCCGCCCCGCTTCACCGCCCTGTCCTTCCGCGGCTACTACAACCAGCGCTGGCCCTTCAACCTCCCGCCGGAGGTCGTCGAGGACAAGTACCGCCTCATCGCGGCCTACGGCGGCGACCCCACCTGGGAGTGCGGCAACCCCGGCGGCTGCGGCGACTACGGGCAGGGCGGCGAGCGCCCGCTGAAGAACCGCAAGGGCTGGGTCCGCTCCACCCACTACCGCTACCCCGGGCCCGCGGCCGTCGCCGACAGCGACCGCGCCGGGCGCCTCGAGGCGTACGGCGTCCTGGGCCTGCAGGCCGTGCGCTGGCAGGAGAGCTCCCCCGGCAGCGGCCGCTGGGGAACACCCCAGAACCTCGGCGGCGGGCCCCTGGCGCCCGCCCTGGCCGCCGTCAGGGACGCCCGGGGCCACCGCCTGCTCTTCGCCCTGCGCTTCTCCTCCCTCGAGGGCCAGGGCCGCGCCAACAGCCGCGAGATCGTCGTCCTGGAGCAGCGCACCCCCGGCGGCGCCTTCAAGCCCTGGAAGAGCCTCGGCAACCCCGAGCACAAGACCGAGCGCGGCCGCCGCGTGGGCGTGCCCACCGTCGTCGCCGCGCCCGACGGCCGGGTCCACCTCTTCGTCCGCAACGCCGGCAAGGGGCTCTCCGGCCGCGTGCGCGAGCCCGACGGCAAGTGGGGCAGATGGCAGAGCCTGCACGGCCAGGACATCCAGGAAGGCGTCACCGCCGCCCTCGACAAGCAGGGCCGCGTCCACGTCTTCGGCATCGGCCGGGACACCGTGCACCACTGGAGCCAGGACGCCCCCGGCGCGCCCGTCCGGGCCATGCCGCTCAAGGGCCTGCCGGGCCCCGGCGGCAACCCCATGGGCGTCGCCCTCGGCCCGGACGGCGCCCTCACCGTCGTCTACCGCACACCCACCGCCGCCGAGCCGGTCGGCTACCGCCTGTCTCTTATACACATC
>KL569445.1:25678-27902 GCA_000715685.1 Streptomyces lilacinus
TCCGGCCTGCGCCCCTTCGCCGGCTACGGGCCGCTCACCGCGTGCGCCCTGCCGCGGCGGGGCGGCAAGGACTCCCTGATGGTCCTGGGCCGGGCCCTGACCGGCCGTATACAGCTCGTCGACGCCGACTCCGGCGACTCGCCCGTCCCCTCCCCCAGCGGCGTCCTGCCGGTGGGCGCGGCCGGGCTGGTGACGGACGCCAGCCATCGTCTGTGCGCCGTCGGGCTGAGCCCTGACGCGACGCCGTGGGTGTGGCGCCCGGCACCGGGGTCGGGGGTCTGAGCTCGCTCCGCGCGATGTCCTCGGCAGGGCCCCGGCAACCCCGTGGCCGACGACGACCCCTCCAGGGTGACCTCACGTTCAAACCCGCCCCGGAGGGGCAGTGGCACACCGTGCGCATTCACTTCACCAGCGTCGACCTCGGCCGCATCCGGCTCGCCGCCGAGCCCGACCTGCTGTGGGAGACGCTGCTGGCCGCTCACATGCTGCAGACCGCCCAGGGCCCCCTGATCTTCGGCGAGTGGCGCGACCACGTCCGCTCCCGGCTCTCCGACCCCATGCGCCGGGTCCTCGCGCTGGCCCCGCCCCGGGGCTACTCCCCCGACTTCCTCACCCCGCCCGAGGCCGCCGACGGCCTCACCGCGGGCCTCGACACCATGCTGTCCCTGCCGAAGCAGCGCCTGCGGGGCGATCTGGAGCTGCTCGCCGCCGACCGGCGCGAGATGCGCTTCGTGCGCGACCTCGCCGAGGGCGGCGTCCCCGCGCTGCGGGCGCTGGGCGCCGGCATCACGGCCTTCCACGACACCGCGATCGGGCCGTACCTGCCCAAGCTGCGCGAGCACATCGACGCCGACCGGGCCACCCGCTCGCAGACGATCCTGCACCACGGCATGGAGCATTTACTGGCCACCTTGCACCCGGCCGTCCGGTGGAGCCCACCCGTCCTGGAGGTGGCGGTGCCGGGCACCACGGAGGACGTCTATCTCGAGGGGCGCGGGCTTCGGCTCGTGCCCTCCTTCTTTTGCTGGCGCGCCCCCACCGTGCTGCGAGATCCGGAGCTTCCGCCGGTGCTCGTGTACCCGATCACGCACGACCCCGCCTGGCTGCTCGGCATCCACGGCCCCCCGCGCCCGGAGCAGGGCGACACCCCGCTGGCCGCGCTCCTCGGCCGGACCCGCGCCGAGGTGCTGGAGGCCACCGCCCGCGGCTGCACCACGAGCGAGCTGGCCCGCCGGGTGCGGATCGCCATGGCGACGGCCAGCCACCACGCCAGCGTCCTGCGCGAGGCGGGCCTGATCACCACCCACCGCTCCAACGGCCGGGCGTACCACACGCTCAGCCTCCTGGGCCGGGACCTGCTCAACGGCCGCCGCCTGCTCGCCCCCGGGGCCGGCGGCTGAGGGCCGGCCTTTTCCGTACGGTCCCTCCGGATTACGGGATTCCGGGCATACCGTGGTCGGAAAGATCACCCGTTAGCCACCGCGAGTCTGGGATCCGATGCAGCAGCCGAACACGCCCCGCCCCGGCCGACGGCTCTTGGCCGTCAGCGACCTGCACACCGGCATGAGCGCCAACGTGCCCATCGCCGAGTCACTGCGCCCCACCACGGACGACGACTGGCTGATCGTCGCCGGCGACGTCGCCGAGCGCTTCGACGACGTCGAGCGCACCCTCAAGCTGCTCGCCGACCGCTTCCCCCGCGTCCTGTGGGCGCCCGGCAACCACGAGCTGTGGACCCCCGCCAACGACCCGGTCGAGCTGCGCGGCCAGGCGCGCTACGAGCACCTGGTGGAGCTGTGCCGGGGGCTGGGGATCGACACTCCCGAGGATCCCTGGGCGGTCTGGGAGGGCGAGGGCGGCCCGGTGGCGGTCGCGCCGCTGTTCACGCTGTACGACTACACGTTCCGCACGCCCACGGCCGCCACCAAGGAGGAGTCGCTCGCGCAGGCGCACAAGGCCGGCATCGTGTGCACGGACGAGTACCTGCTCCACCCCGAGCCGTACGCCGGCGTGGACGACTGGTGCCGGGCGCGCGTCGCCGCGACCGAGGCCCGGCTGGCCGCGCACGACCCGTCGCTGCCGCTGGTGCTCTTCGGCCACTACCCCCTCGTACGCGAGCCCACGGACGTGCTGACGTACCCGGAGTTCGCCCAGTGGTGCGGCACGGTCCTCACCCGCGACTGGCACACCCGCTTCAACGTGGCGGCGGTGGTCTACGGCCACC
>KL569445.1:28188-28674 GCA_000715685.1 Streptomyces lilacinus
CTGCACATCCCCCGCACCACCTGGCACGACGGCGTGCGGTTCGAGGAGGTCTCGATCGGCTACCCGCGGGAGTGGCGACGCCGGGGCCACCCGCGCGGCCTGCTGCGGCAGATCCTGCCGTACGAGGCCGCGTAGGAGGCACCGGCCGACAGAAAGCCGCCGGAAACGCGAGAAGGCCCGCACATCCGAAGATGTGCGGGCCTTCTCAGGTCTTTCGGACCCTCAAGTAAGAGAGAACTTACTTGTTGATCTTGGTGACCTGGCCGGCGCCGACGGTGCGGCCACCCTCACGGATGGTGAAGCGCAGGCCCTCCTCCATCGCGACGGGCTGGATGAGGGAAACGGACATCTCGGCGTTGTCGCCGGGCATGACCATCTCCGTGCCCTCCTTGAGGGTCACAACACCGGTCACGTCAGTCGTACGGAAGTAGAACTGCGGACGGTAGTTGTTGAAGAACGGGGTGTGGCGGCCGCCCTCGTCCTTGG
>KL569446.1:0-2625 GCA_000715685.1 Streptomyces lilacinus
GCCGTACTGGTACGACGGCATCGTCCCGGACCTGCTGGCCGGCCGCACGGTCCTGGTCGCCGCGCACGGCAACTCCCTGCGCGCCCTGGTCAAGCACCTCGACGGCATCTCCGACGCCGACATCGCGGGCCTGAACATCCCCACCGGCATCCCGCTCGCCTACGAGCTCGACGCCGACTTCCGCCCGGTCGTCCCCGGCGGCACGTACCTCGACCCGGAGGCCGCGAAGGCCGCCATCGAGGCCGTGAAGAACCAGGGCAAGAAGAAGTAGGGCAAGAAGAAGCAGGCGCCGCCCATGCGCACACGGAGTCGGCCCCCGTCCGGTAGCTACCGGACGGGGGCCGACTCCGTGTGCGCATGGGCGGCGCCTGCTTCTTCTTGCCCTACTTCTTCTTGCCCTGGTTCTTCACGGCCTCGATGGCGGCCTTCGCGGCCTCCGGGTCGAGGTACGTGCCGCCGGGGACGACCGGGCGGAAGTCGGCGTCGAGCTCGTAGGCGAGCGGGATGCCGGTGGGGATGTTCAGGCCCGCGATGTCGGCGTCGGAGATGCCGTCGAGGTGCTTGACCAGGGCGCGCAGGGAGTTGCCGTGCGCGGCGACCAGGACCGTGCGGCCGGCCAGCAGGTCCGGGACGATGCCGTCGTACCAGTACGGCAGCATGCGGACGACGACGTCCTTGAGGCACTCGGTGCGCGGGCGCAGCTCGCTCGGGATCGAGGCGTAGCGCGGGTCGTCGCTCTGCGAGAACTCGGTGCCGTCCTCGAGCGCCGGCGGCGGGGTGTCGTACGAGCGGCGCCAGAGCATGAACTGCTCCTCGCCGAACTCGGCCAGCGTCTGGGCCTTGTCCTTGCCCTGGAGGGCGCCGTAGTGGCGCTCGTTCAGGCGCCAGGAGCGGTGCACGGGGATCCAGTGGCGGTCCGCGGCCTCCAGCGCGAGCTGCGCGGTGCGGATCGCGCGCTTCTGGAGGGAGGTGTGGACCACGTCCGGGAGCAGGCCGGCGTCCTTGAGCAGCTCACCGCCCCGGACTGCCTCCTTCTCGCCCTTCTCGTTGAGGTTGACGTCCACCCAGCCGGTGAACAGGTTCTTCGCGTTCCATTCGCTCTCGCCGTGGCGGAGGAGGATCAGCTTGTACGGTGCGTCGGCCATGCCCTGAGCGTAATCGACCGCGCGAGCGGCTCGCGCCCCGGACGTTTGACGACGATCGTCAATTGAATGGCGTGGACACGCCCAAGTATGTAAGTTGCTTCACTAGAGAGAGCCACTTACATACGGGGGGATCGCGGCATGTCCGTCGCACACGTCAGAGCGGCCATGAGACGAAGCGTCTCGGGCCTGCCGCGGGAGTTCTGGTGGCTCTGGACCTCGACCCTGATCAACCGGCTCGGCGCGTTCGTCGCCACCTTCCTGGCTCTCTACCTGACCGTCGACCGCGGCTACTCCGCCTCGTACGCCGGTCTCGTCGCCGCGCTGCACGGGCTCGGCCAGGTCGTCTCCTCCCTCGGCGCCGGCGTGATGACCGACCGGCTCGGGCGCCGCCCCACACTGCTGATCGCCCAGGTCTCCACCGCCGCCACCGTGGCGCTGCTGGGCTTCGTCCAGCACCCCGTGGCCATCGCGGCCGTCGGCTTCCTGGTGGGCATGGCCAGCAACGCCTCCCGCCCCGCCGTGCAGGCGATGATGGCCGACATCGTCGCCCCCGAGGACCGCGTCCGGGCCTTCGCGCTCAACTACTGGGCCATCAACCTGGGCTTCGCGTTCTCCTCCCTCGCCGCGGGTGTCATCGCCCAGTACAGCTACCTGATCGGCTTCCTCGGCGAGGCCGCGCTGACGCTCGCCTGCGCCGTCCTCGTCTTCCTCAAGCTCCCCGAGACCCGCCCCGCGCCCGCGCCCGGGGCGGACGGGGCGGCCGGCGAGCCGGCCGTCGGGCTGGGGACGGTGCTGCGCGACCGCCGCTTCATGGGTGTCGTCGGCCTGTCCTTCCTGATGGCGTTGATCTTCATGCAGCACACGGTCGCCCTGCCCGTGGCCATGGGCGAGGCCGGCTTCTCCAGCAGCGACTACGGCATGGTCATCGCCGTCAACGGCGTCCTCATCGTCGTCCTGCAGATCCCCGTCACCCGCTTCATCGAGCACCGCGCCCCCCAGCGGCTGCTGGTGATCTCCGCCCTGCTCGCGGGCTACGGCTTCGGGCTCACCGCCTTCGCCGGCTCGCTGGGCGTGTACGCGCTGACCATCTGCGTCTGGACGCTGGCGGAGATCGTCAACTCGCCGACGCAGATGGGCCTCGTCGTCCGGCTCTCCCCCACCCAGGGCCGGGGCCGCTACCAGGGCGTCTACACCCTCTCGTGGTCCGTGGCCGCGCTGGTGGCACCGCTGGCCGGCGGCACGGTGATCGACACGTTCGGGGCGGACGTGCTGTGGGGCCTGTGCGCGGTGGTCGGGACGGTCGCGGCGGCGGGGTACTGGCTGCTGATGCGGGGGCTTCCGGCGGAGATCCCGGGCGGCGCCTCGGCCGCGCCCGAGGCGCCGGCGCGGCCGGAGGCCGAGGCAGCGTCGGCCTGAGCGGGAGGGAGCCCCGACCCCTCCCCCAGCTACCGCTGGGAGGTGCCCCCATGCACCGTTTCCC
>KL569446.1:2916-3158 GCA_000715685.1 Streptomyces lilacinus
GCTGACATTGTCAGCCCGTCCGGCGTTTGAGGGCGACGCTACGACGTCGTCTCGTCCCGCGTCAGGCGCGCGAACGCGTCGAGGTTGCGCGTCGACTCCCCGCGCGCCGTGCGCCACGCGTACTCCTTGCGGATCGCGCTCGCGAAGCCCATCTCCAGCAGGGTGTTGAAGCTGCCGTCCGCGTGCTCCAGCACGGTCCCCAGGATCCGGTCGATCTCCTCCGGGGAAACGGCCGCCAGCGG
>KL569446.1:3472-3829 GCA_000715685.1 Streptomyces lilacinus
ACCAGGTAGACGTCCCCCAGCCGGTCGATCGCGTAAGCCAGCCCGTAGAGACGGGTGTTGCGCTCCAGCAGCCAGCGGTGCACGCCGGCGTGGTTCTCGTCGGGGCAGCGCACGACGAAGGCGTTGACGGACAGGGAGTGGTTGCCGACGACCAGGGAGACCGTCGTCGACAGCTTGCGCGTGCCGGGGAGCTTGACGACGTACGTGCCGTCGGCCCCGGCCGGGCTCTCCCACTCGAGGTCGGCCTCGCCGAGGGCGCGCTCGATGACGGTCTTCGCGGCCTCGATGGTGGTCTTCGCGTCAGGCATGTGCCGAGCGTAGGCGACGCCGTCGCTCGGCCATCGCCGCGGTGTACAC
>KL569446.1:4087-7074 GCA_000715685.1 Streptomyces lilacinus
GGACTCGGCGTGCCGGGCCGCGGCCGCGCCCATGCGGTCGACGAGCTGCGGCTCGTCGGCGAAGCGGCCCAGCGCGGTGGCGTAGTCGGCCGGGTCGTGGCCGGGTACGAGGATGCCGCTGTCGCCGTCCCGTACGGCCACGGGCAGGCCGCCGACCGCCGCCGCGACGACGGGGGTGCCGCAGGCCTGCGCCTCGACGGCGACCAGGCCGAAGGACTCGCTGTAGGAGGGCATGACCAGCACGGACGCGGCCCGGTACCAGTCGGCGAGCCGGTCCTGGCCGACGGGCGGGCGGAAGCGGACGACGTCGGCGATGCCCAGGCGGGCCGCCAGCTTCTGCAGGCCCTCGGGCTTGGCGAGGCCGCTGCCGCTGGGGCCGCCGACGACGGGCACGACGATGCGCGAGCGCAGCGCCGGCTGCCGGTCGAGGAGTTCGGCGACGGCGCGCAGCAGGATGTCCGGGGCCTTCAGCGGCTGGATGCGGCCGGCGAAGAGCGGGATCAGGGCGTCGGCCGGCAGGCCCAGGCGCGCGCGGGCCTCGGCGCGGCCGTCGGCCGGGCGGAAGCGGTCGAGGTTCACGCCGGGGTGGACGACGGCGACCTTGGCGGGGTCGGCGTCGTAGTGGTGGACGAGTTCGTCGGCCTCGCCGGCGGTGTTGGCGATGAGCCGGTCCGCGGCCCGGACGATCTGCGTCTCGCCGATCACGCGGGCGGCGGGCTCGGGGGTGTCGCCGGCGGCGAGCGCCGCGTTCTTGACCTTGGCCATGGTGTGCATGGCGTGGACCAGCGGGACGCCCCAGCGCTCGGCGGCGAGCCAGCCGACGTGGCCGGAGAGCCAGTAGTGGGAGTGGACGAGGTCGTAGTACCCCGGCCGGTGGCCGGCCCAGGCCCGCATCACGCCGTGCGTGAAGGCGCAGAGCTGCGCGGGCAGCTCCTCCTTGGCCAGGCCCTCGTACGGGCCCGCGTCGATGTGCCGGACCAGCACGCCGGGGGCCAGCTCCACGGTGGGCGGGAGGGCGGCGGTCGTGGCCCGGGTGAAGATCTCGACCTCGATGTTGAGCTCGGCCAGTCGCTTGGCGAGCTCGACGATGTAGACGTTCATGCCGCCCGCGTCGCCCGTGCCGGGCTGGTGCAGGGGGGAGGTGTGGACGCTCAGCATCGCCACGCGCCGGGGGCGCCGGGCGGCGCCGAGGCGCCGGAGCTGGGGCTTGGGAAAGGGACCGAGCGTACGGCCGCGGCGCGCACCGAGCCGGGATACGTACTGGCTCACCGTATGTCCTCCGTCCGCCGCCTGAGGGCCCGTCCCTGGGCGGCTGCCGCCTGTCCCCCGTGCCAACGTCTCGAAGGCGCGCTTCCATTTCCGCTTTACCAAACAGTGACGTACCGGGGGTCGGAGCGCACGATTCAACGGCCCTTCAGCGGCTCTCCGGGAGCGGCCGGGACAGCGCCACCCCGGCCGCCAGCTGCGCGGCCGCCGTCGCGAGGAGCAGGGCCATGGGCGCGGTCCAGCCGCCGGTGGCGGAGTGCAGGAGGCCCACGGCCAGCGGGCCGAGGGCGGCCAGGAGGTAGCCGAGGGACTGGGCGAGCGTGGAGAGGGCCGTGGTCTCGGCGGGACCGCCGCCGCTCCGGGCGATCACGGCGAGGACGAGCGGGAACGAGCACAGCCCCAGCCCCACCAGCACCGCCCACACCATCGGCAGCGCGACGGGCGCCACGAGCAGCCCGCCGAAGCCGGCGAGCATCGCCGCCGACACGACGACGAACGCACCCCGCAGCCGGCCCGGGTCCCTGGCCAGGGCGAGCACCGCGAACGACACGGGGATGCCGACGGCCTGGGTGACGGCGAGTACGAGCCCGGCGCGGCCGTCGGCCATGCCGTGGCCCGCGAGCAGCGAGGGCAGCCAGCCGACCACGGCGTACGCGTTGAGCGCCTGCAGGCCGAAGTAGGCGGTGACCAGCGCGCCGAGCCGGGTGCGGGCCATGGCCCACGGCGAGATCCGCGGCGGCTCCGGGGCCGATCGATCGGCGCGGGGAGCCCGTACGCCCGCCCACACCGCGGTGGCGACGAGCGCGGGCAGCGCCCAGGCGGCCAGGCCGAGCGACGGCGAGCCGGCCGCGTCGGCGACGGGTACGGCCATGGCGGAGGCGAGGGCGGCGCCCAGGGCGAGGGTGGTGGTGTAGAGGCCGGTGAGCAGGCCGATGTGCCGGGGGAAGTGGGTGCGGACGAGGGCGGGGAGCAGCACGTTGCACAGCGCCAGCCCCGACATGCCGAGTACCGTGCCGGCCAGCAGCGCCCAGGTGGTCGGCACGGCCCGTACGGCCAGGCCGGCGGTGAGCGCGGCGAGGGCCAGCAGCACCGTGCACTCGGCACCGAACCGCCTGCTCAGGGCGCCCGTCCCGGCGCCGGCGGCGGCGAAGCACAGGGTGGGGAGCGTGGGCAGCAGGGCCCCGACGAACGGCGAGAAGCCGAGGGCGGCGCGGAGCGCGTCGAGGAGGGCCGAGGCGCTGCTGATGCCGAGGCGGAGGTTCAGGGCGATGAGGACGACGGCGAGGGCGGTCAGGGCGCCGGCGCGCGCAGGCGTGGGCGTGGGGGCCGTTCCGACAGTCGGGGGCGTTCCGGCAAGGGACATGCCAGCTAACGTAAGACGTCCGACGTCTGATGTCCAACGTGCAATGTCCGGCCGGAACGCCCGGTACCGTGGCTCGCATGACTCAGGAACCGGCCCTCGAACCGGTACGCCGCCCGGCGCTGTCCGACGAGGTCATCCACCGGATCCGGGCCCGTATCGCCTCCGGCGACTGGCCCGTCGGCACGCGCATCCCGCCCGAGCCGGAGCTGATGCGCCAGCTGCAGGTCGCCCGCGGCACCGTCCGCGAGGCCGTGCGCGCCCTCGCCCACACCGGGCTCCTCGAGGTGCGGCGCGGCGACGGCACGTACGTGCGTGCCAAGAGCGAGCTGTCCGGCGCGGTGGCCCGCCTCTACGGCGG
>KL569446.1:7350-8079 GCA_000715685.1 Streptomyces lilacinus
TCAGAGATGTGTATAAGAGACAGCTCGAGCGGCGGGCCGCCGCGTGGCGGGCCGGCGACTTCGACGCCTGGGTCGAGGCCGACTGGGACTTCCACGCCGGCGTCGCCGACGCCTCCGGCAACCAGCTGCTGGCCGAGCTCTACCGCAACCTCGCCGCCCCCCTGCGCACCGCCATGGCCGGGGCCTGGGCCACGCCCGGCTTCCAGGGTGCGGACCCGGTCGGCCACGAAACCCTGCTCGCCGCGCTGCGCGACCGCGACCCGGGCGAGGCCGGCCGCCAAGCCGCGGCGAACGTCTCCGACACGCGCGCGTGGGACGAGGCGACCCATGGCTAGGGCGGCCCGCCCCATCGGTTCGGCGACGCGCGGCACGACCAACCCCAACCGGCTGCGCCGCATGGACCGCTGGATCACCGCCACCCACGCGCCCGCGCTGCGCCGCAGCCCGGACCCGGTCGCCGTCGACCTCGGCTACGGCGCCGCGCCGTGGACGGCCGTGGAACTGCTGGGGCGACTGCGCACGGTCCGCCCCGACGCGCAGGTCGTGGGCGTCGAGATCGACCCGGCCCGCGTCGAGGCCGCGAAGCCCTACGAACGCGACGGGCTGACCTTCGCCCACGGCGGCTTCGAGGTCCCCCTGCCCGGCCCCCGCGACCGCAAGGCCCTCCTCATCCGCGCCGCGAACGTCCTGCGGCAGTACGACGAGGACGAGGCTGTCTCTTATACACAT
>KL569446.1:8354-9363 GCA_000715685.1 Streptomyces lilacinus
CGTGCGACGAGATCGGCCGCCGCCACGTGTGGGTGGCGCTGGGACCGGAGGGCCCGCGCACGATCACGTTCGCGGCGCGGCTGGGGTCGCTGGACATGCCGTCCGATCTGGCGGAGCGCCTGCCGAAGGCACTCATCCACCGGAACGTGCCGGGCGAGCCCGTGCACGCCTTCCTCCGCGACTTCGACCGCGCGTGGACGGCACTCGCGCCGTACGGGGCGCTGAGCGCGCGGCAGCGCTGGATGCGGACTGCGGCGGCGCTGCGGGCGGACTGGCCGGTGGTCGACGGCGCCGCGCGGTGGCGGCAGGGGGAACTGACCGTGCGGTGGGCTGCGCTGGCGCCGGGGGCGTGATTTCCGGGCGCATAACCAGCCCGTCCGGCGATTGAGGACACCGCGCGAAGCGCGGTCCGGGGGTCTGGGGGCTGGCCCCCGGTTTCGGGAAGGGGCGGGTCAGGGGAAAAATCCCAGCTCGAACAGCAACGCATCCACCAGCGGCCGGTCCCGATCGTGCGTCAAGCGCTCCCTGGCCTCAGCCGGCGCCAGCCACACCATCCGGTCGACCTCCTTGTTCGGCTCGAACGAGCCACCGGTCGCCTCCGCCGCCCAGTAATGCACCTCCTTCGGCCGCCCAGCCGCCAAATACCGCGACACCATCAGCCGCACCCCCGGCACACACCGCATCCCCGTCTCCTCGAGCACCTCCCGCACCGCGCCCCGCAAAGGGTCCTCGCCGCGCTTGAGCTTGCCCTTCGGAAGGGACCAGTCGTCGTATTTCGGCCGATGGACGAGGGCCACCTCGATCGGGTCGCCACGCCGCCACAACACACACCCGGCGGCCCGCACCAGATCCGTGTCACTCACAGCCCAGCCCCCATCAGCCGCGCCCAGAGCCGCCCGAAGGCATACCGCGCCGCCTCGACCTCGTGCCGCTGGTCGGCGTGGAGGACGCCGAGCGCGTACGCCGTCGCCGGAGCGATCCGCGGGGTGCGGGCTGTCTCTTATACACA
>KL569446.1:9610-13874 GCA_000715685.1 Streptomyces lilacinus
GATGTGTATAAGAGACAGGCCGCAGCGGCGGCCTCGGCGGCGTCGCGGTGGCGGTCGAGGGCCTGGCCGGCGCCCAGGAGCCGTACGGACAGGGACGGTTCCGCCTCGGTCTGCTGCTGCTCGTCCAGCACTTCCTGGGCGTACCGCCGCAGCCGCACCAGCCGTCGTACGTGGTGCCAGGGGGCGTCCTGGCGACCCTCGGCGGGCGGGGCGTCGGCCGAGGGCGTCGCGGCGAGGCCGTGGACCAGCGCCTCCGCGTTGTACGGCAGTCCGGCCGCCGCCAGCGGCAGCGCGTCCACCGCGTCGATCAGCCGGCGGTGCGCCCGCTCGACCAGGCACGGCAGCGCGTCGTGCGCGGGCAGCGGGCCCGCCACCGGGTCCAGCGGCACCTCGGAGGCCAGCACGGCGACCGCGTCCGCCACCGCGTGGAACCGCGCGGACCCCAGCGCCTGCAGGGCCGCCGAGTGGGCCCGCGTCCGGGCGAGGGTCAGCTGCCGGTCCAGCAGCGCCCCGGCCCGCGCGGCGCCCACGGTCATCCCGCCGGACACCTGATCCGCCCCGTCCGCCCCCGACAGCCGGTGCAGCGCCCCGCGCAACCGCGCCAGCCGCGCCGCGTACGCGTGCTCGCGCCCCAGGACGTCCGACAGCCAGGCCAGTTCGGCGCGGAGCTGGTCCGTCCACGCGACGTCCGTCAGCGGCCGGTACACGTGCAGCGTGCCGGCGATGCGCCGCGCCGAGCGGCGCAGCAGCCGGGCGGCCTCGCTCGCGTCCTCGGCGTCGGCGCCGCTCTCCCCGTGCAGCCGCAGGCTGCGCAGGAAGTCGAGGGCCTGCGCGTGCAGGTAGGCGGAGAGCACCTCCCCCGCCGTCATGCCGTCCAGCGGGAGGGGCACGGCCGACACCCCGGCCGGGACTCCAGCCGACACCCCGGCCGGGACTCCAGCCGGCACCCCGGCCGGAACTCCGGACTCTTCCGTCTTCATCGTTTCCTGCCCCCCGGGCACCGGTGCCGCGACCGCCATGGCCGTAACCCCGAGATCGTGCGGCGAGTCATGAGGTCGCTGAGCCACGCCGGCGCCTCCGCGCGTCGATGAGCATCTCCTGCACGTTGCGCAGCGGCTGCCCCTCCCCGTCCGTGGCATGCCGGGTCCACTCGCCGTCGGGGCCCAGGTGCCAGGAGGCGGTGCGGTCGGAGACCCCGAGCTCGAGGAGCCGGGTGAGCGAGGAGCGGTGGCCGGGGTCGGTGACGCGTACGAGGGCCTCGATGCGCCGGTCGAGGTTGCGGTGCATCATGTCGGCGCTGCCGAGCCACACTTCGGGCTCGCCGCCGTTCTCGAAGGCGAAGACGCGGGAGTGCTCCAGGAACCGTCCGAGGACGCTGCGCACCCGGATGTTCTCCGAGAGCCCGGCCACGCCCGGCCGCAGGGCGCAGATGCCGCGCACCCATATGTCGACCGGCACCCCGGCCCGCGCCGCGCGGTACAGGGCGTCTATGACGGCCTCGTCGACCATCGAGTTGACCTTGATGCGGATGTACGCGGGCCGGCCGGCGCGGTGGTGCGCGACCTCCTTGGCGATGCGCGAGACGAGCCCGTCGCGCAGCGACCGGGGGGCGACCAGCAGCCGCCGGTACGTGGTGCGCCGGGAGTAGCCGGAGAGCCGGTTGAAGAGGTCCGAGAGGTCCGCGCCGACCTGCGCGTCGGCGGTCAGCAGGCCGAAGTCCTCGTAGAGGCGAGCCGTCTTGGGGTGGTAGTTGCCCGTACCCACATGCGAATAGCGGCGCAGGGTGTCGCCCTCCTGCCGGACGACCAGCGACAGCTTGCAGTGCGTCTTGAGGCCCACCAGCCCGTAGACGACGTGGCAGCCGGCCTCCTCCAGCTTCCGGGCCCACTTGATGTTGGCCTGCTCGTCGAAGCGCGCCTTGATCTCGACGAGGACGAGGACCTGCTTGCCGGACTCGGCGGCGTCTATGAGCGCGTCGACGATCGGCGAGTCGCCGGAGGTGCGGTAGAGCGTCTGCTTGATGGCGAGGACGTCGGGGTCGGCGGCGGCCTGTTCGAGGAAGGCCTGCACGGAGGTGGAGAAGGAGTCGTACGGGTGGTGCAGCAGCACGTCCCGCTCGCGCAGCGCCGCGAAGATGTCGGGCGGCGAGGCGGACTCCACCTCGGCGAGGTCGCGGTGCGTTCCGGCGACGAACTTCGGGTACTTCAGCTCCGGCCGGTCCAGGGAACCGATGGCGAAGAGCGCGGTGAGGTCGAGCGGCCCGGGCAGCGGGTAGACCTCCGCGTCGGAGATCTTCAGCTCGCGGACCAGCAGGTCCAGCACGTACGGGTCGATGGTCTCCTCGACCTCCAGCCTGTCTCTTATACACAGGCGCATGAGCTCCTTCTCCAGCGCCTGGAGGAGGTTCTCGGCGTCGTCCTCCTCGACCTCGAGGTCCTCGTTGCGCGTCACCCGGAACATGTGGTGCGCGAGCACGTCCATGCCGGGGAAGAGCTCCTCGAGATGCGCCGCGATCACGTCCTCCAGCGGGACGAACCGCTGCGGCGACGCCTCCAGGAAGCGCGGCAGCAGCGGCGGCACCTTCACCCGCGCGAAGTGGTCGTGCCCGCTCACGGGATTGCGGACGACGACGGCCAGATTGAGCGACAGCCCGGAGATGTACGGGAACGGGTGCGCCGGATCGACGGCCAGCGGCGTCAGGACGGGGAAGATCTGCTGCCGGAAGAGCGTGAAGAGCCTGCCCTGCTCCTTGTCGGTCAGCTCGGGCCACCGGATCAGGTGGATGCCCTGCTCGGCCAGCTCGGGGGCGACGTCCTGCTGGTAGCAGGCGGCGTGCCGGGCCATGAGCTCGCGCGAGCGGGTCCAGATCAGCTCCAGCACCTCGCGCGGCTGCAGCCCGGACGCGGAGCGGGTGGCGACGCCGGTGGCGATGCGGCGCTTGAGGCCGGCGACGCGGACCATGAAGAACTCGTCGAGGTTGCTGGCGAAGATCGCCAGGAAGCTGGCCCGCTCGAGGAGGGGCGTGGCCGGGTCCTCGGCCAGCTCCAGCACCCGCTCGTTGAACGCGAGCCAGCTGCGCTCCCGGTCCAGGAAGCGGCCGCCGGGCAGCGGCTCGCCGTCCGGCGCGCCCTCGCCGTGGCCGAGCTCCTTGAGCTCGTAGGCGTCGAGACCGGTCCCCACCTGCGGCACTCCGGCGACGACAGCGGCGTTCGGCCGGTGGGCGGCGATGAAGCCCACCGCGTCGGGAGTGTCCTGTGCCGGGACGCGGGACGGCTGGCTCATACCTCCATTGTTCCGCGCCGGCGGCTCGGCAGGCGCGTCGGAGGCGGGCGCGGGGGCGGCACGGAGCCGTCGTCCGGAGGCACGAGTCGGGGCGGGCTGCATTGGCCCAGGCTCGCAACCAAGGTTTAAGCGGGGGTAACGCCCACATGACCTGCAGGAAATCTCCCCGGGCCGCCAAACCGGCCCGTCCGGCGTTTTCCGGCCCGTCCGACGTTTACGGATACGCGTTCACGGAACGGTACGCGCTTACGGGCACGTACGCCGCTACGGATACGTACGCCGCACCACCCACGCCGCCACACCAGTCACCGCCACCGCCAGGACGACCGCGAGACCGGCCTCCGCCCACAGCATCGGCCACATCGACGACCGCGGATAGTAGTCCAGGTACCAGCCCGTCGCGTGATGCTGCTCGAGGCACGTCGAGGGGCTGATGCCCATGCCGCACTCCGGCTCCGGGATCCGGTCGCCGCCCGGCCCGATCATGCCGCGTTCGACGATCCAGTCGTCGGAGCCCCGGACGAGCCCCGGCATGTCCGCGGTCAGGTCGGTCGCCGGCCGGACGAGGAACCGCCGCAGCGACTCCAGCGGCCAGGCGAGGAGCACGTGGGCGAAGATCGTGGCGCCCAGCGCCGGGACCGTGCGCCGGAGCAGCAGCCCGGCCAGCGCGCCGACGGCGAGCCCGAGCAGCGCCCGCCCCACCGGCACGGGCCCGAGCATGTCGATCGAGCGCCACCACCACTCGCCGGGCAGCAGCTTCAGCGGCAGGCTCTGCCAGGCCCAGGTGTAGGCGGCCGCGAGCAGCGACATCCCGCCGAGGACGGCCGCCGCCGGCACCGCGATCTTGGCCGCGAACCAGCGGCGCGGGGACACCGACTGCGTCCACGCCACCTTGTACGTGCCGCTCTCCAGCTCCCGCGCGACGACGGGCCCGGCGACGAAGGCGCCGATCAGCATCGGCAGGTACTGGATCTGTCTCTTA
>KL569446.1:14133-14985 GCA_000715685.1 Streptomyces lilacinus
GTACTGGACCATCCTGCCGATGTAGTGCAGCGGCTCGCTGTAGGTGTCGCGGAAACGACTGAGGACGAGGTCCGGGGGCGCGCAGGCGCCGTCGGCGTCGCAGGGGTCCACGAGATCGTGGCCGGCGAGGAAGCCCTCGATCGCGAAGCGCAGCCATACGAGGACGAGGAGGAGCGCGACGAGCAGGCCGAGCGCTCCCCACGCGACGCGGCGGTGCTGCCGCAGCACGAGCCAGGTCAGGCCGCGCGGCCACCGGGACCGCTTGCGCGGAGAAGACGTTTCTTCAGCAGTCAGGGCCGTCATGCCGCCACCCCCGCCTTCGCCTTCCCGACGTACGACCGCGGCTCCGCGCTCGGCGCGAGCAGCGGTGGTACGTCCGGCGAGCGGAGGTGGGCGAGGAGCAGCTCCTCCAGCGAGGGCTCGGCGACCTCCCAGTGCCCGGCGACCGGGCCGTCCGTCCGCAGCAGCGCGGTGAGCTGACGGCCCGTCGTCCGCGACTCGACGACCGTGTGGGCGGCGAACTCCCGGGGGGTGCCCGTGTCCTCGTACCGCCCCATGACGAGCCGGTGCGCGGAGACGAGGTCCTCGACCTCGCCGGCGAGCCGCACCCGGCCGTCGCCGATCAGGAGCAGGTAGTCGCAGGAGCCCTCGAGCTCGGCGAGGACGTGCGAGGCGATGACGACCGTGGTGCCGTGGTCGGCGGCCGCCGTCATCAGCGCGGCCATCATCTCGTGGCGCACGAGCGGGTCGAGGTCGCTCATCGGCTCGTCGAGCAGCAGCAGTTCGGGCCGTTTGCCGAGGGCGAGCGCGAGCGCGACGCGGGTGCGCTGGCCGCCGGCTGTCTCTTATACA
>KL569446.1:15197-16977 GCA_000715685.1 Streptomyces lilacinus
GGCTGCCCGGGGCGATGTCCGAGCCGAGGACGATCCGCTCGGCGGCGGCCGCGTCCCAGGTGTCCGGGTTGAGCTGCCGGCCCAGGCGCAGGGTGTCGGCGACGGTGAAGTTCGGGTAGAGCGGCTTGTCCTGGGCGACGTAGGCGACGCGGGGGCGTACGCCCGGGTCGCCCGGCGCGCCGCCGAGCGAGCGCAGCCGCCCCTCGGTGGGCCGGCGCAGCCCGGCCGCGAGGGCGAGCAGGGTGGACTTGCCGGCGCCGTTGGGCCCGACGAGCGCGCAGACCCGCCCGGCGGGCACCCGGAACGTGCAGTCCCGCAGCGCCCACCGGCTCCGCCGGTACCTCACCCCCAGGCCGACCGCCTCCAGGGCGGTCCTGCCGGGCACGAACGTCAGGTCGGTCGTCATGCGGTCCCCTCGCTCACGTGGTGTGTCGGCCCCGCGCGCCCCCGGTGTCCCGCTCCTCAGGGGGGAAGCCCTCCTCCAGGACGGACGTGAGCAGCGCGGCCACGTCCTCCCGGTCGAGCCCGGCGGCGCGGGCGCGCCCCATCCAGCCGGCCAGTTCGGCGCGCAGCGGCGAATCGGCGGCGGCGCCGGGCCGGGCCAGCGACTTCCGTACGAACGTCCCCAGTCCGGGGCGCGCCTCGACCAGGCCCTCGCGGTCGAGCTCGCGGTAGGCCTTCAGGACGGTGTTCGGGTTGATGGCGGTGGCCGCGACGACCTCTTTGGCGGTGGGCAGCTTGTCGCCGGGGGCGAGCAGACCGAGCCGCAGGGCCTGCTTGACCTGCTGCACGATCTGCAGATACGTGGCGACCCCGCTGCGCCGGTCGATGCGGAACTCGACCACGCACCTCACCCTTTCACTACTTGACTAGTGAAAGGGTGAGGGAGCGTTCGCGCCCTGTCAAACAAGCCCCCGACGAGGGCGGAGCGCGTCAGCTCTCCGTGCGATACATCAGGTCCGTCTCGTGCGTGGTGAAGCCCAGCCGCTCGTACACCCGCACCGCGGGGGCGTTGTCGGCGTCCACGTAGAGCATCGCCGTCGGCAGCCCCCGCCCCGCCAGGTGGCGGAGCCCGATCGTGGTCAGCGCCTTGCCGAGCCCGCCGCCCTGGGTGCCGGGCCGTACGCCGAGGACGTACACCTCGCCGAGGCCCTCGGCGGCGTGGACCTTCGTCCAGTGGAAGCCGACGATCTCGTCCTTGCGCTCGGCCAGGAAGAAGCCCTCGGGGTCGAACCAGGCCTCCCCCTTGCGGTCGTCGAGGTCCCGCTGGGTCAGCGAGCCCTGCTCGGGGTGGTGGGCGAAGGCCTCGGCGTTCACCGCGAGCCACGCCGCGTCGTCCTCGCCGGGCCGGAAGGTCCGCACGGTCACGTCCTCGGGGAGGACGGGGTCGGGCAGCCGCAGGTCGTGCAGCGGCCGCCGCATCTGCCGCAGTTCGCGGAAGAGGCTCATGCCCAGCACCTGCGCGAGGTGGCGGGCCGCCGGGTGGCCGCCGTGCGCCCAGACGCGCAGCCGCTTGCCGGACTCGTTCAGCAGGGCGGTGCCCAGCGCCCGGCCGTGGCCGCGCCCCCGGTGGTCGGGGTGGACCACGAACTCCCCCGCCGGCGCCTCGACGGGGTCGACGGCCTCCAGCTGGCCGTAGCCGACGAGTTCCCTGTCCTTGTCGCGCAGCAGGACGTGTCGTACGCCCTCGCGCCGCCCCTTGAGCTGCAGGCGCCCCTGCTCCGATACGGCCGGCTGCCCGTCCACGGCGGCGGCGTCGCCGATCAGCCGCAGCACGTCC
>KL569446.1:17223-17708 GCA_000715685.1 Streptomyces lilacinus
CCGATCAGCCGCCGCACGTCCGCCCCCCGCTCGGGCGCCAGCTCCTCCAGCACCTCGATCCGGCGCTGCCCGCTCACGTCACTCACCACGTCGCTCATGGGGTTGAGCCTACGTCGGCGACGCAGGAGTCCCTCGGTCAGCGCCTGCTGTTCAGGAAGCCGATGGCCGTGGCCCCCCACCAACCCACCTGGGAGACGAGGACGGTGACGGCCGAGCGGACGAGCACGCCCCGGGGAACGGGGCCGGTGCCGCCGCTCAGGCGGGGCTGGAGGGTCCAGGCGTGGAGGCCGTTGAGGGCGACGAGGAGGACGAGGCCGAGCTTGACCTGCGTGAGCGGGGAGCCGGGGGCGGGGTGGAGCAGGGCGCCGCTGCCCACGAGCCCGGCGAGACCCAGCCAGATGGGCAGGTGAACGGCGTCGGCCGTCCGGAGGACCTCCGGCAGGGGGCGCTTGCCGAGCAGCCACAGCAGGCCCAGCCAGTCGACG
>KL569446.1:17961-26501 GCA_000715685.1 Streptomyces lilacinus
AGCAGGCCCAGCCAGTCGACGGTCAGCACGGCGCCGAAGCCGACGATCAGGCAGGCCAGGTGCGCGAAGAGCGCGACGTCGTGGAGGAGGGGGTCCGCCCGCAGGTGGAGGGCCGTCCAGACGGCCGCCGCCCAGACCGCGCACACGCCCGCCGCCGCGACGGCGACCAGCACGGATCTGCTGACCACGGGGGCGGAGGAGGCGGGGGCGGCGGCCGGGACGGTCACGTGCGGGGGTCCTTCTGTGCGGCGGTACGGGCTGTACGGGCGGGGGCGGAGCGTGGTCGAGCAAGGCCGGCCCCCCACAGGCCGAACGCCACAGGCAAGGCCCCACCCCCAGGGGGAAGGAAAGCCTTGCCTTAGTAAGTTCGCCCTCAATAGGCCACAGCCGTCGGTTTCCCGTCAAGCGGCGTGATCCTTTCGTTGCCGGCGATGGAAGGACGGGCGGCCGAGCGGTACCAATTCGTCACCTCAACCCTCCTGCGGGGCTACGCGCGTTGACCGTAGGCTGCCGCCGACCGCATGCTCCGCCCCGCGCGGAACTGCCCACACCTCGCCCAAGCTTGCACAAAGGGGAACAAATGCACGCGACGCCGCCAGGGAAGCGTCTCGCCAGACGGCTGACCACCGCCGCAGCCGTACTCGCCGCCACCGCCGGTGTCCTCTCCACCGCCGCCCCCGCCGGGGCGGCGTCCGCCCGTCAGGACAAGGGCCGCGACCACGGCCGCACCGTGGACGTCCAGCTGCTCTCCTTCAACGACCTCCACGGCAACCTCGAGCCGCCGCAGGGCTCCTCCGGCACGGTGACGGAGACCCAGGCCGACGGCACGAAGAAGGCCATACCCGCGGGCGGCGTCGAGTACCTCGCCACCTCGCTGCGCACCGCCCGCAAGGGCCACGAGTACTCCATCACCGCGGCCGCCGGCGACATGATCGGCGCGAGCCCGCTGATGACCGGCCTCTTCCACGACGAGCCCACGATCGAGGCGCTCAACAAGCTGAAGCTCGACGTCACCTCCGTCGGCAACCACGAGTTCGACGAGGGCCGCGCCGAGCTGACGCGCATGCAGCGCGGCGGCTGCCACCCGAAGGAGGGCTGCTTCGAGAAGGGCAAGACCTTCAAGGGCGCCGACTTCCCCTACCTCGCGGCGAACGTCACCGACGAGAAGACCGGCAAGCCCATCCTCAAGCCCTACACGATCTGGCAGCACAAGGGCGTCAAGGTCGGCTTCATCGGTGTGACGACGAAGGACACTCCGAACGTCGTCACCGCCGAGGGCGTCAAGGGCCTGAAGTTCGCCGACGAGGTCGAGACGATCAACAAGTACGCCAAGGAGCTCGACCGCCAGGGCGTGAAGTCGATCGTCGCGCTCATCCACGAGGGCGGCATGCCGGCCTCCGGCTCGTACAACTACGACTGCGACACGCCGGGCGCCGGCGCCGGCATCTCCGGCCCGATCGTCGACATCGCCAAGAAGGTCACCCCGAAGGTCGACGCCCTCGTCACCGGCCACACGCACCAGGCCTACGCCTGCACCATCCCCGACCCGTCCGGCGCCCCGCGCACGGTCACGTCGGCGGCCTCCTTCGGCCGGCTCTACACCGACACCACGCTGACGTACGACCGGCGGACGAAGGACATCGTCCGTACGGCGGTGAAGGGCCCCCGCGCCGGCAACCACGTCGTGAACCGCGAGCAGCCCAAGGCCGCGGACATGACGAAGCTCATCGACCGCTGGAAGGCCCTCGCGGCCCCCATCGCCAACAAGCCCGTCGGCTACATCTCCGCCGACATCAACGGCCGCGGCTCCGAGGCGTACGAGCAGCCGCTCGGCGACGTCATCACCGACGCCCAGCTCGAGGCCCTGGCCCCGGCGGACAAGGGCGGCGCCCAGATCGCGTTCATGAACCCCGGCGGCATCCGCTCCGACCTGGCCCACAAGGCCTCGGGCGGCGAGGGCGACGGCGTCGTGACGTACGGCGAGGCGTTCACCGTCCAGCCGTTCACCAACATGATGCAGATCAAGGACCTCACCGGCGCCCAGGTCGTCGCCGCCCTGCAGCAGCAGGTCAGCGGCCCGAACGAGGCCCAGCCGAAGATCCTGCAGGTCAGCAAGGGCCTCACCTACACGCTGGACCTGACCAAGAAGGGCGCCGAGCGCGTGGTGGCGTCGTCGGTGAAGCTGAACGGCGCGCCGATCGAGGCGGGCAAGACGTACCGCGTCGCGGGGAACGAGTTCCTGATGGGCGGCGGCGACGGCTTCCCGGCGTTCAAGGAGGGCACGAACAAGCGGGTCGGGGGCTCGGACCTCGACGCGTTCGTGGCGTACCTGACGGCCCACTCGTCGAAGGGCGCGCCGCTGGCGCCGCCGGCGGGCGGCCGGATCACGATCGTGAAGTAAGGCTGCTGTGTTTCGGTGATCGGGCCCCGGCTTTCGAGCCGGGGCCCGTTCGCATCTTCACACCCACTGCTTCACAGCCGCTGCCGGATGAGCTCCTCCAGGGATCCGCCCTGGGGAACGCTGCCGTCGGGGGTGAGCTTGTCGACGACGTCCGGGATGGCGGTGGCGAGCTGGTCCGCGGCCTGCTCGGGACTGACGCCGGACTGCTGGGCGACGTTCTCGAGCACCTGGTACGGCAGGGCCTGGGCGACCTCGGGCCCACTGAGCGGCTCGTTCCGCCCGGTCCCCACCCACGACTCCGTCTTGCCGGCCAACCCACCCTCGTTCAGCTGTTGCAGCAGCCCCTGCAACGGACTCCCGCCACCCTGCCCACCGGGCGCCCCGAGCGCCCCGAGCAGCGCGGCGAGGACATTGCCGCTCCGGCCCCCTTCACCACCGGCACCACCGCTGCCGCCGCTGCCGCCGCCGAGCAGTGAGCCGAGGAGACTTCCCAGGTCGGTTGCCATTGCGCGTGTTCCCTTCGCTTCTCGTCGACGACGTGCATCCCTACCCGTCGGACGCCTGTCCGGGAGGGCGACGAGTATGCGTTCACCCGGTTGGGTGGGGGGTCGGGGGCGTGGCCGGTTTGCCTCGCACGGCGTTGCCGGGAGCGGAGAGCAGGGACAGGATCACTGTTCGTAACGAGGCAATCGCCAAACGCCCTGCCCACCACCTCCGACTGGAGACGACCGTGATACGCCGAACCGCCCTCCGCGTCCTCACCACCGTCGCCGCAACCGCGGCCCTGGGCCTCAGCCTTGCGCCGGGCGCCGTCGCGGCAACGGCACCGGCCGCCCCCGCCCGGGCCGCGACCGCGACCGCCCAGGCGGAGGAGAACCCCTTCCGCTGGATGGACCTCGACGGCCTGCGCGCCGAGTACCGCTTCATGTGTCCGGCGGGGCACTGCGTCGGCTACTGGTCGCTGGCCCTGACGGACAAGGTGGCGAAGCAGCGCTATGCGGGCGGCGAGTTCTTCCTCTACGCGCCGGCGAAGGGGGACTTCGGCTTCTTCCTCGACACGGACATCGCGACGCGGACGGTCCGCAAGCCGGGCCAGGTCCGCATCGTCGACAGCGATTTCACCCGCTCCCACGCCCGCTTCGAGGTCCGCTACGGCAACGTCAACGAGCCGAAGAAGGCCCGGGTCGTCGCGACGGCCACGACCTGGATGTAGGCATTTCCGCAGCGCGGCTTCGGTGTTACCGTCCCGCCATGTCCAAGATCGAGATCGACGCGGTGACCGCCGAGTTCTTCGGCGCCTTCGACAACCGGGGCGGCAAGGCCGCCGACGTGGCCCGGATCCGCCGGCTGGTCATACCGGGTGGCGTGATCGTCATGACCGGCCCGAACTTCACGGTCTACACCGTGGACGAGTTCATCGAGCCGCGCCAGAAGCTGCTGACGGATGGCCGGTTGGTCGAGTTCTCCGAGTGGGAGACCTCCGAACGGACCGAGATCGTGGGTGACATCGCGTCGCGCGTCGGCCAGTACCGCAAGGCCGGGATCCTGGACGGCGAACCGTTCGAGGGTGGCGGGACCAAGACCATCCAGTTCGTCCGCACCCCGGAGGGCTGGCGTATCGCGGCATTCGCCTGGTACGACCAGCCCTGACCGCGGATCTCTCAAGGTCGGGGAATCAACCGCCAGAGTGAGGTGATCTCGGCGGCACGCGCTGCGTGGAGGGGATCGGCGGTGTTCCGGGCGCGTGGGTGGCGCGGTGTGGTGTCGAGCCGGTCCACGACGCGGAGTCGCGCTGCCTCGATGGTGGCGAGGAGTTCGTGCCGTGTCCTGAGCCCGAGGTGTTCGGCTAGGTCCGAGAGGACGAGCCACCCCTCGCCGCCGGGCCGGAGGTGGTCGGCGAGCCCGTTCAGGAAGCCGCGGAGCATGGCCCCGGCCGGGTCGTAGACGCCCTGCTCGAGGGCGGAGGTCGGGCGGGCGGGGAGCCAGGGCGGGTTGCAGACGACGAGGTCCGCTCGACCTTCTCCGCCTTCTCGGCCTTCGGGGAAGAGGCCCGTTCCGTCCACGCGAACCCGTTCGCCCAGGCCCAGTCGGTGCAGGTTCTCGCGGGCGCAGGCCAGGGCGCGGGGGTTGATGTCGGTGGCCACGACCCGCTCGACTCCCCGCTCGGCCAGCACGGCCGCCAGCACGCCGGTACCCGTACCGAGGTCGAACGCGGTGCGGCACGCCGGCGGGAGCGGTGCGCGGGCCACGAGATCGACGTACTCCCCTCTGACCGGGGAGAACACGCCGTAGTGGGGGTGGATCCGCGCACCCAGCGCGGGCACGTCGACTCCCTTTTCCCTCCACTGGTGTGCGCCTATGACGCCCAGTAGCTCTGTGAGAGAGACCGTCAGGCTCTCGTTCGGCGGGCCGTATGCCTCCGCGCACGCCCGGCGGACGTCGGGGGCCCTGCGCAGGGCGAGGGTGTAGTCGCCCTCCAACTGCACGAGCAGCTTGCCCAGTACGCGAGCTCGGTGGCCCTGCGCGCGGCGGTGCAGGTGGAACGATGCGGCGGGGTCGCTGCCGGGGCCGGGGCGGGGGCGTTTCCGGTCGACGCGGTCGATGCGGCGGGCCATCGCCTGCAGCAGCTGGCGAGCGTTGTGGAAGTCGCCCTTCCACAGCAGGGCGGTGCCTTCACAGGCGAGACGGTAGGCGGTATCGGCCTTCATGCGGTCGTCGGCGACGACGACGCGAGTGTGCTGGGGGTACTGGGGCGTCGTGAACACGACGTACTCCTCGTGATCGAACGTGCGGGGTCAGGCACGAAGAGCACTTCGACGAGGAGCAGGAGGAACGGCCTTGTCGGGTACGGCTATTGCGGCTGTCGCTCCCGCGCCGAAGTGCGGGAGGAGACGTCGCCGAGAACCATGCCGAGTGTCACGGGCTGCCCTTTCGGAGGAGTTGGCATCGATTATCGCGCAGGTGCGGGTTACGGCTGGTGTGTGGCTCCGCTTCGCTGCGCGGGTTGGCGCTGCCTGAAGCGCAGGAGCCCGGCGGCACGGGTGACGCTATACAAGCGTCTTAGACAAACGTCTTGCATAGACGTGCAACCCCCCGCTAGAGTCCCTCACGTCAAGCGACACCACCGGACCAAGGGGGATCCGCAGTGAACGAGCAGACCGTGAACGACGCCGCCGCCCGCGCCGAACTGTCCATCGACGGCCGTCGCCTGTCCTACCTCGACTTCGGCGGCACCGGCCGCCCGCTGGTCGCGCTGCACGGGCATCTGTCCGAGGGCGCCACCTTCACCCAGCTCGCCCATGCACTGGGCCCCGAGTGGCGGCTGATCGCTCCCGACCAGCGCGGCCAGGGGGAATCCGACCGGGCCGCCGACTACTCCCGCGAGGGATACCTCGCCGACGTCCAGGCCCTCCTGGACCACCTGAAGCTCGACCGTGTCGTGCTGCTCGGTCACTCCCTCGGCGCCATCAACGCCTACCAGTTCGCCGCCCGCCACCCCGAGCGAGTCCACGCGCTCGTCAACGCCGAAGGACCTGCCGCGCTCGGCCTGGACGGGACGAACCCCTTCGGCTTCCTGCTGAACCTGCCCTACGAGGCGCCCACCCGCGACGCGCTGGTCGCCGGCCTCGGCCCGGCAGCGCCGTACTTCTCCGACCGGCTGCGGGAAAACGCCGACGGCACCTGGCGGCTGCCCTTCCACCCCCAGGAGATGTACCAGTCCGAGGAACTGGTACACGGCGACCACTGGGCCGACTGGACGGCCACCACCTGCCCCGCGCTGCTGATCCACGGCACCAAGGGCGTCATCCCGTCCGAGCAGGTCCGCGCCATGGTCGAGCGCCGCCCCGGCACCGTGTCGGCCGAACTCGACGCCGACCACCTCGTCTACACCGTCGCTCCCGACGCGTTCGCCGCCGCGGTTCAGGCCTTCCTCACCACGATCTGAGCAAAGGCGGCATCGGCGCCCGCTCCGTGGCCCCCGCGCAGCGAAGCGGAGCCGCCCACCCGGCCCACCGGCCCGCACCCGCGCGATAACCTCCCGCCCCAGGAAGGGAGCCCCCATGCGCATACGCCCCGCCACCCCCGCCGACCTCGGCGCGCTCACCGAGATCTACAACCACTACGTGGTCCACACCCCGATCACCTTCGACATCAAGCCCGTCACCCTCGACGACCGCCGCGCCTGGCTCGACGCGCACCCCGCCACCGGCCGGTACCGCCTGCTCGTCGCCGAGGCCACGGAGGGAGGGGTCCTCGGCTACGCCTCCAGCGGCCCCTTCAAGTCGAAGCAGGCCTACGAGACCTCCGTCGAGACCAGCGTCTACCTCGCCCCGGACCACACCGGGCGCGGGCTCGGCGCCCTCCTCTACCGCGCCCTCTTCGACGCCCTCGCCACGGAGGACGTCCACCGCGCCTACGCCGGCATCACCCAGCCCAACGTCCCCTCCATGCGCCTCCACGAACGCTTCGGCTTCACTCCGGCCGGACTCCTCGAGCAGGTCGGCCGCAAGTTCGACACGTTCTGGGACGTCGCCTGGCTCGAGAAGCGCCTCGACTGACAGCGTCACTGACCACGCTTCCGTCGCTCGGTGGAGCAGGCTCGTCCCTGCGCCTGATCACTCCCGTCGCCTCCCCGGCAACGATCAAGGCATGCACCCGACCACCCGCACCGAGCGGCCCGTCCCCCGCTGGGCCGACCGCGTCGCCCGCGCCCTCCCCCTCCTCGGCCTGCCCGTCTGTCTGTGGCGACTGCCCATCGGATTCGGTTTCCGGATGGGGATGGACATCGCCCCGTCCCACCAACCCCTGTGGCTGACCGTGCCGTACGTCTGCACGCTCAGCCTGCTGTCGGAGGCGTTCGCGCTGGCCTGCCTCGTGTTGGTGCGGCCATGGGGCGAGACCGTGCCCGGGTGGGTTCCGGTGCTTCGGGGCCGGCGCGTTCCGCCGTACGCGGTGCTCGTTCCGGCGACGGTCGCCGGTCTGCTGCTCATGGCGCTGCTGGTCGACTGGATACTCACGGCGTTTCACATCGGCGGCCTCTCGACCGTCCCCTACGAGAACGTGTGGTGGCGGGGGCTGGCCGACACGGTGAGTTTCCTGTTCGTCCTGTGGGGGCCGCTGGTCCTTGCCCTGACCTGGGCCTATTACCGCCGCCGCTGCCGCCCCGCCCCGCGTCAGCCGCTCCGGTAGATCGTCGTGCACAGCAGCGTGTCGCCGCCGTCCACCAGCCAGGCCCAGTACCGCGTCCGGTCGGACGCCCCCTGCCGGCAGTTGCCGGCACCGGCGCCCGCCGGGGCGCGGTAGACGCCGAGGATGTGCATGACCTGGTTGTACGCGGAGGGCACCTGCTGGGCCCGGCAATCCACAGCTGTCATCGCGCCGATCGAGATCCGGTCGCCGGACTGCTCGCCGAGCATGCAGTAGTGCTTGCGGTAGATACGGGTGACGCACAGCCGCGTGGTCTTGCCGGAGGCGGCCGACCTGTACGTCCAGGACGCCTTCCCGGTGTCGCGGGGGCAGTCGCCGCCCGTCGTACTCGTACTGGTGACGCGGACGAGGCCCGCCCGGTCGCTGCCGCAGGACACGGGCTTCGGCATGTCCGCGCTCCAGTCGATGCTGGTGCCGCGGCGGCCGGTGTCGTAGACCGGGAGACAGTCGCCGACGGAGACGGCCTTGAACGCCTCTTCCGTCCGGTCCGGCGCGGGGGCCGACGAGGTCCTCGGGGCCGGCGAGTCGCGGGGCACGCTCCGAGTGTCGGTGTCCGTGGCCCGGGTACCCGGGGTACCCAGGCGGCCGGTGCCGGTGGACATGTCGGTCCTGCCGTTGCGGAACGGGCTCGCCGAGGAACCGCCGCCCGACGTACCGCCGCCGCCCTTCACGTCCCGCGCGTCGTCGCCCTTCCACGGCTGCCAGATCAGGAGCACGACCGCGAGCAGGACGGCCAGGCCGGCCCATCCACCGCCGGCATTTCGTTTCTCCTGCTCCTGCTCCTGCTTCCGCTTCCGCTCCTCGGCCTTCTGCCTCTCCTTCGCCCCGGCCTTGCGCCTTTCCTCGGCCGCCCGTCGCCTCTCGGCCTCCCGCGCCCTTGCGCGCAGTACGGCGGCCTCCGCCAGCTCGCGCAGCTCCCGCTCCCGGCGCT
>KL569446.1:26727-32754 GCA_000715685.1 Streptomyces lilacinus
ATGTGTATAAGAGACAGCTCCCCGGTGTCGAGGCGAGTGGGCGCCGGCGGCGGCAACGGGCGGGTGTGCTCGTCGGCCATCGCGACCGCGGCACCCCGGTCCGTGCTCAGCGACCGCCCGTGCGCCTCGTACGCGGCGATCAGCGCCGTCCACCGCACCGGAAGCCAGTGGTGGTCGCTCCGCTGCGGGGCCGCCCGATCGGCTCCCTCCAGGAAGCGCACCAACAGGCCGTCGAGGGCCGGGCGGTCCTTGGGATCGAAGGCCAGGCAGGGACGGATCAGCGGGTCCAGTTCCGCGGGCAGCCCGGCCAGGTCGAGCCTGCCGGTCTGCACCCGGGCCAGCCGCTGGAGGGGCCCGTCGGACGTCTCGGGGTAGGGCGCGCGGCCCACGGCGAGGTGGAAGAGCGTCGCCCCCAGCGAGAACACGTCCGACGCCTTGGTCGAGCTCTTGCCGAGCGCCTGCTCGGGCGAGGTGTAGTCGATGGTGCCCAGCGTCAACGACGTCGTCGTCTTGTCGAGCGCGTGCGAGATCCCGAAGTCGATGACCAGGGGCCCGGTCAGGGGCAGCAGAATGTTCTGGGGCTTGACGTCACGGTGGACGACGCCCTTGCCGTGCAGCGCCAGCAGGGCCTGTACGGTTCCCGCCGCGACCCAGGGCAGAGCGGCTGGCGGCAACGGCCCCGCCTCGCGGACCAGGTCGCCGAGGGAGGGCGCGGGCACGTACTCGATCGCCATCCACGGCCGCCGCGCCCGCGCGTCCGCGTCGAGCACGCGCGCCGTGTACGCGCTGTCCACGCGCCGCGCCAGCTCCACCTCGCGGGCGAACCGCTTGCGGTCGGGCTCGCTGATGACGCCCTCCGTGAGCAGCGTCTTCACGGCGACGAGCGGGCCGTCGGCCGTGGCCCTCGCCAGGTAGATCCGTCCCATGCCGCCCGTGGTGAGCCGCCACAGCAACCGATACGACCCGAGCCGCTTCGGATCGTCCTCGCCGAGCGGCCTGATGCCTATGCCGGACATCCCCCGTCGCCCTTCCCCCGGCCGCCGTTGCCGGCACGCGCCGGCGCGGGCGGATCAACTGGCCCCAGGGCCCCCTGCGTTGAGTGTGCGGCACCTGTGCGTGACACGACAACTGGGCAGGCGCCCGGCCTTGGTTGCGCGTATGAGCGCGCGCAGGGACGCCGGGGTGACGGCGAGGACGGTGTTGGGGGTCTCGCTTTCGCGCACGAAGTAGTTGTCCTGGGCGCCGGCGCCCAGGCTGAGGCAGTTCGAAGAATCACCGCAGTAGCTGGCCTTATGCCACGTGGTCACGACTACCCCTCCCGGTGAGCAGCTGTCCCGCCTTGGCGGCCCGTATCAGCGCGCCCAGCGAGGCGGCGTTGGTGACGAGGACAAGGCCGGGGTCATCACTCTCGCGGAGTCTGATGCTGGCGTCGATGCCCATGGCGACGTTGACGCAGTTGGCCGCGTTCGCGCTGTAGGAGGACTTACGCCAGTGGTACCTGAGCACACTGCTCACCCTTCACACACTGAGTAGCAGGCCGTGGATAAAGTCTCGCGACTTGACCGGATCGAGCGACGCCTCTTCCATCCGGTCGACGACAGCCCTGTACGTAGCCAAATCGGCGTCGGCATCAGCGAACCGAATACCCGGGGCCACGTCGAGCTGCACCGTGTCGAGCTGTGGGACGGGGCCAAGGACATAATCGAACGACTGCCCCGTGCCTGAGAACGTCCCGCCCCCAGCAAACGGAACGACCCGGATGGTGATGTTGTCCATCTCGCTCATCGTGATGAGATGTTCGAGCTGACCACGGACTGTGGCCAAGCCTCCGAACTCCATACGCAGAGCGGCCTCGTGGATGATCGCGGCGTACGGCACAGGGTTTTCGCGATGCAGGACACCCTGCCGCTTCATCCTGTGCGACAGCCGGTGTTCCACGTCGTATGCCCGCATCGGCTGAGCCGCGCTTTGAAACACCGCACGAGCATGATCGGGCGTCTGAAGCAGGCCCGGGATGTGGATCACTAGGCAGGCTCGGATTCCATAGGCATGATGCTCCAACTCGGCCAAGTCGGCGTAGCCGACCGGCAGGTACTCCCGATACTCGTCCCACCAGCCGCGCGTGCGCCCGCCCGTCATGTCGGCCAAGGCGTCGGCCAGCTTGTCGTCCGCGCACGAGTAGCTGCGGGCCATCGCCCGCACCCGGTCGGCACTCACCGCATGGCGGCCGGCCTCGATCATGCTCATTCGCGCTTGCTGAAACCCGAAGCGCGCGGCCGCCGCAGTCGAGGAAAGTCCCGCACGCTCGCGGAGCTTGCGCAGCTCGGTGCCCAGGCGGCGTTGCCTGAGCGTGGGTGGGTGGGTCGCTGGCATGGGCCTCACTGTAGGGCCGCCACGGCTTGCGACTCTGTCACCCACACGAGGGGTTATGCGTAGCCCTCCGAATGAAGCGGTGTTAACCCTACGGCGGCTCCCCTACCGTGTGAGCCAGGCCACTCACCGCACCCCGGCCCGCCGCGAACGCGGAAGCGCACCGTCCTGCCCGACAACGGGCGGACCGGCAATGACACCGCGCGGCAAGGCGACAACCTCCCCACAAGGAGCCACTCATGGCAACCGTATCGCCGGAGAACCCCTGGTCCTACTCGCTCACCCTTCCGCATGACCCGCGCTCCGCGCGGATCGCGCGGATCACGTTGCGCGGGGTGATGGAGAGCCACGGCATGGACGAACTCGCCGACGTGACCGAGCTCGTGGTCAGCGAGCTCGTCACGAACGCATACCTCTACTCCGACGGCCCGGCCGAAATCCGCCTGCGACAAGTGCACGAGGACAACATCCGCATCAGCATCTGGGACACGAACCCGGACATCCCCACAGCCTTCGAGCGGCGCCACACGCGCCCCGGCACGCACAACGTGCCCGAGATCGACCTCGAGGCGGCCTGCGGGCGCGGGCTGTTGATCGTGCGGCTGTGTGCCGAGGCATGGGGCAGCTGGTCGGTGGACAAGGCGTTCCCTGGGCTGGCCGGCAAGATGCTGTGGTGCGAGCTCAGTACGAAGTCGAGCGTGCTCGGCATCGCGGCGTGAGACGAGCCACAGAACACGGGCTCCACCCGGCCATCACCCCCACATGGTGATGGCCGAAAGCCGTCGCATGGGCCGACCAGCCCCACCCCACCGCACATGTCGCGTGATCGTCGCGACTCCCCCGAGCGCGTGCCATGGGACACACGCTAGAGGGCAATGTCAGCCACCACGAAAAACCCCGGCACAACGGCCGGAAACCGACCCGCTTCTAGCGCGTATTGATGCTAGGACTCCCGTTCGAGCGGCCGCCAATAATCTGTTACTACTGGGGGTAGCTCTTGCGTTCGAGGGGTTCCCTCGTGGTGGGATGAGCTGATGCGCATCCCCACACGCATACCTTCCCGTCCCCCCAACCCCTATGAAGAACTCGCTTCACTGGCGGACCCCGACCCCTCCACGGACCCCGCCGACACCCTCACCGATCTCCCCATCACCCCCGCCCGCATCGTCGCGGACGAACCCTGGTCACCCCCCAACCACCGCCGCCGCGGCCCCCGATCAGCCCGGAACCGGGACCGGAACCGGCGCCGACGCCGACGCCGACGCCGTAAAGGCAGCAGCCGCCCGTACCGGCGTGCGACCAAACTGCTCATCGCCGCCCTCTCCGGCATCGCCTTCCTCCTCCTCGCCGACCGCTGCGCCGCGATGTACGCCGAGAAGAAGGCGCAGCAGAAGCTGCAACAGGCCCTGCACCTGGCCGCCGAGCCACAAGTCGACATTCGCGGCTTCCCCTTCCTCACCCAGGTGCTGACCCGGCACCTGCACCAGGTCGACGTCACCGTCCCCGACGTCGCCGCCGACCGCGTGTCGCTCGCGAAGGTGCAGGTCAGCGCCCGCGACATCCGGCTCACCGGAAAGGGGAACCTCCCCACCGGCATCCGCGGCGCCGTCGTCGGCAGACTCGACGGGAACGTCCTGCTCTCGTTCGAGGACATGAACCGCGAACTGGGCGCCTCGCAGGTCAAGTTCAGCGATCTCGGGGACAACGCCGTCGCCGCCAAGGGCAAGCTCACCATCGCCGGCCAGGAACTGGTCGTACGGGCCAGAGCGCACCTCCGGCGCACCGGCGACGACGGGATCGGCACGGACATCGAGGGCATGAGCCTCGACATCCCCCGGATCGCGACCTACCGCCCGTCCGACAAGGACAAGCGGCTCGTCCTGCACCGCGAGGCAGCGGAAAGCATCGCCAAGGACGCCGCGAAGGTGAAGGCGATGCTGTCGGTGCCGGCAATAGCGGCCCGGCTCGGCGTACCCCCGGAGGCCGTGGCGGCCGCGCTGCGCAGCGAGGAGCGGTTGCACGAGGTGACGGGCGCGCCCCGCTTCGTCGAGGCGCTGACGCGCCTGAACCTCGTGGACGTGCTCACCGATCACCCGTGGCTGCTGAAGAAGCTCGGCGTCGACCCCGAGTTCCTCGCCTCGCTCACCCGGCTCCAGCCGCCGGAGCTGGCCGAGCGGCTGTCCCTCTCCTTCCGCCTGCCCACGCAGGCACAGGACCAGGGCCTGCGCCTGCGCGACGTCACGGTGGAAAGGGACGGCATCCGCGCCGATCTGTCGGCGCGGGCCGTAGCACTCGGCGACGGCAAATGACGTCCGACGTCACCCCAGCGGCGGCGGCTCCACCGCCGCGCCCGGCAGGCGTACGGTCGCCACGGTCCCGTCGCCGTCCTCCGCCGTGCGCAGCGCCACCGTGCCGCCGGCCTGCTGGACGGTACGGGCCACGATGGACAGGCCGAGGCCGCTGCCCGGCAGGCTGCGCGCCGACGGAGAACGCCAGAAACGGTCGAAGACGTGCGGAAGTTCGTCGTCGGGAATGCCCGGACCGTGGTCACGAACGGTCAGCTCACCGTTTGCCAGTCGTACCTCGATCACACCACCCGCAGGGCTGAACTTCACGGCGTTGTCGAGGAGGTTGACCACCGCCCGCTCCAGCGCGGCCGGCTCGGCCCGCACGTACCACTTGTCGACCAGGGCGTCGATCGCCAGGCCGGCGCCGGAGGCCCGCAGGCGGGCCCGGGCGACGGCCCGCTCGACGGCCTCGTGCAGCGCCACCACCTGCAGGGGGCCGGTGCCGTCCGCCGGGACGTCCGGGCGGGAGAGCTCCTGCAGATCGCCGATGAGGGCGGCGAGCTCGGTCATCTGGGCCTTGACGCTCGCGAGCAGGGCCTTCCTGTCCTCCGGCGGAATCGCCCGGCCGGTCTCCTCGCTCCTCGCCAGCAGGTCGACGTTGGTGCGCAGCGAGGTCAGGGGCGTCCGCAGCTCGTGGCCGGCGTCGGCGATGAGCTGGGCCTGCCGGTCGCGGGAGGAGGCGAGGGCGGCGGTCATGGAGTTGAAGGACCGCGACAGCCGCGCGATCTCGTCCTCGCCCTCCACGGGGATGCGGACGGCGAGGTCCTCGGTGCGGGCGATGTGCTCGACGGCGCCCGTGAGCCGGTCGACCGGGCGCAGGGCCGCGCGGGCGATCCAGAGGCCGGCCGTCGCCGCGGCCAGCACGCCGACGCCCGCCGTCAGCACGAGCACCACGGCCAGCGCGTTGAGCGGCTTGTCGATCTCGCCGAGCGGCTGGGCGATGGAGACCGCCGTGTTCGGCAGCTGCTCGCTGCGGTACGTCGCGACGCGCATGTCCTTGCCGTCGGCGGCCCGGCTGTCGTGCAGCGCGTCCTCCAGCCGGCCCTCGGCCACGGCCAGGTCCTCGCCGCTCACCGTGATCGTGGCCTTGCCCGGGGTCGTGCAGACCAGTCCACCGGCGGTGACGACCTGGACGGTGTACGAGCCGGGGGCGGGCGGCAGGCCGGAGGGGTTGGTGCCGCAGCTGCGCACCAGGGCCTGCAGCGCGCGTTCGTCGACGCGCTGGCTGGTGAGCGTCGTGTCCCGCTGGTGCCCCAGCTGCTCCTTGGTGACGACCCAGCACGCCCCCGCAGCTGTCTCTTATACACAT
>KL569446.1:33037-35140 GCA_000715685.1 Streptomyces lilacinus
CCGCCACGGCGGCGGCCGTCAGCAGGGCGAGCCTGGAGCGCAGGGGCAGGACGCGGAATCTCGCGATCACTCGGGACCGCCGCCGTCCGCCCGGCCGTCCGCCCGCAGGACGTAGCCCACCCCGCGAACGGTGTGCACCAGCCTCGGCTCTCCCCCGGCCTCGGTCTTGCGCCGCAGATACATCACGTAGACGTCCAAGGAGTTGGACGACGGCTCGAATTCAAACCCCCATACGGACTTGAGGATCTGCTCCCGCGTGAGCACCTGCCGGGGGTGCGCCAGGAACAGCTCCAGCAGCGTGAACTCCGTCCGGGTCAGCTCCACCCGCCGCCCGCCGCGGGTCACCTCGCGCGTGGCGAGGTTCATCCGCAGGTCGGCGAAGGCGAGCGTCTGCGCGTCGGGGCCGGTCGCGGCGGCCGCGGCCGCCGCGTACGAGCTGCGCCGCAGCAGGGCGCGGATGCGGGCCAGCAGCTCGTCGAGCTCGAAGGGCTTGACGAGGTAGTCGTCGGCGCCGGCGTCGAGGCCGGTCACACGGTCCCCGACCGTGTCGCGGGCGGTCAGCATCAGGATCGGCACGGTCACGCCGGAGGCGCGCAGCCGCCGGGCGGCCGTGAGGCCGTCCATGCGCGGCATCAGCACGTCGAGCACGATCAGCTCCGGGTCGTACGCCGCGACCTTCTCGACCGCGTCCAGCCCGTCGACGGCCAGCTCGGTGTCGTAGCCCTCGAAGACGAGGCTGCGGCGCAGCGCCTCGCGGACGGCGGGCTCGTCGTCCACGATCAGGATGCGGGCGGGCTGGTCGCCGTGCTCGGCGGGGCTCATCGGGGTTTACCTCACAGATTCACGTAAACAGCGACAACGAGGGCTCTCAGCCTCGCATGCCGCCGGCGCGCAGCTTCGCGAGGTCGGCCTTGACGGTGTTGATCGGGATGGCGAAGCCGAGGCCGACGCTGCCGGCGGAGTCGCCCGAGCCGCCGTTCGCCGAGCTCGCCGCGTACATGGCCGAATTGATGCCGATGATCTCGCCGCTCATGTTGATCAGCGCGCCGCCGGAGTTGCCGGGGTTGAGCGAGGCGTCGGTCTGGATGGCCTTGTAGGTGGTCCGGGAGGAGCCGGTGTCGCCGTTGTACTGGTTGCCGCCGAATTCGAAGGGCCACTGCGAGAAGCCGCGCTGCTGCTGCCGGCCGCGGTCCTGGCCCTGCCCCTGGCCCTGTTCCTTGGAGACGGTGACGTCGCGGTTGAGGGCGGAGACGATGCCGCTGGTCACGGTGCCGGTCAGGCCCTCGGGGGAGCCGATGGCGACGACCTGGTCGCCGACCCGGATCCTGCCGGAGTCGCCGAGCGTGGCGGCCTTCAGGCCCTTGGCGCCCTGCATCTTGATCAGGGCGAGGTCCTTGTCGGGGTCGGTGCCGACGACCTTGGCGGTCTTCGTGGTGCCGTCGCTGAGGGCGACCTGGACGGAGTCCGCGCCGGCGACCACGTGGTTGTTGGTGACGACCTCGCCGTCGCCGGTGACGATCACGCCGGAGCCGGTGGACTGGCCGGTGCCGGTCGCCGCCTTGATCTCGACGATGCTGGGGCTGACGGCGCCGGCGACGGCGGAGACGCCGGTGCCCTTGGCGGAGACGTTCTGCACGGGGGTGGACTGGCTGGTGCCGCCGCCCTTGCCGGCACCCGCCAGCCCGCCCACGAGGGCGGCGGAGCCGCCGCCGACGACGGCGGCGACGAGGGCGCACGCGGCCAGGAGCGCGGCCGGGCGCCGGGCCGGTGCCGGTGCCCGGTGCGAGGCCGGTGCGTACGGCGCGTACGCCGGGGGCTCGGGGTACGACTGCGGGGTGTTGTCCATGCCTATGACTGTGCTCCGTTCAGATGAGAACAGTCTGAGGACGCCCTGAAAAGGGGAGCAGAAGCGCGTTCGCTCCGCATAAACGCCCAGCCCCGGGGTCCGGGGCATCGCCCCGGTTTCGGGAAGGGGCGGGACTGGGGATCCCTCCTCCGCCGCCGCGGTCGGCAACCCCCACGGCAAGGGTCCGGCGGAATGCTCGGGCGCCGCAGCCCGTGGGCACCCCCGGGGGGCTCAGCGCCGCTGTCGGGTTGTGCCCG
>KL569447.1:0-603 GCA_000715685.1 Streptomyces lilacinus
GGTCAGGGCCTCGCCCCAGGACGGGGGCAGGTACGCCCACCGGCCGGCCAGTACGTGCCCGGCGGGCACCGCCAGTGCCCGGGCGACCAGCGCGGAGCCCACGGACGCGGCGAGCACGCCCAGGAGCAGCACGGCGGTGCGTACGGAGCCGCCGGAGCCGCCCGAAGCGGTGAGGTCGGCGAGGCTGCGCGACAGGAGCGCGGCGTCGGCCCAGTGCGCGTGCCGCAGCGTCAGGCCCACGGCGGCGACCGCTGTGAACAGCAGCCCCGGCAGCACCACGAGTACCGCCCAGCGCTCGGCGACGCGCTTGCCGAGCTCCGCGAGAAAGCCGTTCATGGGCCCGCCCCGCCCTCAGCCGTCCGCGACGAAGCGCAGGGCCTGCTCGTGGATGCCGCATTCGGGCAGCTCCTGCCCCGCCCTGCGCCACTCGGCGCGGTCGCACGTCCCGGCGGGGCAGACGTAGGAGCCGGTGATCCGGTCGGGCGTGGCGTCCACGCGGGGCGGCAACCCGCCCGGAGTCGGGCCCCTGGGCAGGTCGGGCGCGGGCCCGGCGTCCGCGATCTCCAGCCGGGCCAGCAGCTCACCGAGCGGCTCCCCCCCCCC
>KL569447.1:867-3086 GCA_000715685.1 Streptomyces lilacinus
CGCACGGCCCGCTCGAGCAGCGCCCGCCGCTCCCGCGAGGCGGGCCCCCGCATCAGCCGGCGCAACCGCGGCAGCGCCAGGCACAAGTCCCCCAACTGGTCCTGTCTGTCGGGCTCGTTCGCCATCCTCCGGATGCTAGCCCGGGCGACGCCGGGCGCCCACGCCCTTTCTGAGATCATTTCGCGGTGATATCCAGCACCACCGTCCCCACGCGGTGCGGTCCCGCGCTGTTCGACGGCGACTTCGAGGCCCACCTGACCGTACGGACCGCCGCGCCCGAGGCACTCGCGAGGTACGCGTCGAGCCACGGCCTGAAGTTCGCCCACATCCTGCTGGAGCGCGGCCGCGTCCCCAGCCAGCCGATGCTCACGCTGCGCCGGTCCGGGACGCTGCCGGCCGTCCGGGAGGCGGTGGAGGACACCGCCCGCGGGCTGCGGGCCGCCGGATTCGACGTCGTACGGACGAAGATCGAGGCGTCGCCGTGGGCGACGGGCGTGCCGGAGACGGACGAGGAGGCCGCGGCCCTCGGAGGCCGCTACCAGGTCTATTCGTAGTGCACCGGGCTTCAGCCCGGTGGTGAGCGGGAGGACACGCCTTTGAGGGAGTTCACCAGCCTGGACACGGTGACCTTCGGCGGGAAGTTCACGAGCAGGTGGACGTGGTTGGCCTCGCAGTTGAACTGCACCAGTTCGGCTTCGAAGTCCCCGCACACGGCCCGCATGATCTCCTCGCAGCGCATCAGGTGCCGGTCGGCGAAGACGAAAGTGCCGGTACTTCGTCACGAAAACCAAGTGAACATGCATCCGGAAGTCACAGTGACGACCCGCACGAACGTTCCCATCGATACCGATAAACCAAGTGTGTAGCGTGATCCGCATGCAGCTTCGGTACAGCTTCCGCCTGTACCCGAGCACCGGTCAGCGTGCGGCGCTGGCCCGGGCGTTCGGGTGCGCGCGGGTGGTCTACAACGACGCGCTCCGCGCTCGGGAGACCGCCCGCAGCGAAGAGCTACCCTTCCCGAAGACCGGCGAACTGTCGAAGCAGCTCATCACCCACGCCAAGCAGACGCCCGAGCGGGCGTGGCTCGGCGAGGTGTCGGCCGTCGTACTCCAGCAGTCCCTCCGCGACCTGGACACCGCGTACCGGAACTTCTTCGACGGCTTGAAGGGCAAACGCCCCCGCATGGGCACGCCCCGGTACAAGTCGCGGAAGGACACCCGGCAGGCCGTCCGGTTCACCGCCAACGCCCGCTGGTCGATCACACCGGGGCAGAAGCTGCGCCTGCCGAAGATCGGCGACCTGAAGGTGAAGTGGTCGCGGACACTGCCCTCGACGCCGTCCACGGTGACGGTGGTCAAGGACAGCGCGGGCCGGTACTTCGCGAGCTTCGTCGTGGAGACCCACCCGGAAGAGGTACTGCCGGAGACGACGCCCGAGACCGGGATCGATCTGGGGCTCGGGCATTTCGCGGTCCTCTCCGACGGCCGGAAGATCGACAGCCCGCGCTTCCTGCGCCGGGCCGAGAAGCGTCTGAAGAAGGCGCAGCGCGCCCTCTCCCGCAAGGTCAAGGGCTCCAGCAACCGGAACAAGGCCAGGGTCAAGGTCGCTCGCGCTCACGCGCGGGTCGCCGACGCGCGCCGCGATTTCCACCACCAGCTCTCCACGAAGCTGATCCGCGAGAACCAAGCGGTCGCCGTGGAGGACCTGGCGGTGAAGGGACTCGCCCGCACGCGCCTGGCCAAGTCCGTCCACGACGCCGGATGGTCGGCGTTCGTGAGCATGCTGGAGTACAAGGCCGCCCGGTACGGGCGCACCTTCATCCGGATCGGCCGCTTCGAGCCCACCAGTCAGGTGTGCTCGCAGTGCGGCGTCAAGGACGGCCCCAAGCCCCTGTACGTGCGCGAGTGGACGTGCGGGGCGTGCGGGGCGGTCCTGGACCGGGATGTGAACGCGGCGGTCAACATCGCCAAGGCGGCCGGACTGGCCGTATCAGCCTGTGGAGCGCAGGTAAGACGGGCACCCGTGCCCGCACCGCGCAGTGAAGCAGGAACCCACCCGAAGCTCCCACCCACCCGGTGGGAACAGGCGGAAATCCTCGGCCTTTAGGCCCGGGAGGATGTCAATACTTCGAGCACCACATCCACCGACCGGCACCCGTAACGTCAGCGGTCGCGCCGCCCGGCGCCGAGCCGAGCCGCATCCCTGTCTCTTATACACAT
>KL569447.1:3404-11812 GCA_000715685.1 Streptomyces lilacinus
CCCCGCTCCCACCCCTCCGCGTCCCGCCCCTTCAGCCGGTGCGAGGTCGTCTCGGGGAACAGCCGCCCCGCCGTCTCCCCCACCGCCACGTCCCGCGCCGCCAGCACCGGCAGCACCTCCGGCCGCGCCTCGGCCGCCGCCACGTCCCGTACCGCCGCCGACAGGCGGTCCCCGATGCGCCCGGCGTACGCGATCAGGAACGACTCGCGGAAGTCCCGCGTCCGGCGCGAGCGCCCCCGCGCGTGGTGGTCGTCGGCGGCCCGCCGCATGGCCGTCGTGGCCTGCACGAGGAGCGAGGTGTAGAGCAGCTCGACCAGCTCCAGGTCGGCGTCGAAGCCGACGACCGTGGAGAAGCCGTACTCGCTCGACCACACCGCCTGGCAGTGGTTGGCCGCGGCCACCGCGTCCAGCAGCAGCGCCTTCGCCGATTCGTACGGCCCGTCGATGCCGATCCGGCACGCGCCGGGCCCGTCGCAGGCCGCGCCCGTGCCGGCCGCGAGCAGGGCCTCGTCGATGGAGTGGCGTGCCATGAGCTCCTGCGCCTTGGCGGACAGCGCCTCCGCCTCCTCCGGGAACTGCGTCGACTCCGCCTTGGCCAGCAGCGCGCGGACGCGCGAGAGCATGCGCGGCTCCACGGCGGCAGCGGCACCGGAACCGGCACCGGCACCGGCCGCCCCGCGCGGCCGACCCGCGGTGCCCGGCAGCGGCCCGACCGCGCCGATCCGCGGCAGCCCGTCGATCAGCCGCAGCGTGCCCAGGGCGCACGCGGCCGTCTCGAAGCGGCTCAGCCGCTCGCGGTGCGCGAAGCCGTCGAGGAAGGTGTCGTCGGTCTCCCACCACGCCTCGGCGCCCAGCTCGTCCAGCTGCGCGGCCCAGCGGGCGCCGAGCGTGTCGGGCACGTACCGCCGGGCCTCGGCGGCGACGACGTCGGCGGCGAAGCGCGCCTCGGCCGCGGGCAGCTCCCGCCGCACGAGCCGTACGACGTCGGCGGGCTGCCAGCCGTTCTCCCAGCAGCGCCGCAGCGCCGCCGAGGCGTGCCGCACCACGGCACCGCTGATGGCCGCCCAGCCGGCGGGGGCGGCGGCCAGGGCGGACGCGGCGGCGTAGACCGCGTCGTCGAGCGCGTCCCCGCGCACCGCCCGCAGCCCGCGCACGGCGCCCGCGACGGTTTCCAGGGGCGACTCGGTGCTCTGCACGGCGGGCTCTCTTCCTTCGGACGGGAGGGGGGACCTCCATTTTCCATGTCCCCGCGCGTCCCGTGAGAAGCCGCGATTGCGCAGGTCACGGGGTGGGACGTCCCACATGGTCGTCACTTCGGGGCGGCGGCTGGCGGCGGCCTCGCCCCCGGCGACACGGTGGTCACGGCATCACGACCGCGTCGGCCCCGGTCGACCTCAAACGCCTCAACGCCTCAACGAGAGGACCCCTCCGCCATGTTCACTCCCCGCCGTCTCCTCGTCGGCTCCGCCGGCCTCGCTCTCGCCGCCGGCGCCGTCCTCGGCTCCACGGGCACCGCCCAGGCGGCACCCGCCTCGAGCGACGCCCCCCGCGCCGCGGCCGCCGCCCAGGGCGGAACCGCGCCCGCCTGCATCGTGCGGGGTCGCAACGTCCCCGGCGACCCCTTCGCCAGCGCGACGAACGAATGCGGCAAGCCGATGCGCATAAAGATCATCATCAAGTGGGGCGACGACAGCGGCTGCAAGACGCTCGCCAACGGCCAGACGATGGTCCACTGGTTCGCCACCGGCCATTACCAGAAGACCGTGACCTGCTGACGATCCCCACGACACCAGGAGACCAGGACCCTGCAGGTGAACATCCACAACGAGCAGAAGGGCTGGCAGCGCGTGTACGTGGACTTCCGCAAGTGCGTGATCTCGGCCGCGGAGCGAAACCGCATCTGCAACCTCTGAGCACCCCCTCACCGGCGGCGACTGACGCCGATCCCGCGTCGCACCACGCAAAGGGGCCCTCCCGGCGGACGTTTCCGCCGGAAGGGCCCCTGGCTCGGCTGCCCTGACCGGAAACCAACCGTCAACGCGCCCTTCCCAGTGGGCAGCGGACTGCACAACGGTCAGCGTCCATCTCGCCCGACACTCCCCGTTCTGACCCGCAACGCCTTGTTGTCACCTGGGTTGGCCAATGACATCCTCAACTGGGCAGGCATATCAGTCTTTGGTCTGAGTTTCGGCCTGCCCGAGCGAGCGTGCGAATTTGGCCGATGTCCTGCACCACTCTGCGTGGAGGCGTGTGTGGCTGCTCATACGTTCCAGTACGCCGGTGAACCGGTCCTCGAAATTCCGCCCCTGTACTGCCCGCTGCCGTCCGCCATCCATCCGCTGAGCGAGAAAATCGGCCACCAGGGCATCGAATGGATGACCGACCTGGGGTTGTGCGACGACCGGGCGCAGCGTCACCGCATCATCGCCTGCCGCTCCGCCGACTGGTGCTGCCGCATCGCACCGGACGGCCGGGAAGCGGGTCTGCAGATCGCGACCGACTGGACCAACCTCAGCTTCGCCTTCGACGACGCCCACCTCGACCGGGGCCCGTCCAGCCGCCGCCCGGGCCGGCTCCTCCCGGTCCTCATGGCGCTCGTCCACGTCATGGACCATCCGGAGGCCCGCTTCGGCGACGACCCCTACATCCAGGGATACCGGGACCTCTCCCGCAGGGTCAGGGAGGGTTTCCCCGCAGTGGCGGCACGGAACTGGGCGGACGCGACCGCCGAGTGGTGGTTCGCCGCCGCGGCCTTCGTCGGTTACCGGTCGGACGGCGCGGTGCCCGATCTTGCCGACTACGCGATCGTCGGCCCTCGCGACCGCGCCGGACGGGCCGCGATGGCGCTCATCGAGCTGGCCGAGGGCACCTTCCTGCCCGGCGCCGAACGGGAGACTCCCGGAGTCCGTGCGGTCTCGCAGGCCGCTTACACGCTGGTCACCCTCGGAAACGACCTCTTCTCCTTCGGGCGCGAGGAATGGGAGGAGGCACTCGAATCCAACTGGGTGCACATCTTCGCGCACCAGAAGAGGTGCTCCTACCAGGAGGCCGTCTCCCGGACCGTCGGCCTGCACGACCGGATCATGTGTCTCTTCCTCGAACTGTGCGACACGCTCGAGTTCCGGGCCGACGAGCAGCGAAAACGCTATCTCGGGCAGCTCCGTCATCTCGTACGCGGAAACCTCGACTACAGCTGGACCGTGCCCCGTTACAACGACGAGGCCGCGGGCACGTCGACCATGACCGCCGAGTCCATCCCCTGGGCCCAGGAGCCGTCGGACGGCAGTCTCGCCCCGCCGCGCATTCCCACGATCGCCTGGTGGTGGGAGGAGCTCGCCGCGAGCCGTACGGCGGTCAGGAGGCCCGCATGCCGTACGTGACGGGCACCGCGCCCGGAGCCCTGCCCCTCGTCGGACACGCCTGGTCGCTCACGCGTCACCCGCTGCGGTTCCTGGAGTCGCTGCCCGCGTACGGCGACCTCGTCGAGATCCGCCTCGGCCCCACCCCCGCCTACGTGCCCTGCCACCCGGAACTGCTGAGGCAGGTGCTGACCGACGACCGGACCTTCGACAAGGGCGGCCCGTTCTTCGACAGATTCCGGTCCGTGCTGGGCAACGGCCTGGCCAACTGCCCCCACGCCGAGCACCGCAGGCAGCGCCGGCTCATCCAGCCCGCCTTCCACCGCACCCGCCTCGAACGGTACGGCGACACCATCGAGCGGGAGATCGACGCCCTGACGGAGCCGTGGCGCCACGGTCAGGTCGTCGACGCGTTCCCCGTGCTCTACCGCTTCGCGTTGCGCACGGTCATGCGCAACCTCTTCTCGGCCCACATCGACCCGCCGACCGCCGACCGGCTGCAGCAGGCCTTCCAGACGGCGCTCGGCCAGGTCGTCCAGCGCATGTTCACGCCCCAGTTCGTGCAGCGGCTGCCCCTGCCCGTGAACCGCCGCTACGACCGGGCCCTCGCCTTCGTCCGCGCCACCGTGGAAGAGCTGATCACCCGCTACCGGCGCGGCGGTGAGGACCACGGGGACCTCCTGTCCATGCTGATCGCCGCTCGGGAGGACACCGACGGCGAGGGCGGCGGTTCCGTGGGCTTCGACGACGGCGAGATCCAGGACCAGGTCATCGTCATGCTGCTGGCCGGATCGGAGAGCGTGGCCGCGGTCCTGTCCTGGGCCCTGTGCCTGGTCGCCCGCCATCCCGAGGTCGCCCGCCGGCTCCAGGAGGAGGCGGACGCGGTCCACGGCGGTCGCCCCAGCCGGTCCGCCGACCTGCCCCACCTGCCCTGTGCCGGCCGCGTGGTCACCGAGACGCTGCGCCTCTACCCGCCCGGCTGGCTGATCACCCGGGCCACCACGGCCGAGGCGAAACTGGCCGGACGGGTCCTGCCGGCCGGCACCACCGTCGTCTTCAGTCCCCCCGTCGTGCACCGTCGATCCGACACCCACCACGAGGCCGAGCGGTTCGACCCGGACCGGTGGCTGCCGGAGCGCTCCGGCGAGCTGCCCCGCGGATCCTTCGTCGCCTTCGGGAGCGGGGCGCGCAAATGCATCGGGGACACGTACGCGATGACCGAGGCCGTCCTGGCCCTGTCCACCATCGCGGGCAGGTGGGACATCAGTTGCACACCCCGCACCGACGCCCGTCCCGCGCCCATGGCGGGCATCCTCTACCCCCGCCGGCTGCTCCTGCGGCTCACCGACCGCACGTGACGCCCCGGCCCGCGGCGGTCACCGGGACCACGACGAGGGGCCCTGCCCGCGGATGTCTCCGCCGGCAGGGCCCCTTGCACCGTGTCAGGCGACTGTCACGCGCCCGTCGCGCTGCCCGCGACCCACGTCGCCCAGTCCATGTTCCAGCCGTTGAGGCCGTTGTCCGGGGCGATCGTCTTGTCGTTGGAGTTCTTCACCTCGACGACGTCGCCCAGCATCGAGTTGGTGTAGAACCACGCACCCGGGGTGTTCGGGTCGTCCGCGCCCTGCTTGTCCTGCAGGCCGACGCAGCCGTGGCTGGTGTTGGAGACGCCGAAGACGCCGTTGCCCCAGTAGTTGCCGTGGATGAACGTGCCCGACGTGGACAGGCGCATGGCGTGCGGCACGTCCTTGATGTCGTACTCGCCCTTGCCGTCGGCCTTGGAGAAGCCCACGGTGGAGCCGTCCATCCGGGTCTCCACGAACTTCTCGGAGATCACCATCTTGCCGTTGTACGTCGGGTTCTGCGCGCTGCCGGCCGAGATGGGGATGGTGCGCAGGACCTGGCCGTCGCGCGTGACGGTCATCTGGTGGGTCTTGGCGTCGACCGTGGAGACCTGGGCGCGGCCGATCTTGAAGCTGATCGTCTTCTTCTGGACACCCTTGATGCCCGGTGCGCCCTCGACGCCGTCGAGGTCCATCTTCAGGGTGACGTCGGAGCCGGCCTTCCAGTAGTCCTGGGGACGGAAGTCCAGGCGCTGCTCGCCGAACCAGTGGCCGACGACCTTCTGGCCGCTGCTGCTGGTGACCTCCAGGTGGGACTGGACGGCCTTGCGGTCCTTGATGGGCTTGTCGAAGGTGATCGACACCGGCATGCCCACGCCGACGGTGGAGCCGTCCTCCGGCGTGAAGGAGCCGACGAAGCTGTTCTCGGGGGAGACCGTGGAGAAGGAGGAGTTCTCGGTGGCCTTGCGGCCCTTCTCGTCCTTGGCCTCGGCGACGACCTTGTACTTGGTCGAACGCTCGAGCGGCTTGTTCGGCTTCCAGGCCTTCTTGTCCGAAGATATTGAACCCTCGACGGGAGTGCCCTTCTCCGTCGTCATCTTGACGCTCGTGAGCTCACCGTCGCTGACGGTGACCTGGACGGCGTCGGTCGTGATGCCGGCGTTGGTGGTGCCGCCCTTCGGCGTGATCTTGACATGCGCCTTGGAGGCGTCCTTCGCGGCCGCGGCGTCGACCTGGCCCTGCGACGCCGCCTTGTCGTCACCGCCGCCCTTGGCGTCGTCGCCGTCGCCCCCGCACGCGGCCAGAGTCAGCACACCGCCGAGCACAGCGGCCGCGGCCACGAGGCCCTTGCGGCGCTTGCCGTACGTCATCACTAGCTTCTCCATTGCTCCTGGACCCCGGAATCCCCCGAGCCGGTCGTGGGGCTCGTGGGGCTACACGTATCCCGGCTACTACTGGGAGAACGCCTGCCACGCCCCAGCCGTTCCACGGCTCGGCGATTTGTGGGGAAGACCACGCCAGTAAAGCCCCTCGGGGGGTGGGAAACGCAACCGGGGTCTTGATAAGGGGCGGAAGTGCTGATACGGGGACCGATGACGCACGCGGCTTTCCCACCGGCACCGGTATCACTAACATCCTGTCAGCGTCCCCAATCTCCGTGACCACGAGGGAGATTCATTCGTGACCACACGCCGCCCCCTGCTGACCGCCGTCGCCGCCGGGACGGTGCTGTGCGCGCTGTGGTTCGTGCCGACCGCCGACGCCACGCCCGAGCATCAGCCGCCGCTGCACACCGTCGTGACGCAGCGGCAGTCACCCGCCGTCGACGAACTGGCACTCGCCGACACCGGTGGCCCGGACACCACCCCGTACCTCTTCGGCGGCGTCGCGTTCGTCGCGGCGGGCGGCGCGCTGGTCACGGGCGCGGTGCGCGCCTCGCGCACCGCCACCCGTCCGTAGCGCCGTCCGTAGCCCAGCCCGTACTGCCGCAGGTCAGGCCAGCGGGCCCGTCACCGGCTCGACCGCCTCGACCAGCTTCCCGGCCCGGACGAACGCCTCGGCCGCCGCCAGGTCGGGGGCCAGGAACCGGTCCTCGCCCGGGCCCTCCACGCCCGCCCCGCGCACCGCCGCGAGCACCGCCCGCGTCGCCGGCGCCGGGTCCAGGCCGCCCCGCAGCTCGATCGCCCGGGTCGCCGCGACCAGCTCCACCGCGACCACCTTGGTCAGCGCGTCCAGGGCCGTACGCAGCTTGCGCGCCGCCGACCAGCCCATGGAGACGTGGTCCTCCTGCATCGCCGAGGACGGGATCGAGTCCACGGACGCCGGCACGGCCAGCCGCTTCATCTCGCTGACCAGGGCCGCCTGCGTGTACTGGGCGATCATCAGCCCGGAGTCGACGCCCGCGTCCCCGGCCAGGAAGGCCGGCAGGCCGTGCGAGCGGTTCTTGTCCAGCAGCCGGTCGGTGCGGCGCTCGGCGATGGACGCCAGGTCGGCGGCGGCGATCGCGAGGAAGTCCAGGACGTACGCGACGGGGGCGCCGTGGAAGTTGCCGTTGGACTCCACGCGCCCGTCGGCCAGCACGACCGGGTTGTCGACCGCGGCGGCCAGCTCCCGGTCCGCCACCAGGCGGGCGTGCGCGAGCGTGTCCCGCCCCGCGCCCGCGACCTGCGGCGCGCAGCGGATCGAGTACGCGTCCTGCACCCGCGGCGCGTCGTCCTGGTGGTGCCCGGTGAGCCCGGAACCGGCCAGGACCTTGAGCATGTTGGCAGCGCTGGCCCCCTGCCCGGGGTGCGGCCGGATCGTGTGCAGCTCCGGCGCGAGCACCTTCTCCGAGCCCAGCAGCGCCTCCAGCGACAGCGCGGCGGTGATGTCGGCCGAGGTGATCAGCCGGGCGAGGTCGGAGCAGGCCATGACCAGCATGCCGAGCATGCCGTCGGTGCCGTTGAGGAGGGCGAGCCCCTCCTTCTCCCGCAGCTCCACGGGCTCGATCCCGTGCTCGGCGAGCAGCTGCGCGGCCGGCCGCACGACACCGTCGGGGCCCTCCGCGTCGCCCTCGCCCATGAGGGTGAGCGCACAGTGCGACAGCGGGGCGAGGTCGCCGGAGCAGCCCAGCGACCCGTACTCGTGCACGACCGGGGTGATGCCGGCGTTCAGGATCGCGGCCATCGTCTCCACGACGAGGGGCCGTACGCCGGTGTGGCCCGACGCGACCGTCTTCAGGCGCAGGAACATCAGCGCCCGCACGACCTCGCGCTCCACGCGCGGGCCCATGCCGGCGGCGTGCGAGCGGACGATGTTGCGCTGCAGCTGCGTGCGCAGGTCGGGGCTGATGTGGCGGACGGCGAGGGCGCCGAAACCGGTGGAGACGCCGTAGACGGGGTCGGGCTTGGCGGCCAGGTCGTCGATCACCTGCCGCGCGGCGGCGACCGCCGCGAGGGCCTCTTCCGACACGACGATCCGGGCGTTGCCGCGGGCCACGGCGAGCACGTCTTGCGCGGTTGTCCCGGACGTTCCCACCACCACAGTGTGCATATCCATATTCAGGCACCCTAGAGACTGAATCGCGACCTGTCACTAGTCGCCCTTGTGGCAGTTTCAACGCTGGTGGATGCGGGTGCATGCCGCCCACCCGCCCACCCGATCACCCGATCACCCGATCACCCGGAACCGTCACGCAGGCCCGCCCCGGCCGCGGAAGCGGCGGCGC
>KL569447.1:12115-14382 GCA_000715685.1 Streptomyces lilacinus
CCGCCGGCAGCTCTGCCTCTCGGTCGGCCAGGCGCACCACCGGGTCCAGCCGGCCCCGGCCGCCCTCGCGGCCCGCCACCACCGGCTTCGCCGACCGGGCCGCCTTCGCCCGGTACTGCGCCGCGTCCGCCAGCCGGAACAGCCGCCGTGCCGACCGCACGGCCCCGATCGGGTCACCCGTCGACGCGATGCCGCACGCCACGCCCTCGCCCAGCTCCAACTCGCCCGCCCGTCGGCACAGTTCCTCCCCGACCCGCACCACCTCGTCCGCGGACGGACCCACCGTCAGCAGGCAGAACTCGTCACCCCCCAGCCGCGCCGCCAGCGCACCCGGCAGCTTCGCCCCGCACAGCGACAGCACCGACCCGAACCGCTCCAGCAGCCGGTCCCCCACCGCGTGCCCCAGCGTGTCGTTCACCCGCTTCAGGCCGTTGAGGTCGCACACCAGCAGGCTCACCACCGTGCCGTCCGCCAGGTGCCGCTCCACCGCCTCGTCGAGCCGGGCGTCGACCGCCCTGCGGTTGGCCAGGCCCGTCAGCGGGTCCGTGAAGGCGAGCCGGCGCACCTCCTCGAGGCGCTCGGTCTGGGCGATGCCGGACGCGGCGACCGCCGCCAGCACGGTCGCGAACTCCGCGTCCGCCGTCCCGAACACCGGTGCCCGCACCGACCGCGCCACGTAGAGCTCGCCCCACGCACGCCCGTGCAGCACGATCGGCGCGACGACGCAGCAGCCGCGCCCCCGCCGCCGCAGGGCGGCGACGCGCCGCGAGTCGTCGCGGGAGTCCTCGTCGACCGCCCGCGCCGTCTCCACCCACGCGTGCGGCTGCCCGCCCACCCACCGCTCGTGCAGAAACTCCGCGATCTCCGGGAAGACGTCGACCGGGTACGACTCGTCCCCGGGGAAACGTTCCTCCCCCTCCGCCAGCTCCCCGGCGTTCACCAGGACGCGCAACCGGCCGCTCTCCCGCTCCCACACCGAGATCGCCGCGAACGTACCGCCCAGCGCGCGGCGCGCGCCGTCCGCCGCGGCCTCGACGCTCTCGAGGGGGGTGGGCGCCGCCGCCATCGCCTGCGCCAGTTCCACCACGGCGCGCAGGCGGTCGTCGCACTCCCCGGCAGCAGCCACCGTGCCTCACATTTCCGAACCCGATCCCGCACTCCAGCGTAAGAACGTCGGGCTCATTCCGCGCCACAAGGGCTACAAGGGCCACAAAGCCCACAAGGGGCAGGGGCCCCTCCCCTCACTCCCCCGGCCAGTCGGGCGTCCGCTTCTCGTTGAAGGCCGCCACGCCCTCCGCGCGGTCGCCGGAGAAGGCCACCGAGCGCCACGCGGCGTCCTCGACCTCGAGGCCGGCCCGCAGGTCCAGCCCGTGACCCAGGCGCAGCGCCCGCTTCGCGGCGCGCAGGCCGACCGGCGAGTTGCGGGCGATACGGGCCGCGAGGGCAAGCGCCTCGTCGCGGTCGCGGCCCTCGTCGACGAGCTGGTCGACGAGGCCCAACTCGCGGGCCTCGGCGGCCTCCACCCGGCGCGCACTGAAGATCAGCTCGGCCGCGCGGGCGGCCCCGACGCGACGGGGCAGGAGCTGGGTGCCGCCACCGCCCGGGATGACACCCACGGACACCTCGGGCAGGCCGACGACGGCGGTGCGGTCGGCGACGATGAGGTCGCAGGAGAGGGCGAGCTCGTAGCCGCCGCCCAGGGCGAAGCCGTGCACGGCGGCGATGGTGGGCACGGGCAGCTCGAGGACGCCGGTGTAACAGGCGCGGGCGTGCGGGCGCTGGCGGACGAGGTCGGCGTCGCTGAAGGAGTTGCGCTCCTTGAGGTCGGCGCCGACGCAGAAGGCGCGCTCGCTGGTGGAGGTGAGCACGACGACCCGTACGTCGCGGTCGGCGAGCAGGGCGGCGGTGGCCTCGCCGATGCGGCGGCCCATTTCGGTGGAGACGGCGTTCATGGCCTTGGGCCGGTCCAGGACGAGTTCGGCGACGTGACCGCCCTCGTGTCGGCGGATCGCGACCCACTCTCCGAAGCGCTCTTCGCTCACGCTTGGCTCACCCTTCCGATCTCGGCACACCTGTGCCCCCGATCATGCCGGGCGCGACCGCGAGGGGCTATAGCTGCGGCTGTACCTGTGGGCTGCGGTTCCGGGTGATCGGGTGGGTGGGTGGGCGAAATCCCGCGCCGAAGGCGCGAGCCGTCACGCGCGCCGCGTGAGAAGCCACGGCTCCACGACCCCCAACCCCCGCACCGGCCGCTGCCACATCGGCTG
>KL569447.1:14627-16033 GCA_000715685.1 Streptomyces lilacinus
ACGCCTCCCTCGCGCCATCAGAGATGTGTATAAGAGACAGAACCGATACCGTTCCCGCTCCCCCTCCGGGACCTCCGCCTCCGACTTCGGCGCGTCCCCCGCCCGCGCCAGCTCCTCCGCGAGCGCGCCGTCGACCAGCACCGCGTCCTTCGGCGCTATCGACGTGAGCCGGCTCGCGAGGTTCACGGTCGTACCGAACACGTCGCCCATCCGCGTCGTGACCGTCCCGAAGGCGATCCCGACCCGCAGCTCCGGCATCGTCTCGTCGTTCGTGAGCGTCTCGATCAGCCGCAGCCCGATCTCGGCGGCCGTTCCCGCGTCGTCCGCGGCGAAGAGGACCTCGTCGCCGAGCGTCTTGATCAGCCGTCCGCCGTGCGCGGCCACCAGGTCGGCCGCGGTCGTCTCGAAGGCCTCGACGAGCTCGCCGAGCTCCTCCTCCTCGAGGCGCCGCGTCAGCCGGGTGAAGCCGACGAGGTCGGCGAAGCCCACGGCGAGGCGCCGGTCGACCATCTCGGCGTCGTCGGCCGCCTGGACGACGCGGCCGGTGGCGGCGGCGAGCTGCCGGCGCCAGACGTAGACGAGGAACTCCTCCAGCTCGGGCAGGAGCAGCTCGACCAGCGGATACGTGATCTCGGTGCGGCTCATGCCCTCCTGAGGCTCGGTCAGGCCCTCCAGGAAGGAGTCGATCTGCCAGTCGGCGAGCCGGGCGGTGGTCTGCCCGGTGGAGCGGGCCACCTGGACGGCCATGGGCTCGCTGAGCAGGCCCGCCTCGACCAGGCCCGCCAGCCGGCGCAGGGCCAGCACGTCCGCCTCCGTCAGCGCCTTGGCCTGGCCGATGTCGGCGAAGCCCATGGCGCGCCAGAAGCGGGCGGCGAGGTCCATGGAGACGCCGGCGGCGCGGGCGGCCTGGAAGGGGGTGTAGCGGCGCTCGGCGCCGAGGATGAGGGCCTCCAGGCGGAGGGCGAGGGGGTCTCCGCCCTCGTCGCCGGGCTCCTCCTCGACCTCCTGGGGCGCGGCGTCCCCGTGCGCAGCACCGTCCTCCCCCGTGGCCTTGACGGCACGGGAGGTGCCCCCACCGTCGGCGGTCACCGACCGCCCCCTGTCCGATCCGTGCGCACTGCCCTGCCGATCGCTGCTCGCTTGGGTTCCGCGCACAACGATACGTCAGGTGTGCCGTAGCTCACTCTCCCCACGGCCCAGTGCTCACTCTTTACGACGTTTAGCTCGCCGCGGGCCGCAAATGGATGATGTCGCCCGCGCCCACCGGTTCCTGCACGCCGTCGGCCGTGGCCAGCACCAGTCGACCGTCGCCGTCGATCGCCACGGCCTCGCCGACCAGCTCGCTCCCGCCGGGCAGTTCGGCGCGAACCGTACGGCCGAGGGTGGCGCACCCGGCGGCGTAGGCC
>KL569447.1:16225-20912 GCA_000715685.1 Streptomyces lilacinus
GTGTATAAGAGACAGGCCGAGGGTGGCGCACCCGGCGGCGTAGGCCTCCTGCAAACGGCAGGCGGCGGGGTCGCCGCCGGCGGCGCGCCACTCCTCGTACCAGTCCTCCAGGGAGCGCAGGACGGCGCGGAGGATCGTGTCGCGGTCGAGCACCTTGGCCCCCGCGAGGGCCAGGGAGCCGGCGGCGGGCACCGGGAGCTCGTCGGCGCGCAGGGAGACGTTGAGGCCGATGCCGAGGACGACGCTGTCGCCGGCGAGCTCGGCGAGGATGCCGCCGGTCTTGCGCTCCTGGCCGTCGACGGTGACGAGCAGGTCGTTCGGCCACTTCAGGGCGGTGTCGACGCCGGCGGCCCGGGCGAGGGCGGTGGCGGTGGCGACGCCGGCGAGCAGGGGGAGCCAGCCCCAGCGCTCGGCGGGCACGCCGGGGCCGGGGGTGAGGCGGACGGAGAAGAAGAGGCCCGAACGCGGCGGTGCCGACCAGGTGCGGTCCAGGCGGCCGCGGCCGGCGGACTGCTCCTCGGCGACGAGGACGGCTCCTTCGGCGCCGCCGGCGTCGACGAGGTCGGTGTTGGTCGACCCGGTGCGGGGGACGATGTCGAGGGAGGTCCACAGCGCGCCGGGGCGCAGCAGCGCGCGGCGCAGGGCGGCGGCGTTGAGCGGGGGGCGGTCCAGGTCGGACCAGCGGCCGCCGGGGGCGTCGGAAGGCGTCATAAGAGCCACCATAGGAGGCGAGCGGGGACCAATCGGTGTGGCCAAAGACGCACTGCCGGCGTGCACCCGCGCGGCTACGCTACGAACCGGTAACCCACACCTCTGGACGAGCAGGAGCCGCATCCCGTGTCCGAGCCAGAAGCCAACGGATTCGACATCCACACCACCGCGGGCAAGCTCGCGGACCTGCAGCGCCGGATCGAGGAGGCGACGCACGCCGGCTCCGCGCGGGCGGTGGAGAAGCAGCACGCCAAGGGCAAGCTGACGGCGCGCGAGCGGATCGATCTGCTGCTGGACGAGGGCTCGTTCGTGGAGCTCGACGAGTTCGCCCGGCACCGTTCGACGAACTTCGGCATCGACGCGAACCGCCCGTACGGCGACGGCGTCGTCACCGGCTACGGCACGGTGGACGGTCGGACCGTGTGCGTCTACTCGCAGGACTTCACCATCTTCGGCGGCTCGCTGGGCGAGGTCTACGGCGAGAAGATCGTCAAGGTGATGGACTTCGCCCTCAAGACCGGCTGCCCGATCGTGGGGATCAACGACGGCGGCGGCGCGCGCATCCAGGAGGGCGTCGTCGCGCTCGGACTGTTTGCCGAGATCTTCCGGCGAAACGTCCACGGGTCGGGTGTCATTCCGCAGATCTCGCTGATCGTGGGGCCGTGCGCGGGCGGTGCCGTGTACTCGCCGGCGATCACGGACTTCACGGTGATGGTCGACCAGACCTCGCACATGTTCATCACCGGCCCCGACGTGATCAAGACGGTGACGGGCGAGGACGTCGGCTTCGAGGAGCTGGGCGGCGCGCGGACGCACAACACCACCTCGGGCGTGGCGCACCACATGGCGGGCGACGAGAAGGACGCCATCGAGTACGTCAAGGCGCTGCTGTCGTACCTGCCGTCGAACAACCTCGCCGAGCCACCCGCCTTCCCGGAGGAGGCGGACCTGGAGGTGTCGGACACCGACCGGGAGCTCGACGTCCTCATCCCGGACTCGGCGAACCAGCCCTACGACATGCACACCGCGATCGAGCACGTGCTGGACGAGGGCGAGTTCCTGGAGACGCAGGCGCTGTTCGCGCCGAACATCATCACGGGTTTCGGTCGGGTCGAGGGCCGTCCGGTGGGCGTGGTGGCCAACCAGCCGATGCAGTTCGCGGGCTGCCTGGACATCAACGCGAGCGAGAAGGCTGCGCGCTTCGTGCGCACCTGCGACGCGTTCAACGTCCCGGTGCTGACGTTCGTGGACGTGCCGGGCTTCCTGCCGGGGACGGACCAGGAGTACAACGGCATCATCCGGCGCGGCGCGAAGCTGATCTACGCCTACGCGGAAGCCACGGTTCCGCTGATCACCGTGATCACCCGCAAGGCGTTCGGCGGCGCGTACGACGTCATGGGCTCCAAGCACCTGGGTGCGGACCTCAACCTGGCCTGGCCCACGGCCCAGATCGCCGTGATGGGCGCCCAGGGCGCGGTCAACATCCTGCACCGCCGCTCGCTGGCGGCGGCGACCTCGCCGGAGGAGCAGGAGAAGCTGCGTGCCGAGCTCATCGCGGACTACGAGGACACGCTGCTCAACCCGTACGTCGCCGCCGAGCGCGGCTACGTCGACGCGGTGATCATGCCCTCCGAGACGCGCCGCCACATCGTGCGCGGGCTGCGCGTCCTGCGCGAGAAGCGCGAGACGCTGCCGCCGAAGAAGCACGGGAACATCCCGCTGTAGCGGCCGAGAGAGCCGCCCGCAGACAACGGAACAGGCAACGGAACACACGCAACGGAAAGGGACGCCGACGTGATCAAGGTCGTACGGGGCAACCCGACCCCCGAGGAGCTGGCCGCCGCCCTGGCGGTGGTCCAAGCGCGCGCGGCGGCGAGCGCGGCCGCCGCGCCGGACGCCCCCGCCCGCTCCGAGTGGTCCAGCCCGGCCCGGCTGGCTGCCGCCCGGCGCGTCCCGCACCCGGGGCCGCGGGCCTGGCGGACCGCCTACTGGCCCGCCTGAGCCACGCGCCGCCGCGCGACGAGCCACGGCGCCTGAGTACGCGTACTCAGGCGCCGCACGCGTTTCCGGCCGAGCATGGAGGTCATGCTCTGGTCCGACCCGTCCGACGAACCGCCCGAGGACCTGCGCGAGGCGCAGGCCATGCTCCGGCGGGCCGGGATCGTGCTGGCGGTGGGGATGGTGGTGCTGTTCCTGGTGCTGGGACTGCGCTGAGGGGCGCGGGGGGCTGACGGGCGCTGGGGGTGCGCTGACGCCACCGGCGTCACCGTGCGTCACAGACAACTCATAGGTTTGCCCCGACCGCAACCGCATTCGCCCGATTCACGTCCTGCCCAGTATGAACAAGCCCGTCCGTCACATAGCGGTATTCACCGGAATACTCGTGCTCGCGCTGCTGGTGCGGGCGACCTGGGTGCAGTTCGTCCGCGGCGACGAGCTGTCGAGCCACGAGAAGAACCGGCGCGTCGCCATCGCGAGCTTCTCCCAGCCGCGCGGCAACATCATCGTCGGCGGGAAGCCCGTCACCGGGTCCGTCGAGACGGACGGCGACCTCAAGTACAAGCGGACGTTCACGGACGGGAAGATGTACGCCCCGATCACGGGCTTCTTCTCCCAGAGCTACGGCAGCTCCTACCTCGAGGGCGTCGACAACAAGCTGCTCAACGGCACCGACAACCGCCTGTTCCTGCAGCGCACCGCCGACATGTTCAGCGGCAGGAAGGCGCGCGGCGGCGACGTCGTGACCACGATCGACCCGAAGGCGCAGAAGGCCGCCTACGAGGGCCTCGGCAACAAGAAGGGCGCCGTCGTCGCCCTCGACCCGCGCACCGGCAAGATCCTCGCGCTGGCCTCCACGCCCTCGTACGACCCGTCCGTCTTCTCGGGCAACAGCAAGAAGGACCAGGCCGCCTGGGACGCGCTGCAGAAGGACCCGGACAAGCCGATGAACAACCGGGCGCTCCGCGAGACGTACCCGCCCGGCTCCACGTTCAAGATCGTGACCGCGGCGGCGGCCCTCGAGAACGGCCTCTACACGGACATCAACGCCGCCACCGACTCGCCCGACCCGTGGATCATGCCCGGCACGGTGACCCGGCTGCCCAACCAGAACCCCAACGCCCCCTGCCGCAACGCCTCGCTCAACGTCGCCATGCAGAACTCCTGCAACACCGTCTACGGCAAGGCCAGCTCCGACCTCGGCAAGGACAAGATGCGCGCGACGGCGCAGAAGTTCGGCTTCAACGACGAGGTCTTCACCCCGGTCCGGGCCAGCAGGTCCACCTTCCCGCAGGACATCAACAAGTCCCAGACCGCCATGGCCGGCATCGGCCAGGGCAGCCTCACCGCCACCCCGCTGCAGGTCGCCATGATGACGGCGGCCATCGCCAACGACGGCAAGCTGATGAAGCCCTACATGGTCGAGGAACTGCGCGGCCCGGACCTCTCCACCCTCGAGAAGCACCGGCCCGAGCAGATGTCCCAGGCGGTCTCCGCGGAAACCGCGAAGAAGATCCAGCAGATGATGGAGGACACCGCGACCAAGGGCACCGGCAAGGCCGCCCTCATCGACGGCGTCACCGTCGGCGGCAAGACCGGCACCGCCGAGCGCGGCAAGGACCAGAAGAACCTCGCCTGGTTCATCTCCTACGCCAAGACCGACGACGGCTCGCCCGTCGCCGTCGCCGTCATGGTCGACCCCGACGACAGCGTGCCGGACGACGAGATCTCCGGCGGCAAGCTCGCCGGCCCGATCGCCAAGAAGGTCATGCAGGCGGTCCTCGGCACGTGAGTCCCGCGGCCCTTTAGGCTGGCCGTCATGAACGCCACCCCCGCCGGCCCCGCACGCCGCCTCGTCCTCGCCTCCCAGTCCCCGGCCCGCCTCGGCCTGCTGCGCCAGGCCGGACTGGCCCCCGAGGTGATCGTGAGCGGGGTCGACGAGGACGCCCTCGACGCCCCCACGCCTGTCTCTTATACA
>KL569448.1:0-8377 GCA_000715685.1 Streptomyces lilacinus
CCTGCACCGGCCGCAGCGTCGGCTCGGCGACGACGACCACCGTGCCGCCCGCCTCCTGCCCCCGGACCAGCGCCGCCGCGCCCAGCCAGCGGCGCAGCGCCTCCTCCCCCGCCCGCAGGTCGGGGCGGGTGAGCAGGGCCCAGCCGTCCAGCAGCAGGGCCGCCGCGTAGCCACCCTCGGCGACGGGCTCGGCGCCGGGCGTGGAGACGACGAGCGCGGGCCGGTCCGGGACGGTGTCGAGGACGTGGTCGCGCCCGGAGGTGCGCACGGGCACGGCGGGGAACGCCCGGCCCAGCTCCTCCGCAGTGCGCCGCGCCCCCACGACCCGGGCGCGCAGCCGGAACCCGCCGCACTCGCCGCAGTGCCAGTCGCGCGCCTCCTGGCCGCACCACCCGCAGTGCAGTTGCCCGGCGTCGCCCTCGCCGCGGGCCTCGAGCGGGCCCGCGCAGTGCGCGCAGCGGGCCGGCTCGCGGCACCGCTCGCAGGACAGGCGGGGCACGTAGCCCCGGCGGGGCACCTGTACGAGCACCGGCCCGTGCTTGAGCCCCTCGCGGGCCACTTCCCAGGCGACCGTGGGCAGGCGCGCGGCGCGGGCGGCCGCGTCGCGGGCCTCGTCGGCCTCCTCCACCGTGCGGACCCGGGGGGCCACGGCCCGCACCCGGTCGCGGGCGGCGGCCAGCGGCAGGGCCCAGCCGGTGTCGACGAGCTGCGCGGCCTCCACCGTGCAGCCGAAGCCGCCGAGGAGGAAGGCCGCCTTCTCCCGGGCGGCGCGCAGCAGCAGCACCTCGCGGGCGTGCGGCTGGGGGGCGTGCGGCTCGCTGTGGCTGGAGTCGCCGTCGTCCCAGATCGCCGCGAGGCCCAGGTTCCGTACGGGCGCGAACATCGCGGCCCGGGTGCCGACGACGGCCCGCACCGCGCCCCGGCTGACCGCCAGCCAGCGGCGGTACCGCTCCTCCGGGCCCGTGTCGGCGGTCAGCAGCACGTGGCGGCCGGGGCCGAGCAGCTCGCCGAGGGCGGCGTCGACCCGGGCCGCGGCCCGGCCGTCCGGCACGACGACCAGCGCACCGCGCCCGGAGGCCAGCGCGGCCGCGGCGGCCCGGGCCAGCTCGCCGGCCCAGTGCGGCCCGGGCAGCGCGGTCCACACCGCGCGCGGGCAGTCGCCCCGGGCGACGGCGTCGAGATACGCGGGCCCCGTCGGATACCGCGTCCAGCTGCCCGGGTCCGGCGCGGCCGGCGGCGGCAGCGGTCCGGCCGACGGCTCGGCCTCGATCCGGGCGTGCCGGGGCGGCACGGCCAGCTGCAGCACGTCGGCGAGCGAGCCGGCGTACCGGTCGGCGACGGCCCGGCACAGCTCCAGCAGGCCGGGGCCCAGCACGGGCTCGGGCGAGAGCACCTGGGCGAGCGCGGCGAGCGGCCCCCCGTACTCCGACTCGGCGACGCGCTCGACGATGAACCCGTCGAGCAGCCCGCCCCCCTCCCGGCGCCCGCCCCGCACATTGCGCGTGCCGGCGCCGAAGCGCACCCGCACCCGCACCCCGGGGCGGGCGTCGGCGTCGAGCTCGGCGGGCACGGCGTAGTCCCACAGCCGGTCGAGGTGGACGGGCCCCTTGTCCACCAGCACCCGCGCGACGGGCAGCTCCTTGGCCAGCTCGGCCCCCCGCCACGTCCGCGGCTTGGCCCGCGGCACCTTGGCCTTGCGCACGCTCTCCCGGATGAACGCGAGCTGCTCCGCCACGGGAGCCTCTCCCCTGTCCCGCTCCGGTCGCCCGTTCTCGCTGCTCACGGCTCCAGTCCTACCAGAGGGCACTGACAACGGAAGGCGCCCCCACCACTCGGGCGGGGGCGCCTTCGAAGGAGCCGGAGGGCGCGGGAGCCTTACAGCCCCGCGGCCTTGCGCAGGGCGTCCACGCGGTCGGTGCGCTCCCACGTGAAGTCGGGCAGCTCGCGGCCGAAGTGGCCGTAGGCGGCCGTCTGGGCGTAGATCGGGCGGAGCAGGTCGAGGTCGCGGATGATCGCGGCCGGGCGGAGGTCGAAGACCTCGGCGATGGCGTTCTCGATCTTGTCGGTGTCGACCGTGTTCGTGCCGAAGGTCTCGACGAACAGGCCCACCGGCTCGGCCTTGCCGATGGCGTAGGCGACCTGGACCTCGCAGCGGGCGGCCAGGCCCGCGGCGACGACGTTCTTGGCGACCCAGCGCATCGCGTAGGCGGCCGAGCGGTCGACCTTGGACGGGTCCTTGCCGGAGAAGGCGCCGCCGCCGTGACGGGCCATGCCGCCGTAGGTGTCGATGATGATCTTGCGGCCGGTGAGGCCGGCGTCGCCCATGGGGCCGCCGATCTCGAAGCGGCCGGTGGGGTTCACCAGGAGGCGGTAGCCGTCGGTGTCGAGCTTGATGCCGTCCTCGACGAGCTGCTTGAGGACGTGCTCGACGACGAACTCGCGGATGTCGGGCGCCAGCAGCGAGTCGAGGTCGATGTCGCTCGCGTGCTGCGAGGAGATGACGACGGTGTCGAGGCGGACGGCCTTGTTGCCGTCGTACTCGATGGTGACCTGGGTCTTGCCGTCGGGGCGCAGGTAGGGGATGGTCCCGTTCTTGCGGACCTCCGACAGGCGGCGGGAGAGCCGGTGCGCGAGCTCGATCGGCAGCGGCATCAGGTTCGGGGTCTCGTCGCAGGCGTAGCCGAACATCAGCCCCTGGTCGCCCGCGCCCTGCTTGTCGAGCTCGTCCTCGTCGCCCTCGACGCGGGCCTCGTAGGCCGCGTCGACGCCCTGCGCGATGTCCGGCGACTGGGCGCCGATGGAGACCGAGACGCCGCAGGAAGCGCCGTCGAAGCCCTTCTTGGAGGAGTCGTAGCCGATCTCGAGGATCTTGTTGCGTACGAGCGAGGCGATCGGCGCGTAGGCCTTCGTGGTCACCTCACCGGCGACGTGCACCAGGCCGGTGGTGATGAGGGTCTCGACGGCGACCCGAGAGGTCGGGTCCTCCTTGAGGAGGGCGTCGAGGATGGAGTCGCTGATCTGGTCAGCGATCTTGTCGGGGTGCCCCTCGGTCACGGACTCCGAGGTGAAAAGGCGACGGGACACAATGCTCCCTGGGGTTGCAGCGGCTGCTGGCTGATCATTGACAGATCCGGCCGAGAGCTGCGCTCGACTCGGATCCGGTGCCAGTTTATCCGGCGTTCTCGCCCTTCGGACATCCCGTCCCGCATGACGCCCCACGCGATCTGTGACTCCCGTCACGGAAGCGGTACGGAATGTACTCGACCGGGTCCGGAGCGTCGTCAGGCGAGCCGGCGGGCGACGAGGTCCCACACGGTGTCGGCGAGGGCTTCCTTCGGGCCGTACGGGACCGGGGTCTCGGTGCCGTCGGGAGCGAGCACGACGGCCTCGTTGGTCTCCGAGCCGAAGGTCCGGCGCTCCCCCACCTCGTTGACGACGAGCAGGTCGCAGCCCTTGCGGGCGAGCTTGGCGCGGCCGTTCTCCAGGACGTGGTCGGTCTCGGCGGCGAAGCCGACGACGACCTGGCCGGGGCGGGCGCGCTCGGCGGACAGCTCGGCGAGGACGTCGGGGTTGCGGACGAGGGCGACAGGCTCGGGCTCCGCGCCGTCCCGCTTCTTGATCTTGCCCTCGGCGTAGTGGGCGGGTCGGAAGTCGGCGACGGCGGCGGCCATCACCACGGCGTCCGCGTCGGCGGCGGCCTTCAGCACGGCCTCCCGCAGCTGCACGGCGGTGCCCACGTGCACCACGTCGGCACCGGCGGGGTCGGGCAGCTCGCTGTTGGCGGCGACGAGCGTGACCCGGGCGCCGCGGGCCACGGCGGTACGGGCCAGGGCGTAGCCCTGCTTGCCGGAGGAACGGTTCCCCAGGTACCGGACGGGGTCGAGGGGCTCCCGGGTGCCGCCCGCGCTCACCACGACGTGTCGACCGGCGAGGTCGGCGGCGGCGCCCTCGGCGCCCCGGGCCAGCACCCGACGGCAGACCTCGAAGATCTCGCCCGGCTCCGGCAGCCGCCCCTTGCCCGTGTCGACGCCGGTCAGCCGGCCGACGGCGGGCTCGATGACGATCGCGCCGCGTCGGCGCAGGGTCGCCACGTTCTCCTGGGTGGCGGCGTTCTCCCACATCTCGGTGTGCATGGCCGGCGCGAAGACGACGGGACAGCGGGCGGTCAGCAGTGTGTTGGTCAGCAGGTCGTCCGCGAGGCCGTGGGCGGCCTTGGCCAGCATGTCGGCGGTGGCCGGGGCCACCACGACCAGGTCGGCCCGCTGCCCGATCCGCACGTGCGGCACCTCGTGGACGCTCTCCCACACCTCGGTGCCGGCCGGGTGCCCGGACAGCGCGGACCAGGTCGCCTCGCCGACGAAGTGCAGCGCGGACGCGGTCGGCACGACCCGTACGTCGTGGCCGGACTCGGTGAGGCGGCGCAGCAGCTCGCACGCCTTGTAGGCGGCGATCCCGCCGCTGACACCCAGGACGACGTTGGGCTTGTCCATCGCTTCCGCTTCTCCCCACACTCCCGTACGCACGTACGTACGGCTCTATGACACACCAAGGGCCCGGCAGATGCTCTGCCGGGCCCTTGGTGACGAAAAATCCGGTGCTTACGCCGCCGGGGCCTCGACGGCCTCGGAGGTCAGCAGACCCGCGTTGATCTCGCGAAGCGCGATGGAGAGCGGCTTCTCGTGGACGTGGGTGTCCACCAGCGGGCCGACGTACTCCAGCAGGCCCTCGCCGAGCTGCGAGTAGTACGCGTTGATCTGGCGCGCGCGCTTGGCGGCGTAGATCACGAGGCTGTACTTCGAGTCGGTCGCCTCGAGCAGCTCATCAATCGGCGGGTTGATGATGCCCTCGGGCGCGGTGATGGAAGAGGACACTCTCTGCCTTCCGAAGGGGGGTGAAGAAAGATGTTCAGCGAAGCAAGGCTAGCAGCTCACGCGCGACGTCCTCGACGGAGGTGTTGACGAGCGTGGTGTCGAACTCGGACTCCGCCGCCAGCTCGACCTTGGCGGCGGCCAGCCGGCGCTCGATGACCTCGGGCGACTCGGTGCCCCGGCCGGTGAGCCGGCGGACCAGCTCGTCCCAGCTCGGCGGCGCGAGGAAGACCAGCTGGGCCTCCGGCATGGTCTCACGGACCTGCCGGGCGCCCTGGAGGTCGATCTCCAGCAGCACCGGCTCGCCCGCCTCCAGGCGGTCGAGGACGGCCCGGCGCGGCGTGCCGTAGCGGTTGCCGGCGAACTCGGCCCACTCCAGCAGCTCGCCGTTGGCGATGAGCTTGTCGAACTGCTCGTCGTCCACGAAGAAGTACTGGACCCCCTCCCGCTCGCCGGGTCGCGGCTTGCGGGTGGTGCAGGAGACCGAGAGCCAGACCTCGGGGTGGGCCTTGCGCATGTGGGCGACGACCGTGCTCTTGCCGACTCCGGAGGGGCCGGAGAGCACGGTCAGCCGGGGTCGTCTGGCCGGGGACTCGGGGGTCGTCCCCCGGGAGACTGCAGTACTCATGCAGCGATTATCCCGGTTCGCGGGAGCTGTCTCTTATAAGATGTGTATAAGAGACAGGCACACCGCCGTCAGGCGGCCTTGCTGCCGAACTCGCGCTCCAGAGCGGCGATCTGGTTCGAGCCGAGGCCGCGCACGCGGCGGCTCTCGGAGATCCCCAGGCGCTCCATGATCTGCTTGGCACGGACCTTGCCCACCCCGGGGAGGCTCTCCAGGAGGGCACTGACCTTCATCTTGCCGATGACTTCGTTCTTCTGGCCCTGCTCGATCACGTCGTGCAGAGAGGCGCCGGAGTGCTTGAGCCGATTCTTGACCTCGGCGCGCTCCCGGCGAGCCGCGGCGGCCTTTTCGAGCGCGGCTGCGCGCTGTTCAGGGGTAAGGGGCGGAAGAGCCACGCCTACGTCACCTCGGATGTCGAACTGTCGGATACGGACCGGTGAGGAACCTAGTCGGCCCACACCTGGGGAGCAACGAGCAACGCGCTTGCACGTTCGCTCTCGTCGGAGACTAGCGGCCGATGCCGCTCCAGTCAGCGAGAACAAGCGAAAAGTCCTGGTCAGACTCGCTCGACCAGGACTTTTCCGGACATAATGACCGACAATTTTCTCTCGGCGCTCCTCCGGGTTCGGCAGCATCGCGCCGCCGTGGCCGAGGTGGGACGTGCTAGCCCGCCACCGCCGCCCGCACCTCGTCGGCGAAGCGGGCGGCGCTCTCGCGCAGCGCCGCCACGTCGGGGCCGTGCCGCAGCACCCCGCGGCTGACGTTCGGGACGACGTCCCGGACGGCCGCGCCGAAGACCTTCGGCAGGTCGGCGGCCGTGGCGCCCTGGGCACCGATCCCGGGGGCGAGAAGCGGACCGTTGATGGCCAGATCCGCTCGCGCCGCGCCGGCGGAACCGCCCAGCGTCGCGCCCACGACCGCGCCGAAGGAGCCCATGGGGGCCGCGCCGGCGTTCTCGGCCCGCAGGTGACCGAGCATCGTCGCGGCGATCGTCGAGCCGTCGGAACGCACCGCGTGCTGCACCTCGGCGCCCTCGGGGTTCGAGGTGAGCGCGAGCACGAACACGCCGGTGCCGCTCTCGCGCGCCAGGTCCAGCGCGGGGCGCAGCGAGCCGTAGCCGAGGTAGGGGCTGACGGTCACGGCGTCCGAGAAGAGCGGGGAGGCGGGGTCGAGGTACGTGGCGGCGTACGCGGCCATCGTGGAGCCGATGTCCCCGCGCTTGGCGTCCATGAGCACGAGCGCCCCGGCCTCGCGCGACGCGGCGACGGCGCGCTCCAGGACCGCGACGCCGCGCGAGCCGAACCGCTCGAAGAAGGCGGACTGCGGCTTGAGGACGGCGACGCGGTCGGCCAGGGCCTCGACGACGGTCATCGCGAAGCGCTCGAGGCCGGCGATGTCGTCGGTCAGGCCCCAGTCGGCGAGCAGGGAGGCGTGCGGGTCGATGCCGACGCACAGGGGGCCGCGCTCGTCCATGGCGCGGCGCAGGCGGGCGCCGAAGGGTTCCAGGGGCGTCGTGGACGTCATGCGGCGGCCTTCTTCCGGGTCTCGGCACCCACGGCCTCGGCCAGGGTGGCGTACGGGCTGGCGGCCAGGCGCTCGGCCAGGCCCTTGTGGATGGCGCGGCACCAGAACGGGCCCTCGTAGATGAAGGCGCTGTAGCCCTGGACCAGCGTGGCACCCGCCAGGATGCGCTCCCAGGCGTCGTCGGCGGTCTCGATGCCCCCGACACCCACCAGGGTGATCCGATCGCCCACACGGGCGTACAGGCGGCTCAGGACCTCCAGCGAGCGCGCCTTGAGGGGCGCGCCGGACAGGCCGCCGGCGCCGATGGCCTCGACGGTGCGCTCGGGGGTCGCCAGGCCCAGGCCGTCGCGGGCGATGGTGGTGTTGGTGGCGATGATGCCGTCCAGGCCCAGCTCGACGGCGAGGTCGGCGACGGCGTCGATGTCCTCGTCGGCCAGGTCGGGTGCGATCTTCACCAGCAGCGGCACGCGGCGGTCGGTGACGGTGCGGTCCGCGGCCTCGCGGACGGCGGTCAGCAGCGGGCGCAGCGCCTCGGTGGCCTGGAGGTTGCGCAGGCCGGGCGTGTTCGGGGAGGAGACGTTGACGACGAGGTAGTCGGCGTGGGCGGCGAGGCGCTCGGTGGAGGTGACGTAGTCGGCGACGGCCTCCTCCTCCGGCACGACCTTGGTCTTGCCGATGTTGACGCCGACAGTCGTCCTGAAGACCGTCTTGCGGGCGGCCAGGCGCTCGGCGACGGCCGCGGAGCCGTCGTTGTTGAAGCCCATGCGGTTGATGAGCGCGCGGTCCGCGACGAGGCGGAAGAGGCGCTTCTTGGGGTTGCCGGGCTGGGGCTGCGCGGTGACGGTGCCGATCTCGACGTGGTCGAAGCCGAGCATGGCCATGCCGTCGATGGCGGCGGCGTTCTTGTCGAAGCCGGCGGCGAGGCCGAAGGGGCCGTGCATGCGCAGGCCGAGCGCCTCGGTGCGCAGCGCCTTGTGGCGGGGCGCGAGGACGGCCGCGACGAAGGTGCGCAGGACGGGGACGCGCGCGGCGGCGCGGATCCAGGCGAAGGCCAGGTGGTGGGCCTTCTCGGGGTCCATGCGCTTGAAGATCAGGTCGAAGAAGAGACGGTACATGGCGGGCCTTCCGGGGCGAGGGGTGCGGAGGGGGCGCATGCCGAGGGGGACACCTTCCGGTGTCCCCCTCGGGCCGGGTGCCTTACGCCTCGCGGGCGGCGGTGAGCCGTTCCGCGTGCTCCTGCAGGGAGCTGACGCCGACCTCGCCGCGGGTCAGGGCGTCGATGCCCTGGACGGCGGCGGCGAGCGCCTGGACCGTGGTCAGGCAGGGCACCGCCCGGGCGACGGCCTGTCTCTTATACACA
>KL569448.1:8618-13664 GCA_000715685.1 Streptomyces lilacinus
CCGTAGGGGGTGTTGACGATGAGGTCGACCTCGCCGTCGTGGATGAGCTGGACGATGGTCTTCTCGCCATTGGGGCCCTCGCCCTCGCTCTGCTTGCGCACGACGGTGGCGTTGATGCCGTTGCGCTTGAGGACCTCGGCGGTGCCGGAGGTCGCGAGCAGCTCGAAGCCGTGGGCGACCAGCTCACGGGCCGGGAAGATCATCGACCGCTTGTCCCGGTTGGCGACGGAGACGAACGCGCGTCCCTTGGTCGGCAGCGCGCCGTAGGCGCCGGCCTGCGACTTGGCGTAGGCGGTGCCGAAGACGGTGTCGATGCCCATGACCTCGCCGGTGGAGCGCATCTCCGGGCCGAGGACGGTGTCCACGCCGCGGCCGTGGATGTCGCGGAAGCGCGACCACGGCATCACGGCCTCCTTGACCGAGATCGGCGCGTCCAGCGGCAGCGTGCCGCCGTCGCCGGTCTTGGGCAGCATGCCCTCCGCCCGCAGCTCGGCGATCGTCGCGCCCAGCGAGATCCGGGCGGCGGCCTTGGCCAGCGGCACGGCGGTCGCCTTCGAGGTGAAGGGGACGGTGCGGGAGGCGCGCGGGTTGGCCTCGAGGACGTAGAGGATGTCCCCGGCCATCGCGAACTGGATGTTGATCAGGCCGCGGACGCCGACGCCCTTGGCGATGGCCTCGGTGGAGGCGCGCAGCCGCTTGATGTCGAAGCCGCCGAGGGTGATCGGGGGCAGCGCGCACGCGGAGTCGCCGGAGTGGATGCCGGCCTCCTCGATGTGCTCCATGACGCCGCCGAGGTAGAGCTCCCGGCCGTCGTAGAGCGCGTCGACGTCGATCTCGATGGCGTCGTCGAGGAAGCGGTCGATGAGGACCGGGTGCTCGGAGATCAGGCCCGCGTGCCGCTCGAGGTAGCCGGCCAGCGAGGGCTCGTCGTAGACGATCTCCATGCCGCGGCCGCCGAGCACGTAGGACGGGCGGACCATGACCGGGTAGCCGATCTCGGCGGCGATCGCCTTGGCCTCGTCGAAGGAGAAGGCGGTGCCGTACTTGGGCGCGGGCAGGCCGGCCTCGGTCAGCACGCGGCCGAAGGCGCCGCGCTCCTCGGCGAGGTCGATGGCCTCGGGCGAGGTGCCGACGATCGGCACGCCGTTGTCCTTGAGCGCCTGGGCGAGGCCCAGCGGGGTCTGGCCGCCGAGCTGGACGACGACGCCCGCGACGGGACCGGCGAGGGTCTCCGCGTGGACGATCTCCAGGACGTCCTCCAGGGTGAGCGGCTCGAAGTAGAGCCGGTCGGAGGTGTCGTAGTCGGTGGAGACGGTCTCGGGGTTGCAGTTGACCATCACGGTCTCGTAGCCCGCGTCGCTGAGCGCGAAGGAGGCGTGGACGCACGAGTAGTCGAACTCGATGCCCTGGCCGATGCGGTTCGGGCCCGAGCCCAGGATGATCACCGCGGGCTTCTCGCGCGGCGCGACCTCGGACTCCTCGTCGTAGGAGGAGTAGAAGTACGGGGTCTTCGCGGCGAACTCGGCGGCGCAGGTGTCGACCGTCTTGTAGACCGGGCGGACGCCGAGGGCGTGGCGGACCTCGCGGACGACGTCCTCGCGCAGGCCGCGGATGCCGGCGATCTGGGCGTCGGAGAAGCCGTGGCGCTTGGCCTCGGCGAGCAGCTCGGGCTCGAGCTTCTCGGCGGCGGCCAGCTCGTCGGCGATCTCCTTGATCAGGAAGAGCTGGTCGACGAACCACGGGTCGATCTTCGTCGCCTCGAAGACCTCCTCCGGGGTGGCCCCGGCGCGGATGGCCGCCATGACCGTGTTGATCCGGCCGTCGGTGGGGACGACCGCCTTGGCCAGCAGCTCGGCCTTGTCGCCGACCGGGCCCACGAAGTCGAACTGCGAGCCCTTCTTCTCCAGGGAGCGCAGGGCCTTCTGCAGCGCCTCGGTGAAGTTGCGGCCGATGGCCATGGCCTCGCCGACGGACTTCATGGTCGTGGTGAGGGTGGCGTCGGCGGCCGGGAACTTCTCGAACGCGAAGCGGGGCGCCTTGACCACGACGTAGTCGAGCGTGGGCTCGAAGGACGCCGGGGTCTTCTCGGTGATGTCGTTGGGGATCTCGTCCAGCGTGTAGCCGACGGCCAGCCGGGCGGCGATCTTGGCGATCGGGAAGCCGGTGGCCTTGGAGGCGAGCGCGGAGGAGCGGGAGACGCGCGGGTTCATCTCGATGACGATGACCCGGCCGTCCTCGGGGTTGACCGCGAACTGGATGTTGCAGCCGCCGGTGTCGACGCCGACCTCGCGGATGATCGCGATGCCGACGTCCCGCAGGATCTGGTACTCGCGGTCGGTCAGCGTCATCGCCGGGGCGACGGTGATGGAGTCGCCGGTGTGGACGCCCATCGGGTCGAAGTTCTCGATGGAGCAGACGACCACGACGTTGTCGTGCTTGTCGCGCATGAGCTCCAGCTCGTACTCCTTCCAGCCGAGGATGGACTCCTCCAGGAGCACCTCGGTGGTCGGGGAGAGCGTGAGGCCCTGGCCGGCGATGCGGCGCAGCTCGTCCTCGTCGTGGGCGAAGCCGGAGCCGGCGCCGCCCATGGTGAAGGAGGGGCGGACGACGACGGGGTAGCCGCCGAGCGTCTCGACGCCCGCGAGGACCTCGTCCATGGTGTGGCAGATGACCGAGCGGGCGGACTCGCCGTGGCCGATCTTGGCGTTGACGGCCTCGACGACGCCCTTGAAGAGGTCGCGGTCCTCGCCCTTGTGGATGGCCTCGACGTTGGCGCCGATGAGCTCGACGCCGTACTTCTCCAGGACGCCGTTCTCGTGCATCGAGATCGCGGTGTTGAGCGCGGTCTGGCCGCCGAGGGTGGGCAGCAGCGCGTCGGGGCGCTCCTTGGCGATGATCTTCTCGACGAACTCCGGGGTGATCGGCTCGACGTACGTGGCGTCGGCGATCTCCGGGTCGGTCATGATCGTAGCCGGGTTGGAGTTGACGAGGATGACCCGCAGGCCCTCGGACTTCAGCACGCGGCAGGCCTGGGTGCCGGAGTAGTCGAACTCCGCGGCCTGGCCGATGACGATCGGGCCGGAGCCGATGACCAGAACGGACTGGATGTCGGTGCGCTTAGGCACGCTGGCCCTCCATCAGGGTCACGAAGCGGTCGAACAGGTACGCCGCGTCGTGCGGACCCGCTGCTGCCTCGGGGTGGTACTGGACGCTGAATGCCGGCTGGTCGAGCAGCTGGAGGCCCTCGACCACGTTGTCGTTGAGACACACGTGGGAGACCTCGACCCGGCCGTAGGGCGTGTCGGTGGCGCGGTCGAGCGGGGCGTCGACGGCGAAGCCGTGGTTGTGGGCGGTGACCTCGACCTTGCCGGTCGTGCGGTCCTGCACGGGCTGGTTGATGCCGCGGTGGCCGTACTTCAGCTTGTAGGTGCCGAAGCCGAGGGCGCGGCCGAGGATCTGGTTGCCGAAGCAGATGCCGAACAGCGGCGTCTTGCGGGAGAGGACCTCGCGCATCACGGAGACCGGGTGGTCGGCGGTGGCCGGGTCGCCCGGGCCGTTGGAGAAGAACACACCGTCGGGGTTGACGGCGTAGACGTCCTCGGCGGTGGCGGTGGCGGGCAGGACGTGCACCTCGATGCCGCGCTCGGCCATGCGGTGCGGGGTCATGCCCTTGATGCCCAGGTCGATCGCGGCGACGGTGAACTTCTTCTCACCGATCGCGGGGACGACGTAGGTCTCCTTGGTGGCGACCTCGGCGGAGAGGTCGGCGCCCTTCATCTCGGGGGCCTGGCGCACGCGGGCCAGCATGGTGCCCTCGTCGGGCAGCGCGTCGCCGGAGAAGATGCCGACGCGCATGGCGCCTCGCTCGCGCAGGTGGCGGGTGAGCGCGCGGGTGTCGATGCCGCTGATGCCGACGACGCCCTGGCGGGCCAGCTCCTCGTCCAGGGAGCGGCGCGAGCGCCAGTTGGACGGGACGCGGGCGGGGTCGCGGACGACGTAGCCGGCGACCCAGATGCGGCCGGACTCGGGGTCCTCGTCGTTGACGCCGGTGTTGCCGACGTGCGGGGCCGTCATCACGACGACCTGGCGGTGGTACGAGGGGTCGGTCAGGGTCTCCTGGTAGCCGGTCATGCCGGTGGAGAACACGGCCTCGCCGAAGGTCGACCCCACGGCCCCGTAGGCGCGGCCGCGGAACGTACGACCGTCCTCCAGGACGAGTACGGCGGGGACCTTGGCGGTGGTCCCCCTGGTGGAGGTCGTCATCGTGCGCCTTCCATGTCGGTGCTGTGCTGGGTGGTGCGGGTGGTCAGGGCCTCGACCCAGGCCGGGTGCTCGGCCGCCCGGTCGGAGCGGAAGCCGGAGTCGAGCGTCGTGTCGCCGTGCTGCCAGGTGATCACGAGCAGGCCGCCCTCGGGCAGGACCTTGCCCGCGATGCCCTTGTCCAGGCGGGCGCCGCGCAGGGCGGCGGCGGGGATGAGGAAGTCCTGGGCGCCGGGCCGTACGACGGCCACGCCGTGCTCCGTCAGGGTGAGCTCGGCCCGGCTGCGGGTGCCGAGGCCCCGCGCGACGATGCGGTCGAGCCACTGTCCGGCCGTGGTGGAGCCGTGGTAGCGGCCCGTCATGGCGAGGAGGGGCTCGCCCTGCTCGGCGGGGACCGCGGCCAGCTCGGGCAGGTCGCCCTGGAGCGTGCCGCGCCACTTCCAGCCCTCGCGCATCAGCCAGTAGAGCAGTGCGATGAAGAGCAGCAGCCCCACGACCCAGCCGATGCGCGCGGCCCAGTCGGTGACGTCGGCAGACTTCTGCTCGGCCGCCAGATTGATCAGTGCAGATGGTGCAGATGTCACGCGAGATTCCCGTCCACGACCGTCGCCCGGCCCCGCAGGAAGGTGTGGGTGACGCGACCCGGCAGCTCGCGGCCCTCGTAGGGGGTGTTGCGGCTGCGGGAGGCGAAGCCCGCGGGGTCCACGACACCACGGTAAGCGGAATCGACCAGCGTGAGGTTGGCGGGCTCACCGGGGGCGATGGGCCGTCTCTTATACACATCTC
>KL569448.1:13944-20359 GCA_000715685.1 Streptomyces lilacinus
CTTGCCAGCCCGCTCAGAGATGTGTATAAGAGACAGGGCTTGAACGACATGCGCTCGGCGACGCCGGCCCAGTCCAGCAGCCCGGTCTCCACCATCGTGTGCTGGACGACGGACAGCGCGGTCTCCAGGCCCACCATGCCCATGGCGGCCGCGGCCCACTCGCAGTCCTTGTCCTCGTGCGGGTGCGGGGCGTGGTCGGTGGCGACGATGTCGATCGTGCCGTCGGCCAGCGCCTCGCGCAGGGCCATGACGTCGCGCTCGGTGCGCAGCGGCGGGTTGACCTTGTAGACCGGGTTGTACGAGCGGACGAGGTCGTCGGTCAGCAGCAGGTGGTGCGGGGTGACCTCGGCGGTGACGTCGATGCCGCGCGACTTGGCCCAGCGGACGATCTCGACCGAGCCGGCCGTGGACAGGTGGCAGATGTGCACCCGGGAGCCGACGTGCTCGGCGAGCAGGACGTCGCGGGCGATGATCGACTCCTCGGCGACGGCCGGCCAGCCGCCCAGGCCCAGCTCCGCGGAGACGATGCCCTCGTTCATCTGGGCGCCCTCGGTGAGCCGGGGCTCCTGGGCGTGCTGGGCGACGAGGCCGCCGAAGGCCTTCACGTACTCCAGGGCGCGGCGCATGATCACCGCGTCGTCGACGCACTTGCCGTCGTCGGAGAAGACGGTGACGCCCGCGGCGGAGTCGTGCATGGCGCCGAGCTCGGCGAGCTTCTTGCCCTCCAGGCCGACCGTGACGGCGCCGATGGGCTGGACGTCGCAGTAGCCGGACTCCTTGCCCAGGCGCCAGACCTGCTCGACGACGCCGGCGGTGTCGGCGACGGGGAAGGTGTTGGCCATGGCGAAGACGGCGGTGTAGCCGCCGCTCGCGGCCGCCCGGGTGCCGGTCAGGACGGTCTCGGAGTCCTCGCGGCCGGGCTCGCGCAGGTGGGTGTGGAGGTCGACCAGGCCGGGCAGCAGGATCTTGCCGTCGGCCTCGATCACCTGAGCGCCCTCGGGGGCCGTCAGGCCCGTCCCCACCTCGGCGACGGTCTCGCCGTCGATCAGCACGTCCTGCGGCTCGCCGCCGAGGACCTTCGCACCACGGATCAGGATCTTCGACATGGTTACTTGTTCTCCTCGGGACGGGCGTTGTTGGTGACGGCCGGCTCGGAGCCGCCGAGCAGCAGGTAGAGGACGGCCATGCGGATCGAGACGCCGTTGGCCACCTGCTCGACGGCCGTGCAGCGGCCGGAGTCGGCGACCTCGGCGGTGATCTCCATGCCGCGGTTCATCGGGCCGGGGTGCATCACCACGGCGTGCTCCGGCATCCGGGCCATGCGCTCGCCGTCCAGGCCGTAGCGGCGGGCGTACTCGCGCTCGGTCGGGAAGAAGGCGGCGTTCATCCGCTCGCGCTGCACCCGCAGCATCATCACCGCGTCGGACTTCGGCAGCACGCTGTCGAGGTCGTAGGAGACCTCGCAGGGCCAGGTCTCCACGCCGACCGGCACCAGGGTGGGCGGCGCGACGAGCGTGACCTCGGCGCCGAGGGTGGTCAGCAGGTGGACGTTGGAGCGGGCGACCCGGCTGTGCAGCACGTCGCCGACGATCGTGATGCGGCGGCCGGCCAGGTCGTGCCCTGTTCCGGCGTCGGGGCCGACCAGGCGGCGACGCATGGTGAAGGCGTCCAGCAGGGCCTGGGTGGGGTGCTCGTGGGTGCCGTCGCCGGCGTTGACGACGGCCCCGTCGATCCAGCCGGAGTTCGCCAGCCGGTAGGGGGCGCCGGAGGCGTGGTGGCGGATGACGACGGCGTCGGCGCCCATGGCCTCGAGGGTCAGGGCGGTGTCCTTGAGCGACTCGCCCTTGGAGACCGAGGAGCCCTTGGCGGAGAAGTTGATGACGTCGGCGGAGAGCCGCTTGGCGGCGGCCTCGAAGGAGATGCGGGTGCGGGTCGAGTCCTCGAAGAAGAGGTTGACGACGGTGCGGCCGCGCAGGGTGGGGAGCTTCTTGATCGGCCGGTCCGCGACCCGGGCCATCTCCTCGGCGGTGTCGAGGATCAGGACGGCGTCGTCGCGCGTGAGGTCGGCGGCCGAGATGAGGTGGCGCTTCATCCGGTTCTCCGTGGGTGAGGAGGTGTGCGAGGGCGGTGGCCGGGCATGCGGCGGCACGGTCCCGGGGATCTCACCGGGTCCGTGGGAGGGTGCTACTGCCCGTCTGCCGGGGCGGTCGTGCCCGCGCCGAGGAGCACGCTGTCGCGGCCGTCCTCCTCGGTGAGGTGGACCTTGACCGTCTCCCGCAGCGACGTGGGGAGGTTCTTGCCGACGTAGTCGGCGCGGATCGGCAGCTCGCGGTGGCCGCGGTCGACGAGGACCGCGAGCTGGACCGCGCGGGGGCGACCGAGGTCGTTCATCGCGTCGAGCGCGGCACGGATGGTGCGGCCGGAGAAGAGCACGTCGTCGACGAGGACGACGAGCTTGCCGTCGATGCCCTCACCGGGGATCTCGGTCCGGGCGAGCGCGCGGGCCGGGCGCAGCCGCAGGTCGTCGCGGTACATGGTGATGTCGAGGGAGCCGACCGGGGTCTTGCCTCCGGTGATGTCCTCGAGCTTGGCGGCCAGCCGGCGGGCGAGGAAGACGCCACGGGTGGGAATGCCGAGGAGCACGACGTCGTCGGCGCCCTTGGCGCGTTCGACGATCTCGTGCGCGATACGGGTGAGGACCCGGGCGATGTCCGGTGCTTCGAGCACGGGACGCGCGCTGGGAATTGCGTCCATACGAAACGGACCTCCTTCTCCGCCTCACGGGACGGACTTTAAAGGACGTCGGATTTACAGGTTTCACCGTACCAGGAGTACGGGCGGGATCTCGCCGCCCCCTCTGACGGCCGAGGCCGAGGACCATTCGGCTTGACGAACCGAGATTACGCTGCGTAACCTCACAGTGAGTTACCAGACACGCGGCGGAGCCGCACGTCGATACAGCGTCCGGGGAGCTTTATGTCCAGCGAATACGCCAAACAGCTCGGGGCCAAGCTCCGCGCCATCCGCACCCAGCAGGGCCTCTCCCTCCATGGTGTCGAGGAGAAGTCCCAGGGGCGCTGGAAGGCCGTGGTAGTGGGTTCGTACGAGCGCGGCGACCGTGCCGTGACCGTGCAGCGCCTGGCCGAGCTGGCCGATTTCTACGGCGTGCCCGTGCAGGAGCTGCTGCCCGGCACCACGCCCGGTGGCGCCGCCGAGCCCCCGCCGAAGCTGGTCCTGGACCTGGAGCGCCTCGCCCACGTCCCGGCCGAGAAGGCGGGCCCGCTCCAGCGCTATGCCGCGACCATCCAGAGCCAGCGCGGAGACTACAACGGCAAGGTGCTCTCGATCCGCCAGGACGACCTCCGCACCCTTGCCGTGATCTACGACCAGTCGCCCTCGGTGCTCACCGAGCAGCTGATCAGCTGGGGCGTGCTCGACGCCGACGCGCGCCGCGCCGTGCAGCACGAGGACGCCTGACGCACGTCGACCTCGATTGACAGGCATAAAGAACCGCCGTGGGGGCGGGAAACCGGAAGGTTTCCCGCCCCCACGGCGGTTGTCTGTTTCGGTGCCGGCACGCGCGCGGCGTGCCGGCGCTCGCGTCGACTACTGGCCCTCGCGCCGCAGACTCGACTTGAGCTCCTTGAAACGGCCGAGCAGACCGTTGACGAAGGCCGGCGAGTCGTCGGTGGAGAACTCCTTGGCGAGCTGCACCGCCTCGTCGATCGCCACCGCGTCCGGGGTCTCGTCCTCCCAGATCAGCTCGTACGCGCCGAGCCGCACGATGCTGCGGTCCGCGGCCGGCATCCGGTCCAGGTCCCAGTCGATCGCATAGGTGGCGATCAGCTCGTCGATTCGGCGCGCGCGGTCCGCGTAGCCCTCGACCAGCTGCATCGTGTACGGGTTGACCGGGGGCTGGCGCTCGTCCGTCCGGGCGTGCCGGATCCAGTCCGCGAGGACGTTCTGCACGGAGCTGCCGCGCTGGTCGGCCTCGAAGAGGATCTGGAAGGCGCGCTTACGGGCCTTGCTACGGGCGGACACGGTTAGCTGTTCACCCGGCCGAGGTAATCACCGGTGCGGGTGTCGACCTTGATCTTCTCACCCGTGGTGATGAAGAGCGGGACCTGGATCTCGTAGTCGGTCTCCAGCGTGGCGGGCTTGGAGCCACCGGTGGAGCGGTCGCCCTGGACACCCGGCTCGGTGTGCTTGATGACCAGCTCGACGGCGGCCGGCAGCTCCACGTAGAGCACCTCGCCCTCGTGCTGGGCGACCGTGGCCTCGAAGCCCTCGATCAGGAAGTTGGCGGCGTCGCCGACGGTCTTGCGGTCGACGTGCAGCTGGTCGTACGTGTCCATGTCCATGAACACGAAGTGCTCGCCGTCCATGTACGAGAACTGCATCGTGCGCTTGTCGACGGTGGCCGTCTCGACCTTCACGCCGGCGTTGAAGGTCTTGTCGACGACCTTGCCGGAGAGCACGTTCTTCAGCTTCGTACGGACGAAGGCGGGGCCCTTGCCGGGCTTGACGTGCTGGAACTCGACGACGGACCAGAGCTGGCCGCCTTCGAGCTTGAGCACCATGCCGTTCTTGAGGTCGTTCGTGGATGCCACGGTTGCGGTATCTCCTGGACTGCGACTGGTGGAACCAGAAAGTGCGATGCGCCGGCTAGAGCGCGAGCAGCTCTTTGGTCGTAATGGTGAGTAGCTCGGGTCCGCCGTCCGCCTCGGGGCGAACGACGAGCGTGTCATCGATCCGGACGCCGCCCCGCCCCGGGAGGTGTACTCCCGGATCTACGGTGACCGGCACGCAAGCGTCCAGTTTACCCATTGCCGACGGTGCCAGCCGAGGGTCCTCGTCGTTTTCGAGTCCCACGCCGTGGCCGATGCGGGGTCCGACCCGCTCGCCGTGCCCCGCCGCCTCCAGTACCGTCCGCGCCGCCCGGTCCACGTCGCGGTAGGCCGTGCCGGGCGCGAGAGCCTCCCTCCCGGCCCGCTGGGCCGCGAACACCTGCTCGTACAGCTCGATCTGCCAGTCCGCCGGCGAGGACCCGATGACGAACGTACGAGCGATCTCGCTGCGGTATCCACGATAGTCCGCGCCCAGGCAGACGCTGAGGAAGTCGCCCTCCTCGACCCGCCGGTCGGTCGGCACGTGACCGACCCGCCCGGAGTTCGGGCCGGTGCCCACCGAGGTGGGGAAGGCCGCGCCGTCCGCGCCGTGGTCGATCAGCCGGCGCTCCAGCTCCAGCGCGAGATGACGCTCCGTGCGCCCGACGAGTATCGACTCCAGCAGCTCGCCGAGGGCCTGGTCGGCGATCTCCGCGGCGATCCGCAGGGACGAGATCTCCTCGTCGTCCTTGACCACCCGCTGCTGCTCCACGGCCGTGCCCAGGTCGTTCAGCCGCACCCGGGCCGCGACCGAGCACACCGCGCGGTGCCGGGCGACGGTCAGGTGGTGCTCCTCCACGGCCAGCGAGCGCGCCCCCGACCGGCGGCCCGCTCGGCGCCCGCGACCGCCGGGTCGCCCTCGGGCGACGGCAGCAGCATCACCCGCAGGTCGTCGGCGGGCCGGCTGGTCCCGGTGGAGTCCGCGAACGGGTCGCTCGCGCACACCAGCACGTCCTGGTCCGGTCCGATGAGCAGCGCGGCGCCGGGCGGCGCACCGCCCGTCAGATAGCGGACGTTGGCGCCGCCCGAGACCAGGGCGGCCTCGCTGCCGCCCGCCGCACACCGCTCGCGCAACCGCGCCCGGCGTGCCGCGTACACCTCGGACATGCTTCCGAGCGTACGTTCGGCGGCGGGTTCCGGCCCCTTCAGCGCCTCCGGACGGGGCGCGCCACCAGCGCTACCAGCCGGTCAGGGCGCGGGCGACGGCCTCGTCCAGCAGGCGGGCCGTGGTGGCGACGTCCTGCTGGGAATTGTCGATGATGGGCAGCCCCGAGCCGTACCAGCCCGCCATCCGGCCGTGGATCCGGGCGACCTCCTCGTCGCTCAGGCGGCGGTTGCCGGTGCGCTCGGCGTTGCGCTCGAGGACGACCTCCAGGCCCGGCAGCAGGACGACGGGCAGCAGCCCCGGCCCCACGTGCCGCTTCCAGCCGCCGAGGCCGACGACGGGCCGGTCGGGGAAGACGGCGTCGTCGAGGATGCAGGAGATGCCGTTGGCGAGGAAGTTGCGGGCGGCGAAACCGCAGGTGCGGCGGGCCAGGCGGTACTGCGCCTCGGAGTGGTCGTTCCAGCCGGACTGCGGGTCCGCGAAGCCGGAGCGCACCCACTCGCGCACGTCGTCGAGGCTGATGTGCGCCGTGGGCACCCGACGGGTGTCCGCCCAGTGCCGGGCGACGGTGGTCTTGCCGGCGCCGGCGGGACCGATGAGGAGCACCGCGACGGCTGTCTCTTATGATGTGTATAAGAGACAG
>KL569448.1:20642-20807 GCA_000715685.1 Streptomyces lilacinus
CTGGGCCGCGGCCGCTCCCGCCGGCGGGAGCGGGAAGTGCCCGGTGGCGGTGTCGCCCCCTGGCGGGGGCACGGCCGGCATCGGGGGGTGGGCCGGTGGTCCCACGGGGTACTGCATCCGGTGGCACTCCGTCTCGTACGGGCTACTGGCGGGGGTGTTCTTCCC
>KL569449.1:0-156 GCA_000715685.1 Streptomyces lilacinus
AGGCGAACAACGCACTGCAGGCCGCCAACCGCACCAAGGACGAAGCCGAAGCCGCCACCCGCGAAGCCGCCATGGCCCGACTGCAGGCCGGCATCGCCGTCCAGGCATCCACGGCCGCCAAGGCCACCGCGGCCGGCATCGCCGACCCGGCCAACA
>KL569449.1:421-742 GCA_000715685.1 Streptomyces lilacinus
CACCGCGATCGAGCTGACCGCGCCGTTCACCGGCAAGGACGTCGACGCGGACTTCGCCACCGCCGTGGCCACCGCCGCCCAGGAAATGGGCGAGGAGCAGGTCGCCTCCGCCGAAGCCAAGGCCACCGAAGCCGTCAGGGCCGCAGAGGCCGCCGAGGCCGCCGCGAAGCGTGCCAACGCTCAGGTCGCCCCGGCTTTCAAGGCCGCTGCCGACGCCGCACGCTCCTCCGCCAACGCCGCACGCTCCACCGCGCGAGCGATGAAGTCCGCCGCCGAAGCCGCGGCAGACGGAGCCAAGGCCCTGTCTCTTATACACATCTC
>KL569449.1:1018-7719 GCA_000715685.1 Streptomyces lilacinus
AACCAGGCCGAAGCCGAAGCAGCCCGCGCACGCGGCGCAGCAGCCGAGGCAGAGGGCCACGCGGCCGCGGCCAGCAGCGCCGCCGACCTCGCCGAGAGCGAGGCCACCGTCGCCCAGGGCGCAGCAACCCAGGCCGAGAAGGACGCCGTCGACGCGGGCAAGTTCGCCGAGTCCGCCGAATCCCACGCCAAGTCTGCGGAGAAGGCGGCCGAGAACGCCTTCAAGTACGCCCAGGAAGCCGACGCAGCAGCCGCGAGGGCCGAGAAGTACCAGCGCGACCAGGAAGCGAAGGCACGCCAGGAGGCGGCCAAGTCCGGCAAGGACGGCGGCACCGAGCTGACCTGGCAAGACGAGCTGATACTCGAAAGTGCCGACATGTCACCCGAGGAGTATGCGGAAGCTCAAAAGGATGCCGACAAGGACATCTTCGACTACCTGAAGGAGAACGGCCTCGAGCTCCTTGTCGAACTCGCCTTTGAAGACATCAAGAAGTGTGCCGATGACCTCGACATCCCGACCTGCATCTGGGCGGTAGTCCAGAACCTGGGCCCGGGGAAGGCACTCAAGCTCGCCGACAAGTTCCCGAAGATCGCGAAGGTCATCTGGGGAATCAACAAGTTCCTGGACAAGGTCGCCGAGGCCAAGGGGAAGCTCAAAAAGGGCCGGGAGGTCCTTTCGAAGTTCCGAAAGACTCCGTGCGAGAAGCTCCAGAGCAACAGCTTCACGCCGGAAACCCCGGTGCTGATGGCCGATGGCACACGCAAGCCGATCAAGGACGTCGAGATCGGGCAGCAGGTTCTGGCCAGCAGCCCCGAGAGCGGCAGGACCGAAGGCCGGACGGTCACCAACGTGATCGTGGGCGAGGCCCTGAAGCACCTCGTCGAAATCACCGTCGACACTGACGGCGAATCCGGACGGGCCACCGGGGCAGTCACCGCCACCGGGACGCACCCGTTCTGGGTGGAGAGCCAGCGCCGCTGGATCGACGCCAAGGACCTCAAGGTGGGTGATCGGCTCCGTGCCGCCAATGGTGAGCTGCGAGAGGTCATCGGCACCCGCTCCTGGACCGAGACCCGGACTGTCTACAACCTCACTGTCGAAGACATCCACACGTACTATGTGTTCGCCGGTACCTCACCGATCCTGGTCCACAACTCCAATGTATTGTGCGGGGTCAAGGCGCTGGAGGAAGGCGACTGGCAGCACATTTTGGACCGACACCGCGCCGGAGGAAAGCTGGTCGACGATGAGGCCGGACTCTTCATCGGCAAGGAAAAGAACGTTCGCAAGCGAATAGCGGACGCCATTAACCGAGGTACACGCAAGCCGAACACGCCTGACCCCGAAACAGGAGAAAAGCGCCCCGGATTTATTTACGAATGGGACTTCGGATCTCCCATCGGAAAGGCGGGGCCGAAGAACGGCGGCGGCGACCTGACGCGAATCCGTGTCGTCGTGAACGAGGGTAAAGTCGTGACGGCATTCCCCTTCTAGACGAGTTGCGGCGAAGCGAGGAATACATGATCAACCTCTCTTTTGAAATCCCAGCCCCCGGGTCGCCATGGCGGACCACTTGGGATGACAGAATCCAGGCCGACCCAAAGCTCGTCGGCGAGATGGACCTACGCTACAAACTTTTCGGCGTCAACGTCGAAATGACTATTGACGATATCGAAATCATTTCAAAGAAAAAGTTCGTCACGCTCGTCGACCTGGCCTTGTCCATCTCTCACGCGACGAGACGCCTCTCTTCCGGCGAAGACGCGGCGTTCGGCTTCACAGAGAGCGCAGAGGTTATTCGCCTGCACCAAGACGGGGATCTCATCTCGGTAAGTTCGTCGAAGCACTCCTGGCAAGTTTCCCTCGAACGTGAAGAGCTCATGGAGGCGCTCACCGAGTTCCTTCGGGAAGCACATTCACGCCTGACCGAACACCTTCCCGAGCTTGCCGAAAATCCGGTAATTCAGCGCTTCTCCCCGAAGTAGGACAAGCGCCCATCACACAGAGGCCCTGCTGGTTTGCTCCAGCAGGGCCTCTGCGCTGTTGGCGACATCGTCAGCGAACGGAGGAGCCAGGCACCTGAGCTGACGCGCCGACGTCACCGCGGCGCGTGCCGCAAATACGCCAGCACCGCGCTCACCCTGCGGTGCAGCTGCGGCTCCTCCGCCAGGCCCAGTTTCGCGAAGGTCGAGTTCACGTGCTTCTCGATCGTCGACTCCGACAGGACCAGCGCCTGGGCGATGGCCCGGTTCGTCTTGCCCTCCGCCATGTGGCGCAGGACGTCGAGTTCGCGGCGGGTGAGGGCGGCCAGGGGGGCGTCGGCGGCGCGGGTGTGGCTGCCCATGAGGACTTCGACGATGCGGGGGTCGACGACGGAGCGGCCGGCGGCGACCTCGCGCAGGGCGCGCAGGAGTTCGTCGAGTTCGCCGATGCGTTCCTTGAGGAGGTAGGCGAGTCCGTCGGTGCCGCGCTGGAAGAGGTCGAAGGCGTAGTTCTCGTCGGCGTGCTGGGAGAGCATGACGACGCCGATGCCGGGGTGGCCGGCGCGGATGGCGTGGGCGGCGGTGATGCCCTCGGTGTGGTGGCTGGGCGGCATGCGGATGTCGGCGATGACGGCCTCGGGCCGCAGTTCCTCGACGGCGTCGAGGAGTTCGGCGGCGTCGCCGACGGCCGAGACGACGGCGACGTCGCCGGTGTCCTCGAGCAGTCTGCGGGTGCCCTCGCGCACCAGGTAGTGGTCCTCGGCGATGACGACGCGCATCGGCGGCTCAGTCACTGATCTCCTCTCGTACCCGCTCGGCCAGTCGGGAGCGGATCGTGGTGCCCCGGCCGGCGCGGCTGGTGATCCGCAGGTCTCCGCCGACCGCCTCGATCCTGTCCCGCATTCCGGTCAGCCCCGACCCGCCCGTGGTGGCGGTCGGGAAGCCGACGCCGTCGTCGGCCACCTCCACCTCCAGCCAGCCGCCGGACCGGGTTATGCGGATGGTGACGTGGGTGGCGTCGGCGTGCTTGAGGACGTTCGTCAGCGCCTCGGAGACGAGGTAGAAGGCGGACTCCTCGATGTCCAGGGCGAAGCGCACCCGGTCCAGGGACTCCTCGATGTGCACGGTGACCGGGATGGGCATCCGTCGGGCGCGGGAGGTGACGGCGGCGACGAGGCCCTGGTCGGTGAGGACGGGCGGGTGGATGCCGTGCGCGACCTCGCGCAGTTCGTCGATGACGCGGTAGGCGTCGTCCTGCACCTCGGTGAGCACGGAGTCGATGTCCCCGCCGCGGCCGAGCCGGTTGCGGGCGAGCCGGAGCTTGGCGACCAGGGCCACGAGGTCCTGCTGGATGCCGTCGTGGAGCCGTCGTTCGATGCGCCGGCGCTCGCTGTCCTGGGCGTGCACGATGCGGGCGCGGGAGGCGTCGAGCTCGCCGGCCTGGCGCTGCACCTCGTGGACGCGGGTGGAGAGTTCGGCGGCGAGGCGGACGTTGTGCACGGCGAGCGCGGCCTGCCGGGCGAGGGTCTCGACCACGTCGTGGTCCTCGGGGGTGAACCGGCCCTCGGTCTTGGGCCCGTACTCGATGAGGCCGAGGACGTCGTTGCCGTAGCGCAGCGGGAAGCCGCCCCGGGGGCCGGGGACCGGGCCGGTCGGGGGCGGCTCGCCGGCCGCGCCGATGTGGACGGGCAGGTTCCCGCCGCCGCCCAGTCGTACCCGGGCCCAGCGCAGGCCCAGGCCCTGCTGCAGGCCGGCCGCCAGCTGGGGCGCCAACCGGCTGAGGTCGTAGGCGTGTTCGAGGGCGCTGCCGAACTGTACGAGCAGCTCGAAGGAGCTCAGCCGCTCGCCGAAGACCCGGCGCTCGGCGAGCTGGTTCAGCCGGGCGCGCACGGGTTGGAAGAGGGCCGTAGCGGTGACCGCGACGAGGACGGACAGCCCGATGGGGAAGTACTGGCCGGCCGTGAGGCCCAGCGTCATCGCCATGCCCAGGTACCAGCCGCTGATGATGAGCCAGAGGGTGCCGTAGACGACCGAGCGCCGGATGACGATGTCGACGCCCAGCAGGCGGTAGCGGAACGCGGCGTAGACGATCGACAGGGAGATCAGGACGTAGGGCAGCGCGCCGAGCAACGAGCCGATCAGGTAGAGGATCCCCGACTCGCCGTGCCAGCTGCGGAAGAGCCGGGAGGCGGCGCGGGCCAGGAAGAGCGTCGCGCCGGCCGTCGCGACGGGCAGCAGCGCGGCGACGTCCGCCCGTCCGGCGGCCCGGGCGCGCAGGCAGCGCACGACCAGCAGCGTCGCCCCCACCCCGGGCAGCCACGCCTCGGGGTAGTAGAAGACCACGTACTCCACGATCCGCGTGGGCACCCCCGCCAGCGGCAGCGCGAACGGCAGGGCCAGCAGCGCCCACAGGGACCGCAGGACGGCGCGCTCGCCGCGGAAGCGGAAGCGGCCGTCGGGGAGCAGGGCGAGCAGGTGGGCGACGAGGATGCTGACGGCGAGGTTGACCCACTCGGCGGGCAGGACGACGCAGGACGCCTCGAGGGAGGGCAGGCCGTTCTCGGGGGCGGTGAGGTCCCAGCCGTAACGGGTGGTCAGCAGGGCCGAGGTGTAGCGGATGCCGATGCTCACCGACAGCGCGGTGCCGATGAGCAGCAGCCTCCGGGCGACCGCGTGCGTGGGGGCGTGCCACCAGGCGAACAGCCCGGCGCAGTAACAGGGCAGGACGGAACCGAGGATCCAGGGCAGGGTGACGGTGTTGTTCCGCAGCAGAAACGCTCCGGTCGCCACCGCCCACAGCAGACACAGCCCGCCGGAGCAGGCCGCGATCTGTATGGCACGGCCGCTACCCCTCACACGAACCCCTCACGCGCGACATTATCGAGGGCCGGATCGCGGCAGTCCAGATGTTGCCCTTCGGCGCGTATAGCGGAAAACCCCCAGAAGGATCGGAGGATTCCGGGGTGGGCGCGGACGGAAGCCGTGCGGAAGACTTCGAATGTCTGCCTTTTCTCGGCCCCGACACCCCGGCCCGACACCCCCGGTACGACGATCGATTGTGCGATTCAAGGAAATCCGAAAGGGAGCCATGAGCGTGTCCTCCGGTCCCGAGGTGGTCGTCTGGGACACCACCTATGCCTGTCCCCTGCGCTGCTCGCACTGCTATTCGGAATCCGGCAGGCGGGCACCGCGGCAATTGAGCCACGAGGACATGCTGCGGGTCGCCGATGCCCTGATCTCGTTGAATCCCCGCGTGGTGGCGCTGTCCGGCGGCGAACCGCTCGTGGTCAAGGGGATCTTCGAGGTCGCCGGGCGGCTGACCCGGGCCGGGGTGAAGACCGCCGTCTACACCAGCGGCTGGATCATGGAACCGTGGATGGCGACCGAGCTGGGCAAGGTCTTCGACGAGGTCGTCGTGAGCCTCGACGGGGCGACGGCGCAGGTCCACGACCGGATCCGGGGCCGGCGGGGCGCCTTCGACCGGGCACTGAGCGCGCTGACCATGCTCGACGGCGTGGCCCGCGAGCGCCGCCGGCAGAAGCGTTCGCCGCTGTGGTTCGGCATCGACTGCGTCGTCGTGCGCAGCAATTTTCCGCAGCTGGACGAATTCTGCACGGCCATCGCGCCGCGCTTCCCGGAATTGCGGACGCTCACCTTCAACGCCGCCGTTCCCGAAGGGCTCGCCAGCCGGCCGGAATTCGGCCGGTTCGAGCTTCTCGACGACGCCCAGGTGGCGCGGTTGACCAGTGAGGAGCGACGGGCCCGGCTGCAGGAGCTCGCGCCGGAAGGGGTGCGGGTCTTCACCACCGACAATCAGAACCTCGTGATGCGTCCGGACCGTTTCGCCAGTGGCGTCGACACACTCGTGATGCAGATCGAACCCGACGGTGCGGTACGGGCGTTGCCGGTCTACGAGGGAACGGTGGGAAACATTCTCCAGGAATCCCCGATGGACCTGTGGTATCGCGGCGTCTCCCGGCTCAGCGACCCCTTCGTCGTGGAAACGCTGTCCGCCGTGCGGACGATGCAGGACTGGGCGGAGGCCGTGCGCCGCATGGACTACCACTTCGGTTCCCAGGAAGTCCGCTCCCGGATCGACCGCCGCTCGGTGCGGACGAACCCACCGGAATTCAGCGCCCTGGCCCTGTAGGCCCGCGCGAAGGCGCTGCCGCCCGGCCCGCCACGCCCAGCCCGCCACAGTCCTCGCCCCGAAAGGGACGCGCCGTGCTGACGTTCAAGGACTACGACCGCTTCTGCCTGGCCGACCCCGTCTTCCACGACGTCCCCGAGCGGTACCCCGACGACCACGACCGCCTCGCCGCCGCCCGCCGCCCGCCGCCACCGGGCTGGGAGCGGGCCGAGTCGGGCTGGTGGATCACCCTCCGGCCGCCCCGCGCCCGACCCCGCACCACCGACTGGCGGATCGACGTGTCGGTGACGCCCACCGACCTGGCGAGGGCCGTCGAGATCGTGTGGGGGCACTGCGTGGCGCGCGGCCTCGCCTTCGACTTCCTTCGCAGCACCGCCACGGCGCGCGAGCTCGACGGCCACCGGGCCGACCTGTATAAGAGACAGGTCCTGACCCGCACCCTGGACGAACTCTCCGTGCTGCTCGACGGGTTGCGCGGCCCGTACGCCCTGGGGGCGCTGCGGCACGGCCCGGGCCCGCTCCACGTCCGGCACGGCGTACCCGCGCCCGGCTCGCGGCAGGCGGTGTTC
>KL569449.1:8023-10182 GCA_000715685.1 Streptomyces lilacinus
GTGCTCCGCCCCGACCTCGAGGCGCTGCACGCCGGGCCGGCCGGCGAGTTCCCCTACCGGGTCGAGCGCGCGCTCGGCCGGGACGGCGGGGGCGGGACGTATCTCGCGGTCGACCCGCGCACCGGCCGGCGCGTGGTGCTGCGCGAGGCCCACCCGTACGCCGGGCTCGACGAGCGGGGCGAGGACGCCGTCGCCCGGCTCGGCCGGGAGCGGGCGGCGCTCGCGCGCCTCGCCGGTCTGGACTGCGTGCCGCGCCTCGTCGGCCACCTCGTGCGCGCCGAACACCACTTCCTGGCCGTCGAGTTCGTCGAGGGCACCTCCCTGCTCCGGGCCGCGTCCGAGGCGTTCCCGCTGACGTCCGAGCATCGTGCGGCCCGGGAGGCGGCCCCGTACACCGCGTGGGCGCGGGACGTCCTGGACCGGACCGGCCGCGCGCTGGGCGCCCTCCTCGGCCGGGGTCTGCGCCTGGGCGAGCTGCGCCCGAAGAACGTCGTCCTGCGCCCCGACGGCCGCGTGGCCCTGGTGGGCCTGGCGTCGGCCACCGACGCCGACGACGACCGCGCCCCCGCCGTGGGCGAGCCCGGCTTCACCGCACCGGCCGGCCTCCGGGGCGCGCGGGCCCATGCGTACCTGCTCGACTGCCTGCGGCTGTGGCTCTTCCTGCCGGTCCCCCACCGCGCCCCGGGCAAGCTGCGCACGCTGACCGCCGCGATCGAGCGGCACTACCCGGTGCCTCCCGGGTTCGGCGCCCGCCTGCTGGCGGGCCTGTGGCCGACCGGTCACCCGGCCGAGGAGGACGCGGCGGGCGCGGCGCTGGCCGCGGAGCGGCCCGACTGGCCGGCGATCCGGGACTCGCTCGTGCGCGGTATCGACGCCACCGCCACCCCCGACCGCCCCGACCGGCTCTTCCCCGGTTCGCCGAGCCCGCGCGCGACCCTCGGCGGCCCGGCCCTCGGCCACGGCGCGGCCGGGGTGCTGTACGCGCTGCACCAGGTCGGGGCGCCGGTGCCCGAGGCGTACGTCGCGTGGACGGCGGCCGCGGCCGCCCGCGGTCCCCGGCCCTCGCCGGGCCTCCACGACGGCCTGCACGGCGTCGCGTTCACCCTCGACCTGCTCGGCCGGCGCGACCGTGCGCTGGAGGCTGTCTCTTATACACCTGCACTTCGCGACGGAGACGGGCGAGTCCGCGCTGTACGAGCGGGCCCTGCGGCTGGCGGCCGGCCTGGACCGGGCCGTCGAGGGCGACTGGCCACCGGCCCGGCCCGGCAGTCCCCCGCCCTACGGCCTGCTGCACGGCGCGACCGGCGTCGCCCTGCTCTTCCTGCGGCTGTACGAGCACACCGGCGACGCGGCGTTCCTCGATCGCGCCGGCCGGGCGCTGCGCCACGACCTCGACCGTCTGCGGCCGCTGCCGGACGGCACGCTCATGCTCTTCGACGGGACGAGCTGCCTGCCGTATCTGCGCGGGGGCAGCACCGGGCTCGTCTTCGTCCTCCGCGACCTCCTCGCCCACCGCCCGGACGCCCGCCTGGCGTCCGTGCTGGCCGCGCTGCGGCGCACCTGCGAGCCCGTGTACGTGCGCAACGCCGGGCTGCTGCGCGGTCGGGCCGGCTCGATCGCCGCGCTGGCGGCGCTGGGCGAGCGGGCCGACGGGCCGGCGCCGCGGCGGCAGATCGGCCGCCTGGCCTGGTACGCGCAGTCCTACCGCGGTCATCTGGCGTTCCCCGGCTTCCGGATGCTCCGGCTGTCGGCGGACCTGGCGACCGGCGCCGCGGGCGTGCTGCTCGCCCTGGCGGCCGCGTTCGAGGGGACCGGCCCGGTCCTCCCCTTCCTCGACGCGCGACCCGCGACCGCGACCGCCACCTCGACGACCGAACCGGAGGGAGGTGAAGGACGTGTCGGAGATCCTGGAGCTGCAGGAGCTGGAAGAGGAGACCCCCGCCCAGTGGCCGTGCACCAACAGCTACCACAGCACGCTCGGACAGATCTGAGCGTCCCGCCCCGGAAGGCGCCCCGGCCGTCGCCCCGGACGGCGGCGGCCGGTGCGCGCGTCCGCGACGGCGGCCGGAGGAGGACGTGATGCTCGCCCAGGGCCACCTCGTCGCCGATCCCCTCTTCGTGGACGTGCCCGAGCGCATGGCTGTCTCTTATACACATCT
>KL569449.1:10469-18792 GCA_000715685.1 Streptomyces lilacinus
TGTGTATAAGAGACAGAGGCTGGAAGATCCACGCCTCGGCGACGGCCGAGGAGGCGCCCCGGGTCGTCGACGCGGTGTGGGAGTACTGCGTCGAGCACGGCATCAGCTTCAAGTTCCTGCGCAGCCGCGCCCTGCTGGCGCTGGTCAACAGCAAGCGGGCGCCGCGCTCGGCCGGCGGCAAGCTCGTCACCATCTATCCGCGCGGCGAGGAGTTGCTGGAGCGGACGCTGCGGGAGCTGTCACGGCTCTTACGGGGTGTCAAGGGCCCGTACATCCTGAGCGACCTGCGGTGGGAGGAGGGGCCGCTGTACCTGCGGTACGGCGGTTTCTCCCCGCGGTTCTGCTTCGCGCGCGACGGGGAGTACGTGCCCGCGGTCGTGCGGCCGGACGGGCGGCCGGTGCCGGACGTGCGCGGTGCCGTCTTCAAGGTGCCCTCGTGGGCGGAGGTGCCGTCCTTCATCGGCAGCCGGATCCGGGCGGCGCGGGCGCGGTCGGCGGGCGGCTTCCCGTACCGCGTCGAGAAGGCCCTGCGCTTCTCCAACGGCGGCGGGGTCTACCGCGCCCTCGACCCGCGGACCGGTCGCCGAGTGGTGCTGCGGGAGGCCCGCCCGTACGCCGGTGTCGACGCCGGCGGCACGGACGCGGTGGACCGGCTGGCGCGGGAGCACGCGGTGCTGGAGAGGCTGGCGGGCCTGGACTGCGTGCCGGAGGTCCTCGCGCGCGTCCGGCACTGGGAACACCACTTCCTCGTCGAGGAGTTCGTGGAGGGGGAACGGCTCCACGAGGCGATCGGCCGCCGCCACCCGCTCTTCCGCCCGGACCCCCGGGAGGAGGACCTGGCGGCGTACGCGCGGTGGGCCCGCGCGGTCGTCGACCGGGTCGGGGAGGCGGTGGCGGCGCTGCACGCCCGCGGCGTCGTCTTCGGCGACCTGCACCCCGGCAACGTCCTCGTGCGGCCGGACGGCGGCGTCTGCCTCGTCGACTTCGAGACGTCCTTCGGCACGGAGGAGGACGTCGCGCCCGTCCTCGGCACGGCCGGCTTCACGGCCCCGTGGGCCCGGTCCGGGCCGGCCGTCGACACCTACGCCCTGAACTGCCTGCGGCTCGCGGTCTTCTGCCCGCTGACGGAGTTGACGCGCTTCGACGCGACCAAGCACGAGCAGCTGATCCGCACGGCCGAGGACCGCTTTCCCCTGCCGCCGGGCTACGGAGACCGCCTGCGCGAGGCGCTCGCGCCGCCCCCGGGCGCGGTCCCGGCGGGCGCCGTCGCCTGGCCGTCCGCGCCGGACGCCCCTGCCCGGGACTGGGAGGCCGCGCTGGACTCCCTGGCCGCCGCCGTGCTGCGCAGCGCCACCCCGGAGCGGGAGGACCGCCTGTTTCCCGGCGACGTCCGGCAGTTCGACGGCCAGGCGACGGGCCTGGCCTTCGGCGCGGCGGGGGTGCTGCACGCGCTGCACGTCACGGGTCGGGGCGGCCCGCGCCACGCGGAGCACGTGGACTGGCTGGTCCGGGCGGTCCGGCGCACCCGGTGGCCCCGGCCCGGCCTCTACGACGGGCTCGCGGGCGCGGCGTACGTCCTGGACGAGCTGGGGCGCCCGGAGGAGGCGCGGGAGGTGATGGACCGGCTGGCGTCCTTCGACCTGCGCGACTGCGGCGTGGGGCTGTTCGGCGGGCTGGCCGGGATCGCCCTGACCTTCGCGCACTTCGGCGACGTCCCCACGGCGGCCCGGCTCGCCGGGCGGCTCGCCCGGGTGCTCGACGGGGACGTCGAGGGCGCGGCGGACGTCCCGGCCGCGGGGCCGATGCGGGGCTGGTCCGGTCCGGCGCTGCTGTTCACCCGGCTCTTCGCGGCGACCGGCGAGGCCCGGTACCTGCGGTGGGCGGAGGCCGCGCTGGCCCGGGACATCGGCCGCTGCGGCGTGGCCGCGGACGGTTCGGTGCACGTGTGCGAGGGCCCGCGGCGGCTGACCGGGCTCGGCCGGGGCAGCGCCGGCCTGGGCCTCGCGCTGGACTCGTACGTACGGCACCGCGAGGACGCGCACTTCTCCCGGCTGCGGGACCGGATCCGGGACGGCCTGGGCACGGAACTGCTGCTGTCCTCGGGCCTGTTCGACGGGCACGCAGGGCTGCTGTACGCGCTCGCGCACCTCGACGGCCCGGAGGCGGCGCGCGCGGTCCAGCTGCGCGGGCTGGGGCTGCACGCGGTGGGCTTCGAGGGCGAGTTGGCGTTCGCGATGGACGGCCGGCTGCGGCTGTCGATGGACCTGGCGACGGGAACGGCCGGCGTCCTGCTGGCGGTTCACGCCGCGACGGCGGAGTCCGGGCCGGTCGCTTCGCTGCCGTTCCTGCGCCCCGGGTGAGGTCCGCGCGCCCGGGAGTGCGCGCTGTGGCGCTGTGGTACGGATGCGCTGCGGGAGCCGGGAGCATGGGAGTGGTTCTGGTGATCTTCAGGGGTAGGCAGGGGCCGGTGGGCGCGCCGGTCCCGGTGCGCCGAGGCCTCTGGAAAGGGTTGTGCATGTTCGTCAAGCGCGCTGTCGGAATCGCCCTCGGCTCGATCGCCCTGACGGTCGGTTCCCTGAGCGGTGCCCCGGCCGCCCTGGCCCATACGCCGATCGCCTGCACGGGGCAGGAGAGCACCTCGTACAGTCCGGGCCTGACTCTCGGTCGCCGCGCCACGTCCGTCGTGGCGACCGGCACGTACACCTGCGCCGACCGTCCGGGGCACACCGTGCCGGCCGCCACACGCATCGAGGGCGCGGCCGGCAACGCGTCCTGTCTCGCCATCGGCCCCGTCCGGGGCCGGGAGACCGTCCGCTACGGGGACGGCCGGAAGTCGGTGATCGAGTACCTCACCGGTCACAGCGACCGCGTACTGGGCTTCAACACCGTGCGGCTCGACGGCGTGGTCGTCGAGGGGCTCGGCAAGGGCGCCCGGGCGGAGCGGATCGTCCAGACGGAGCCGGCGGACCTGCCGACGGCCTGTCTGACGGCCGAGGGCCTGCGGTCGGTGACGGCCCACACCCAGCTGCGCATCCTGCCCTGAACCGCACAAGGCGGGCGGCCCCGTCAGTGGCCGCCCGTCACCCTGAAGCCGCGCGGCACCGTGCACACCACGAGCACGGTCACGGCGACGACGATGCCGGCCGAGACGTACGCGGTCGTGGTGAGGGCGTCGTCGAAGGCCGCCCGCGCGCTGTCCAGCACCCGCGCGCCCGTCTGCCCGCCGACCTCGTCGGCGACGTCCGCCGCGCCGCCCACGGACTCGCGCGCCCGCTCCAGGTCGGGGCCGCGCAGCGGAAGGCCCGTCATGCGGCCGGTGAAGACGGCGCCGTGGATGCTGCCGAGGAGCGCCACGCCGAGGCCGACGCCGAGCTCGTAGCAGGTCTCCGACACCGCGCCCGCCTGGCCGGCCCGTTCCACGGGCACCGAGGAGACCAGCACCGAGGCCGACGCGGTGATCGCCAGCCCGTCGCCGAGGCCCAGCGCGGCCAGCACGACGGCGACGACGGGGTACGTGGTGGGCTGCGGGGCCGGCGCCAGCAGCAGGAAGCCCGCCGCGAGGGCACCGAGGCCGACGGCGAGCACGGAGCGCACGCCCATGTGGTGCATGAGCCACGGCGAGCTCAGCGAACCGGCCAGCATGGCGAGCGCGGAGGGCAGGGTGCGCAGGCCGGCCTCCGAGGGCGAGTAGCCGTGCACGTACTGCAGCCACAGGGAGATGAGGAACAGCGCGGCGCCGATCGCGAGCATGGCGAGCAGGGTCGCCAGGGCCGCGGCGAGGAAGGGGCCGTGACCGAAGAGGCGGACGTCGAGCAGCGGGTCGTCCAGGCGCAGCTGACGCCGGGCGAAGACGGTCAGCAGCAGCAGGCCGAGCAGCAGCGAGCCCAGGTCGACCGGGCCCGTGCCGCCCTTGGCGACGTGCTTGATGCCCCAGGCCAGGGCCACGACGCCGACGACCGAGAGGGCCGCGCCGGGCCAGTCCAGCCCCCCGGCCTGCGGAGCGCGGTACTCGGGCAGCAGCTCGATGCCGGCCACGACCGTCACGACGACGATCGGCACGTTCACCCAGAAGGCGGCCTGCCAGGAGAAGTGCTCGACGAGCACCCCGCCGATCAGCGGCCCGACGCAGGCGCCGGCGCCGGCCACGGCGGCCCAGATGCCGATGGCCAGGGCGCGTTCCCGGTCGTCGGTGAAGATGTTGCGGATCAGCGACAGCGTCGAGGGCATCACCAGGGCGCCGCCCAGCCCGAGCAGCACCCGGCCGCCGATGAGCTGCGCGGAGCTGTGCGCGGTCGCGGCGACGACGGAGGCCAGCCCGAAGAGGACGAAGCCGCAGAGGAAGAGCCGTTTGCGGCCCCACCGGTCGCCGACAGCGCCGCTGGTGATCAGCAGGCCGCCCAGGACCAGACCGTAGATGTCGATGATCCACAGCTGTTCCAGCGCCCCGGGCCGGAGGTCGTCGATGAGGGAGGGCAGGGCGACGTTGAGGATGGTGGCGTCCATGGCCACCAGCAGCAGGCTGGCGCACAGCACGGCGAGCATGGCCCAGCGGCCGGAGACGGCCGCGGGCCGGCTGCGCGCGCCGGTGTCCTCGGGGGCTCGGACCATGGGGACATCACCTCATCCGCGCCGCGCGGCCCCGAGCCGTCGACCGGCCGCGCGCCACGCGGCCGGATCAGCCCAGTATGAGCCGGTCGGGACGGCCTCGCGAGCCCGGCCCGCAGGCACTGCGGCGTCCTGGGCACGGTGGCGGAGGCACCGGGGCCTCCGCCACCGTGCCCGACCGACCGGTGGTCAGCCGAGCTTCTTCATCTGGGCGTCGATGACGGCCTTCGGCTGCTCGGCGTTGCCCGCCAGGCTCTGGGCGTGGAAGGTGACGAGGGTGCCGCCCTTGCGGACCGCCACCAGGTGGGCGGTGCCCGGCTGGCCCTCGAGCTCGAGGGAGAGCGTGAAGGCGACCGCTTCGTCGCCCGCGGTGTAGGCCGCGGGCTGGACCTTGGTGTACTTCGTCTTCTCGGAACCGGCCGACAGGGTGAAGCCGCCGGCGCAGTCCGTGCCCGCCTTCTTCAGCGCCGCGAGGGCCTCGGCGGCGCCCCGGCCCTCGTACGAGCCCAGCGCGTCGGCCGTGGCCGTGCCGCCGAGGGCGCCGAGAGCGGCCTTCACCTTCTCCTCCGGAGAGGCGTCCGCGGCCGGCGCCTTGGGCACCCCGATGATCTTGCGCGTCGCGCTCGCGACAGGCTTGCCGACGCTGCGCAGCGCGATGACGTCGACCAGGGGCTTGCACTCCGCCTTGTCGCCGGCGACGCCGGCCGCGGCGGCGCGGTCCGCGTCGGTGACCTCGCCGATCTTGTGGTCCTTCAGGTCGGCCTCGGTGAGCACGAGCTTGTCCAACTCGGCCTGCGACAGGGCCTTCGCCGGGGCGGCGGAAGACGCGTTCGAGGACGCGTCGCCCTTCGGCTCGTCCTTCTTCGCGGCCCCCTCGGAACCGCAGGCGCTGACGAGCAGCGCCAGCGAGACCGCGGAGGCGGTGAGAGCGGTGCGGCGGACGATGTTGCGGTGCATGAAACGACTTTCTTCCTGGTGGGTGAACCACGCTCCCCCTCGCGCGGAGTTCACTGACCAGCGCTCCTGCGGATTCGTCGCGTGCAGGTCATATCTATGCACGGCATTGACGGAAACATCAAAGATTCTTTACCCGCCCCCCGGATCGTGACGGCGGCGCGATCCCACCGCCGTCCGATCGAGATGACTGCCGGCACAACCATCTACCACTTGTCCGCATTTCAACGGTTACGCGTGCAGACCTGTCCTGCCGTCACCCACCGGCCGTCACCGCACCCCTTGGACCAGGAACGGCACGGTCCGCCAGGGGCTGTCGGGATCGGTGGTCAGTGCCCGGTGCGCCTCGAGGACGTCCGTGTACCAGGGGCCGAACTCCTCGTCGTCGAAGTGCAGGCACCGGCCGAGTACGTATCCGGCGGAGAACTCCTCCCACGAGCCGTAGGCGGCCCGTGCGGCGACGGAGGCGCGTTCGATCGCCGTGAGCATCTCGGCCTCCGTCGCGTATCTGGCGCCCCGGCCCCAGCGGGCCATCTTGGAGGCCCGGCCGACGTCCCAGGCGGCGACGGTGCGCACGGATCCGTCGGGCGGCAGCAGGCCGTCGGCGCGGAAGCGGGCCTCGTAGCGCAGCACCTTGCCCACCAGGGCGCGCAGGTGGGACACGAACTCGCCGAACTCGGGGTCGTCGGTGGGCGTCCGGCTCTCGCGGGCCCGCCCGCGCAGCGTCGCCTCCACGGTGTCGCGCCACCGCTCGGGGTCGACGCGACCGCCCGGCGCGCCGGCGAGGGCGGTCCGTGTCCCGAGCACGAAGTCCCAGTACCAGGGGCTCACCTCCCGCTCGAGGAGCCGCTCCTGGATCTCCAGCCAGTCCTCGCGACCGTGCACGCCCCAGGAGTCGGCCAGGCGCTCGATCTCGCCCCGGTAGCCCATGCCGTGCCAGTGCGGGGTGTTCCACGCGTCACCGTTGCCGAAGCACAGGTGGGCGCCGCAGGCCAGGCCGTGGAGCAGGGGGCCGGGGGCGGGGGCGCCGGTGCGGCGGGTCACCACGCGGTCCATCAGGTCGTCGGGCGAGAACAGTTCGTGGTGCAGCTCCAGCCACGTCTCCCGCTCCTCGTCGGTGGCCTGGAAGTACTCCTCGCAGGGCGTGGCCGGGTTGACGACGAGCACGTCGACGTCGTCGGGGAGGACGTGGGCGAGCGCGCCGAGGTTCGTGTACTCGTAGACGAGGTCCGGGTGCGGCCGGGGCAGCAGGCCGGAGGTGTAGACCTGGGCCACGGTGCGCCCGTCGGGGATCTCCATCGTCAGCATGGGGTGCTCGTCCTCGCCCGCTTCCCGCGCCTGGTCGAGACGTACGGGGTAGTACACGCCCTCGATCGCGAGGGTGCGCAGGTAGGCGTACGCGTTGTCCGCCCGGGTCACCTTGTACAGGTACTGCTCGAGGTCGGCGGGTGCCTGCCAGCGACCGCCGTCCGGAGGTGCCGGGACGACGGGGAAGAACTCGTCGTGCGTCTCGTCCTCGGCCGCCACGTACATGGAACTCCTTGTCGCATCAAGATCGGGTGTACGAACGGTAGCGGCACCACGGCGCGGCCCGATCACCCGGCACGGGCCGGTGGTCGGCGGAGGCGGGCCGCGTCCTGGGCCACGCCGGTGAGCCAGGCCTCGGCGTCGACGGTCAGCAGCACGGCGGCGGCGTCCGCGCGCGCGGCGTGGCGCGCCGCGCACCGCAGGGGGATCGACGCGTCGGCGGGGTACGGGTCCGGGGGCTCCCCCGCGCCGGCGGCGGGCGGCCCGGTCGTGCGCAGGGCGTGCGCGGACCGCAGGCACTCGGCCGCGACCCGCTCGGCCAGGGCGGTCAGGCCGGCCTCGGCGTCCGGCGGCAGGGGGTCGCGGGCGCCGGCGTCCTGGTGCCGGAGCAGCATCAGCTCGCCACCGCGCAGCAGGTGGTAGCCGGTGATCAGGGCGGGCTCCCACGGCGGTTCGGGGTCCGCGGCGCGGCGGCCCATGCGTTCGGTCAGGTACTGGCAGTAGGTGGCCTCCGCGAGGAGCATGGCGCGGCGGACGGGCCGCAGCGGGTCGGCCGGCACGGGCCGGCCGCACAGCAGGTCCGTGACGGCCCGACAGCCGGCGGCGCCCTCGGTGAGGAACCCGGCGAGCGCCGAGCGGAGTTCGCCGTGGCCGCCGCGCGGCCAGGCCAGCAGGCTGGCCAGGGCGCCGATCGCGCCGCCGATGAGCACGTCGAGGATGCGGACGGCGGACAGCTGCCAGTCGGGGGACGAGAGCTGGGTGAAGACCAGGACGAAGGCGAGGGTGAACACCGCCTGCGCCCAGGCGGGGCCGAGCGGCGGGCCCAGGGTGAAGCCGACGAGGAGGACGACGGGCAGGACGGCGGCGTAGAAGACCGGCACGTCCCCGACGGTGTACACGAGGAGGGCCGCGACCGCGGCGCCGGCGGCGGTGCCCGTGAAGGCCGGGCGCAGCGCGGTGCGGGTGTCGGCGGCGGAGGTGCGCATCAGGCTGAGGGTCGCGAGCAGCACCCAGAAGCCGTGCGACAGGCCGAGCGTGCCGACGAGGAGCCGGGCGCAGGCGAGGGCGACGGCGACCCGCAGGGCGTTCTGCAGGTACACCGAACGGAACGTCAGGTGGAGGCGCAGGCGGCGCCACCACAGGCGGGGCGCCGGCACGGCGGCGTACCAGAACGGGCCGGTGGCCGTGACCTCCGCGCCCAGGGCGACGCGGGAGGCGCGAGTGGCCAGCCGGGCGC
>KL569449.1:19026-22368 GCA_000715685.1 Streptomyces lilacinus
TGTGTATAAGAGACAGGTCCGGCGCGGCGCCGGGCAGTTCGCGGGCGCGGACGGCGTCGAAAGCGGCGACGGCTCCGGGCAGGCCGTCGTCGGGCGGCGGCGGTCCGGCGCCGCGCAGGCCTTCGGCGACGGGGCGCAGGGCGCGGGCGGTGCGCGCCAGCAGGGCGCCGGCGTCGGGCGTGCCGGCGGGGCCGCTGGGGGCCGTTCCGTAGAGCCGGTCGAGCTGGTCGTGGACGTGCCGCACCGCGGCCCGCGTGTGGTTGAGGGCCCGGTCCCGGGCGGAGGGCGAGGCGGGGCGTTCGGTGGGCGGCATGCGGGAGGGGCGCGCGGCGTCGAGGGCGCGGTCGGCGGCGGGCCTGCCGTCGCCCGCACCCGCGGCGGCGGTCGCGCAGCTGTCGGCGACCGCGGCCGTCGCGTCGCCGAGGCGCACCCGGTACGGCACCTGGTCGGGCTCGGGCCACAGCACCCGCTGCACGAGGGCGGTGAGCAGGAAGCCGACGGTCAGGCCGGTGAGCCGGGCGCCCAGCGTCTGCGGGGCGTACGGCGGGAAGCAGGGCAGCACGTAGTACAGCTGGCAGGCCACGCTCAGCCCGGCCGCCCGCGGGCCGGCCACCGTCCCGTAGGACACCGCGAACCCCACGACGAGCATGCCGCACGCCGCGGCCCAGTCCCGCACCGCGAGCAGGGTGCCGGCGGTGACGAGCAGCCAGCCGACGGGGAGCGTGGCGAGGAGGGTGCGGGTCCGCTGCCGCGCGGTGCCGGGGACGTGGGAGAAGAGGACCAGCGGGAGGGTGCCGAAGATGGCGTAGAGGCCCATGACGGGGTCCCCGATGCCGTACGCGCATCCGTAGAACCCCGTACAGCCGGCGGCGGTCACCCACACCGCCCGCCGCGCGGCGTCCTCCCGGCCGGGCCGGGCCCCCAGCCACCGCGACCACGCGCCGGGTGGGCGGGGCGCGGGTGAGTGGATCATGGCCCTTCCACGCTAGGCGCCCACCGGCCGGACCGCGAGCGGGCGGGGCGGGCCGGACGAGCCCCCGGCTTGACCTCAACCATGGTTGATCTTCGAGCATGTGGCCGTGACCGAGACAGTGACCCGGTGGATCAGGCAGCACTCCCACCCGCTGACCGAGCTGTGGCGGGTGAGGGAAATGGTGGGCGACGCGAAGGTCGTCGGGCTCGGTGCCTCGAGCCGCGAGGCGCACGAGCTGTCCGCCGTCGCGCACCGCGTGCTGAGGGTGCTGGTCGAGGAGGCGGGGTTCCGCGCGCTGGCCCTGGAGGGGGACGACGCGGTGCGGGTCGGGCTCGACGCGTACGTACGGACGGGGGCGGGCGACCCGCGAGCACTGCTGGCCGGGGCCCGCCCGTTCTGGCGGACGGAGGAGATCCTCGACGCCGTCCGATGGATGCGCGCGTACAACGAGCGCCGGCCCGACGCCCCGGTCCGGTTCGTCGGGATGCCCGACCGGTCCCGGGTGCCCGCGTCCGGGCTCGACGGCCTGGCCGGCATCGAGCGGGACCTGGCCGAGAACGTTCTCGCGTGGCACGAGCGCACCGGGGACAGGATCGTCTACTGGGGCGGCCTCGCGCACACCACCAATGGCCGCACGCGGACCGTCTCCCCGTTCCCCTCCCCCGCCACGCACCGGAACGCGGGCAGTCACCTGCGGGAGAGCCTGGGTTCCGACTACGTCTCCGTCGGTCTGACGTTCCACCACGGCTCGGTGCCGTACGCCGTCCCGGCCCCGCCGGCGGACTTCGCCGACGCGGTCCTGGGCAGCGCCGGCCCGGACGCGTACGTCCTGGACCTGCGCACGGAGGCTCCGGCCGCGGTCGGGGCGTGGCTCGACGCGCCGACCAGGACGCGACTGATCGGACCCGTCTACGACGCCGGCGACGACGCCGCCCATCACCTGTCCGGAGGCTCGCTCAGGGAGTGGTGCGACCTCGTCGTCCACGTCCGCGAGGTCACGCCGGTCCGCTTCCTCTGAACGGACCGAGCCCTCAGACCAGTGTCGCGAGGCGCTCGTCGACCTGGTCGGCGGTGGCGTGGCCGACCGCGAGCACGGCCGTGCGCTCGCCGTCGACGGCGAGGAGGGTGGGGAAGCCCTGGACGCCGTACTCCGCCGAGCGGCGGAAGTCGGCGCGGGCGGCGGCCTCGGCGGCGGGGGCCAGGAAGGCCTCGACCACGGAGTCCGCGTCGAGGCCGGTCCGCTCCGCGACGGCGCGGTAGGTGGCGGGGTCGGACAGGCTCAGGCCGTCGGCGTAGAAGGCCTCCTGCAGGGCCGCCGCCAGTTCGGGCGCCCGGTGCGGGGCGAGCTGGCGGAGGGCGGCCGTGCCGCGGGCGGCGGCCTCGGAGTCCATGACGAAGGAGCCGTCCGCGATCAGCCGGTCGTAGGCGGCGCCGAACTCCACGCCCGTCATCTCGGCGATCTTGGCGTTGGCGCCCTGGACGTAGCCGAACTCGCGGATCGGCACGCGCCGGGCCCCGGTGAAGAGGCCGCCGGAGACGACCTCCACGGGCAGCTCGGGACGGCGGCGGGTGATCTCGGTCAGGGTGGGCGCGAAGCCGTAGGACCAGCCGCAGTAGGCGTCGAAGACGTAGACGAGCTTCATGGGGACCTGCCTCCGGGGGGACGGGGTGCGGGGGGTACGGGCCCGCCGGGCGCGGACCTTCGCCTGTCACAACAGTATCTGTTGCGTCAGACATTCCGCCCGGACGGCGTGGCCCGCGTCACTTCAGCCGCGGCAGCGCGTCCCGCGCCGCGTGGCTGAGGACCTTCAGGTCCTCGGCGAACCGTTCCCGGTTCTCCTCCGGCAGCGGCTCCAGGAAGAAGCGCCGGATGTTCTCGCGGTGCAGGCGCGCGGCCCGGACCACCGTCTCCTCGCCCCGCGCGGTCAGTCGTACCAGCCGCCCGCGCCGGTCGTCGGGGTCGGCGTCGCGGACCACCAGGCCGGCGGCCTCCATCCGGTCCACGAGCCGGGTCACCCCGCCGGTGCTGAGCACCCGCTCCTGGGCGATCGCGCGCATCGGCAGGCCCCCCTCGCCCGCCCGGCCGAGGATCAGCAGCACCTCGAACATCAGGTGGCTGATCCCGCACTCCTCCTCGATCGCGCGGCCCAGGATGTACTCGAGCCTGTTCGCGGCTCCCTGCAGCCGTCCGAAGGCCAGCACGAGGCTGTCGTTGGCCGCCTGCCCGGCCGTCGCGATCTCCACGTCCCGTGCCCCCAGCTCGCCTGCCACCCTGGTTCCTCCCGCCGCGTCTCCACCGGCATCCACCGCAGGAGCCTACGCGCCGTCAGCTGCCGGCATCCCGTCAGCCGCTGTCTCTTATACACATC
>KL569449.1:22607-22803 GCA_000715685.1 Streptomyces lilacinus
ATGTGTATAAGAGACAGCACGGCGGCCGCGGCGCAGCCGAGGACCGCGGCGCCGGAGAGCAGGGCCGGGCGCAGCCCGTCGACGAAGGCCTCCTCCACCCACACCCGTACCGTTCCCGCGGCCCCCGGCTCGGCGGGGACGTCGCCGAGGGAGGCGGCGGGGCCGTGCCGCAGCACCGAGCCGGCCAGGTCCCGCG
>KL569449.1:23062-25440 GCA_000715685.1 Streptomyces lilacinus
GTGTATAAGAGACAGACACCGAGCCGGCCAGGTCCCGCGCGAGCGCGTCCGGGACGCCGGCCGCCGTGGCGCGGTCGACCAGCGCGGCGCGCATGCGGCTGCCGAGGACCGCGCCGAGCGCGGCGACGCCGACCACCCCGCCGAGCTCGCGCAGGGTGTCCATGAACGCCGAGGTCATGGCGGTCCGCTCCGGCGAGGCCCGCTGGACGGCGGCGATGACGGCGGAGACGAAAGTGAGCCCGACGCCCGCGCCGAGGACGGGCAGGAGCCATCCGAAGTCCCGGAAGGAGGCGTCCCGGCCGCAGCGGCTCAGCCCGGCCAGGGACACCGCGCACAGCAGCAGCCCGCAGAGCAGCGGCGGCCGCGGCCCGTACCGCGCGTACAGCGCACCCGCCGCGGGGGCCGCCGGCACGATGAAGCCCGAGGCGGACAGGAACACCAGGCCCGCGCCGGTCGCGGACCAGTGGAGGACGTCCTGCAGATACAGCGTCAGGAAGAAGATCCCGCCGAAGAGTCCGAGGCTCGCGGCGAAGCAGGCCACGGCGGCCGCGGAGGTGACCGGGTCGCGCAGCACCCGGACGTCGAGCATGGGGGCGGGCGCGCGCCACTCGACCACGGCGAAGGCGGGCAGCGCGACGACGGCGAAGGCGAGCGTGGCGAGGATCGCGGGGGCCGTCCAGCCGTCCACGGGGCCCTGGACCAGGGCGTACACGAGGCTGCCGAGGCCGGTGACGGCCAGCGCCTGCCCTGCCGGGTCCCAGCGCGCCGGCGCCGGGGCGACGCGGGGCAGCACGCGCAGGGCGAGGAGCATCAGGACGGCGCCCACCGGAAGGTTGATCCACATCACGCTGCGCCAGCCGAACGCGTCGACCAGCGGCCCGCCGATCGTCGGCCCGAGGGCGACGCCGAGCCCGCCGGCGCCGCCCCGTACGCCCATGGCACGGGTGCGCCGCGCCTCGTCGGTGAAGACGTGCCGCAGCAGGCCCATGCTGGCCGGCATCAGGACGGCCGCGCCGAGTCCCTGGACGACGCGCCCGGTGACCAGGGTCGCCCAGTCGGGCGCGAGCGCGCTGAGCGCGGAGCCCGCGCAGAAGGCCAGCATGCCGCCGAGGAAGGCCCGGCGCTGCCCCAGGCGGACGCCGAGGACGCTGCCGGAGAGCAGGAAGGCGGCGAAGACGAGGGTGTAGCCGGCGACCACCCACTGCAGGCCGCTGACGCCCAGTCGCATCTCCTCGCCGATGTGGGGCAGCGCGTTGTTCAGGGCGAGGTTGTCGAGCATGGCCATGAAGACCGCGCCCGACAGCACGGCGAGCGCCGTCCCGTGCCCGGGCCGGGCGGGACGGTCGGCTCGGGTCGCCCGGGAGGGGCGGGCGCGGACTCCGCTCACACGGAGCGCTCCTCGACGGGGCCGGTGCCGGTGCCGGTGGGCGGCCGGTACAGGCGGGTCAGGGCGAGGTAGTTGCGGGCGTGGGCCTCGACGAGGGCCCGGTCGTCGTCGGTGACGGCCCGGACGACCTGGGCGTGCGGCCCGGCGACCAGGGTGCCGGGCGGGATGCGGCGGTCCATGGGGACGACGGTGCCCGCGGCGACGATGCTGTGGGCCCCGATCCGGGCGCCGTTGAGCACCACGGCGCCCATGCCGACGAGGACGTCGTCCTCGATCTCGCAGCCGTGCAGGGTCGCGTTGTGCCCGACGGAGACGCGGGCGCCGATGCGGACGGGGAAGCCCGGGTCGGCGTGGACGACGGCGCCGTCCTGCACGTTGCTCTCCGCGCCGACGGAGATCTCGTCGCCGTCCGCGCGGAGCACGGCGTGGTACCAGACGCCGGCCCGCACCCCCAGCCGGACGGCGCCGACCAGCACGGCGGTGGGGGCGACGAACGCGGACGGGTCGACGACGGGCGCGCGCCCCAGGACGGCGACGGTGAGCGCCTGCGACGGCGCGGGAGCGGTGGTCATGGTTGCGGCGCTTCCCTCCGGGACGGCCGGCGACACCCTTCGTCCCCCACATGGATGGAGCCTGAGATCTTTCGCCTCGCAATGGGCATCGAGGCAGGAGAGCGCAATTGCGGTAGTTGATCCGTCTCTGTTCCGTTGTGAGGAGTCTTTCCATGGTGCCCTCCTCTGATGCCGTCGCCGTCGCTGTCGTGGGAGCGGCGTGCCGGCTTCCCGGTGGCATCACGAACCTCGACGAGTTGTGGTCGGCGCTGTGCGAGGGCCGCGTCCTGACGGGCGAGGCGCCGGCCGACCGCTTCGACGCGGCCCGCTGGCTCGACGCGGACCCGCGTCGCCCGGGCAAGGCGTACACGACGACGGGCGGCTTCCTCGACGACGTCCGCGGCTTCGACACCGGCTACTTCAACCTCTCGCCCCGCGAG
>KL569449.1:25714-26860 GCA_000715685.1 Streptomyces lilacinus
AGATGTGTATAAGAGACAGCCGAAGGCCTCGACCACGCGGGCATCGCCCCCGACTCCGTCGCCGGCTCGGACACCGCCGTCTTCGTGGGCGCCTCCAGCCAGTCCTTCGCCTTCCTGCAGGGCCTGCACCCCCGTTCGGCCAACGCGTACACGATGACGGGCGGGGCGGCCTGCAACATCGCCAACCGGGTGTCGCACTTCCTGGACCTGCGCGGCCCCAGCCTCGCCGTCGACACCGCCTGCTCCTCCTCGCTGATGGCGCTGCACCACGCGTGCGAGGCGCTGCGCACGGGCCGCAGCGCCCTGGCGCTGGCGGCGGGCGTCAACCTCCTGCTGAGCCCGTTCGAGTTCGTCGGCTTCGCCAAGGCGTCGATGCTCTCCCCCACCGGCCGCTGCCGGCCGTTCTCGGCCGAGGCCGACGGCTACGTACGGTCCGAGGGCGGCGGCCTGGTCGTCCTCAAGCCGCTGGAGGCCGCGCTCCGCGACGGCGACCGGGTGCTGGCCGTCGTCCTGGGCAGCGGCGTCAACACCGACGGGCGCACGCCGGGCCTGGCCCAGCCCAGCGCGGAGGCCCAGGAGGCGCTGCTGCGCGACGTCTACGCCGCCGCCGGTGTCGACGCCGACGAGTTGGTGTACCTGGAGATGCACGGCACCGGCACGCCCGTGGGCGACCCGGTGGAGTGCCGGGCCGTCGGCCGGGCACTGGGCGCCCGCCGCGCGCCGGACCGGCCGCTGCCGGTGGGCTCGGTCAAGGCCCATCTGGGGCACCTGGAGCCCGCGTCCGGGATGGCCGGGCTGCTCAAGGCCCTGCTGGTCCTGCGGCACGGCCGGGTGCCGGCGAACCCCGGCGCCCTGCCGCTCAACCCCGCGATCGACTTCGCCGCCCTGGGCCTGGCCCCGGCCGCGGAGGCCCGGCCGCTCGACCGACCGCCCGGGGAGCGGGCGGTGGCGGGCGTCAACTCCTTCGGCTTCGGCGGCGCCAACGCCCACGTGGTCCTGGCCGCCCCCACCTTCACTCTTGCGGCGGCGGATCCTGACCCGGCACCTGCAGCGGCGAGCGTCTCCCGGCCTCGCCCCGGCGGACCCCGTCCCCGGCCCGGCCACGTCGGGCACTGCTCCCGGCCTCGCCCCGGCGGACCCCGTCCC
>KL569450.1:0-885 GCA_000715685.1 Streptomyces lilacinus
TTCCGAGCCCGCTGCGGCTGCCGCGCACGCCGAATGGGCGCCCTCGCCTGCCGGACCGTTCGTGCCGCAGCCGCGCGCGGAGGCGACCCCGCCGTACGGCACGCGGGTGCCACAGCCTGAGACGACGCCGGCGTCGAACGCAAGCACGGTGTCCGCGCCCGGCGCGGAGCCCGTGCCGCAGGACCGGGCTGACGCCGAATCGGCGCGTGACGCGGTGGCTTCTGCGGCGCCGGACGCGGACATGGCCGCGTCCGCATCTGCCGCGCAGGAACCGGATCCTGCTACTTCGGCCGCACGAGAGCCCGAGGACGGGCCCGGGTTCGACGCGGTGCCGGTGTCGTCGGATTCCGCAGCGGTTTGTGATGCGCCGGCGGCGTCCGCGGTGTCGGGCGAGGATGTGGCATCCGTGCTCGGTGTACAGGAGTCGGCCCCGACTGCCTCGGCCGCGTGGGAGCCCGAGGACGAGCTCGGGCCCGAGGCGGTGTCCGCGTCGTCGGATTCCGCGGTGGCGTGTGACGCGCCGGCGGCAACCCCGGCGCCGGACGCGCTCGGCGCGCAGGCGGCGGCCCCGATCGCCTCGACCGCGTGGGCGGCCGAGGGCAAGCCCAAGCCCGATGCGGTGTCCGCGCCGGCGGGGCCCGCTGCGGCGCGCGACGCCGGAGCGGCATACCCCGCGCCGGAGGTGGACGCAGTGCCCGCGCCTGGCGGGCAGGAGTCGCCCGCACCCAGCGCGGTCGCCCACTCCGCACCAGGCGCAGGCATAACGGCCGCGCCCGGCACGACCCCCCTGCCGCGGCCGGAAGCCGGCCCCGCAGCCGCATACCCCGCACCGCAGGTGGAAACGGCCCCCGCAGCCGCGTACCCCTGTCTCTTATACACATCTCT
>KL569450.1:1100-5064 GCA_000715685.1 Streptomyces lilacinus
ACGTACCCCGCGCCGGCCGCCCCCGCGTACGGCGGCGCGCCCGCTCACCCCGTGGCGCCCGCGCCCCCCGCGCCGCAGGCCGTCTGGGCGTACGACCCGTGGGCCGCCGGCACCGGCACCGGCCCCGCCACCGCCGCGCCCCACTCCCGCGAGGTGCGGGTCGGGCGGGGGAAGCTGCTGGCCGGGGCCGTCGTCGTGGCGCTGGTGGCCGGGGGGATCGGTGGGGGGATCGGGGTCTACCTGGAGAGGGGCGGTGGCGGCGGGCGGGTGACGTTGCCGCAGGCCGGGGTCGGGGCGGGGGAGCGGGCGGCGGGGAGCGTCGCCGGCATCGCCGCCCGCGCGCTGCCCGGCGTGGTGACGATCCACGTGAGGGCCGGCGGCGACCAGAGCACCGGCACCGGCTTCGTGCTCGACAAGGCGGGCCACATCCTCACCAACAACCACGTCGTGCAGGCCGCCGCCACCGGCGGCTCCATATCGGTGACCTTCAACGGCGGCCAGACCGCCAAGGCCACCCTCGTCGGCCGGGACGGCGGTTACGACCTCGCCGTCATCAAGGTCTCCGGCGTCTCCGGCCTCACCCCGCTCGCCCTCGGCAACTCCGACTCCGTCCGCGTGGGCGACTCCGTCGTCGCCATCGGCGCGCCCTTCGACCTCGCCGGCACGGTCACCACCGGCATCATCAGCGCCAAGGAGCGCCCGATCACCGCGGGCGGCCGCAAGAAGAGCGGCGACAGCAGCGACGTCAGTTACGTGGACGCCCTGCAGACCGACGCACCGATCAACCCCGGCAACTCCGGCGGCCCCCTCATGGACTCCCAGGCCCGCGTGATCGGCATCAACAGCGCCATCCGGTCCGCCGGCGACTCCGACACGGGCCACGGCCAGGGCGGCAGCATCGGCCTGGGCTTCGCGATACCGATCAACCAGGCCAAGCGCGTCGCCGAGGAGCTGATCAACACCGGCCGGGCCACCCACCCGGTCATCGGCGTCTCGCTGGACATGGGCTACGCGGGCGACGGCGCACGGGTGAACCCCGACGGCTCCGGCGGCCCGGCCGTCACCCCCGGTGGGGCCGCGGACAAGGCCGGCATCCGACCCGGCGACGTGATCAAGAAGGTGGACGGCGTCGCCGTGCACAGCGGCCAGGAGCTGATCGTCAAGGTCCGCAGCCACCGCCCCGGCGACGACCTCGGCCTGACCGTCGAGCGCGACGGGCAGGAGCGGACCGTACGGCTGGTCCTCGGGTCCGCGAGCTCCGGCTGACCGCTGACGGCCGGCCGCCGGCCGCCGCCCGGAACCCGGCCTCCCAGGTCGAACCTTCGCCCGATTTTGGCCGACGTGTCTCCCATGGCCGCCCCCTGGCCAGGTACCGTGATACCTGGCCCGACCACATGGCCGCCGACACCTCAAGGAGCTGTGCAACGTGCTCGACATAGGACCCCTCGAGCTGGTCACGCTCGTCGTCCTCGCGGTGCTCATCTTCGGCCCCGACAAGCTGCCGAAGCTGATCCAGGACGTGTCGCGCACGCTGCGGAAGATCCGGGAGTTCTCCGAGAGCGCCAAGGAGGACATCCGCTCCGAGCTCGGCCCCGAGTTCAAGGACTTCGAGTTCGAGGACCTCAACCCCAAGACGTTCGTGCGCAAGCACGTGATGGACAAGGACGAGCTCGGGCTGAAGGAGATCCGCAACGGCTTCGACTTCAAGGCCGAGATGGCCGAGGTCACCGACGCGGTGCACGCTCGTGCGTCGGATCCCGCCCCCGCCGCGTCCCAGACGCCGGCCCCCGCCGCCGACCTGCTCAAGAAGCGCCAGGACGGCCCGACGGCCGAGCGTCCCCCCTACGACGCCGACGCCACCTGAGCCCGCGTATGCCGGGCCCCATTGACGGGGGTGGCTATCCTCCCTTTGTTTGGGGTGCCGTCGCCCACGGGGGGCTGGCGCGCCCGGAACAACGGGGCTACAAGGAGGCGCCACACAGATGGAGACGACGAGTCGGGTAGGGGCGCACGGGGCCGACACGGCCGACGCGTCCGCCGTGGAGGCGCGGGAAGGGGCGGCGGGCACGCCCGGTGCCCGGCGCTCGGTCGACGGCTATCTCCTGGCGTCGTTCCCGTGGTACGGCCTGGACGAGGCCTACACCGGGCCGCGCTGGCTGATGCAGGTCGGTGCCGCCGCCGACGGCACCGTGGAGCACGGTTCGACGGGGCACGGCGTGGAGCCGCAGCTGCGGATGGGCCGGGTCGAGCACGAGACGGCCACCCAGCGCTTCGCGGTCGTGGTGACCGTCGCCAGCCGCCCGGTGCGGCGCAGCGCGGACGGCACGGGCGTGCTGGAGGCCACCTCGGTCTCCTCGGCCGCCTGGCTCGCCGGCTCGGGGCTGCTGGCCTGCACCTGGCCCTCGCAGATGGAGCGCGCCCTGCGCCAGGACTGGCTGGACCAGCAGACCGCCCTCGCCTGGGAGCTGGCCGACCGCCTGGACGACGTGCCCTGGTCGACGCTCTCGCTGCCGGTGGACGGTGTGCCGACGGACTTCCGCTACCGCGAGTCGGAGTACGGCTGGGTCCTCGCCGGCTCGCCCGAGGAGGGCGGCGTCCACGTGGGCGCGTACGGACGGGGCATGAGCGCCTACGGCATGGGCTTCTCGGTGATCAAGAACATCACCGACTACCAGTAGGACGTGGGAGTACGAGTAAGGGGCGGCCTCCATGGAGGCCGCCCCTTACTCGTACGCGGAGAACTCGGGCTCAGAACTTGTTGCGCGGCGTGATGCCCAGCGACATGCCCGACAGCCCGCGCTGCCGCCCGCCGAGCTTGCCCGCGATGGCGCGCAGCGCGCTGCCCGCCGGCGAGTCCGGGTCGCTCAGGACGACCGGCTTGCCGTCGTCGCCGCCCTGGCGGAGCCGGACGTCGATGGGGATGGCGCCGAGCACCGGGACGTTCGTACCCGTGGTGCGCGTCAGGCCGTCGGCGACGACCTGGCCGCCGCCCGTGCCGAAGACGTCGACCATCTCGTCGCAGTGCGGGCACGGCATCCCGGACATGTTCTCCACGACGCCGACGATCTTCTGGTGCGTCTGCACGGCGATGGAACCGGCCCGCTCGGCGACCTCGGCCGCCGCCTGCTGAGGCGTCGTCACGACCAGGATCTCGGCGTTCGGCACCAGCTGCGCGACGGAGATCGCGATGTCGCCCGTGCCCGGCGGGAGGTCCAGGAGCAGCACGTCCAGGTCGCCCCAGTAGACGTCCGCGAGGAACTGCTGCAGCGCGCGGTGCAGCATCGGGCCGCGCCAGACGACCGGCGCGTTGCCCGGGGTGAACATGCCGATGGAGATGACCTTCACGCCGTTCGCCGACGGCGGCATGATCATGTTCTCGACCTGGGTGGGCCGGCCGTCGGCGCCCAGCATGCGCGGCACCGAGTGGCCGTAGATGTCCGCGTCCACGACGCCGACCTTCAGCCCGTCGGCCGCCATGGCCGCCGCCAGGTTGACCGTCACCGAGGACTTGCCGACGCCGCCCTTGCCGGAGGCGACCGCGTAGACCCGCGTCAGCGAGCCCGGCTTGGCGAAGGGGACCTCGCGCTCGGTCTGCCCGCCGCGCAGCGAGGAGGCCAGCTCGCGGCGCTGCTCGTCGCTCATCACGTCCAGCTCGACGCTGACGCCCGTGACGCCCTCGACGCCCGCGACGGCCTCGCTCACGAGCGAGGTGATCTTGTCCCGCATGGGGCAGCCGGCGACCGTCAGGTAGACCGCCACGGCGACCGTGCCGTCCGCCGAGATCTCCACCGATTTGACCATCCCCAGGTCGGTGATGGGTCGCTGGATCTCGGGGTCGTTGACCGTCGCGAGCGCGGCGCGGATCGCGTCCTCGCTCGGCGGACGGTTCACCTCCCCGTTCGGAGAAGATGCGCCTGGGGGTACCTCCCAGGCCGAAGGCTCTGGGGCTGTCTCTTATACACAT
>KL569450.1:5270-6049 GCA_000715685.1 Streptomyces lilacinus
TTGCCAGCCCGCTCAGAGATGTGTATAAGAGACAGGTACAGGGCCCGGGGAAAGCCTGTCAGCGGTCGCCTTCCTCACTCTCCTCCGGGAATACCCGACGCTGCTCCAGCTCCTTGACGAGGTCCTGGAACTCCGAGCGGATCCAGTCCCGGGTCGCGACCTCGCCGAGCCCCATGCGCAGCCCCGCGATCTCCCGCGTCAGGTACTCGGTGTCCGCGATCGACCGCTCGTTCTGCTTGCGGTCCTGCTCGAGGTTGACCCGGTCCCGGTCGTCCTGCCTGTTCTGCGCCAGCAGGATCAGCGGGGCCGCGTACGAGGCCTGCAGCGACAGCATCAGGGTCAGGAAGATGAACGGATAGTTGTCGAAGCGCAGGTGCCCGGGGGCCGAGGTGTTCCACACCACCCACAGGATGATGACGACCGTCATCCAGACGATGAAGCGGCCCGTGCCCAGGAAGCGCGCGATCCGCTCCGAGGTCCGGCCGAAGGCCTCCGGGTCGTACTCCGGCAGCCAGCCGCGCCGCTTGACCCGCGGCAGGTCCAGCCGGGCGCGCGGCGGCGCGGTCTGCGCGCGCTCGTGCGCGGCCGCCGCCCGCTCGCGGAGGTCTGCCCGCTCGCCGCGCTCAGGCATGGCCACCCCCCGCCTCCGGCAGCCCCAGCCGGTCCAGGGCGCCCTGGTGCAGCTCGGTCTCGCGCCAGTCCTCGGGCAGCAGGTGGTCCAGCACGTCGTCGACCGTCACCGCGCCCAGCAGCGAGCCGCTCGCGTCGACGACGGCGGC
>KL569450.1:6379-7258 GCA_000715685.1 Streptomyces lilacinus
CAGCCGCTGGAAGTGCACGGTGCCCAGGTACTTGCCCGTCGGCGTCTCGTCCGGCGGCCGGCAGACGTAGACCTGCGAGGCGAGCGCGGGGGAGAGGTCGGGGTTGCGGACCCGGGCGAGCGCGTCGGCGACGGTGGCGTCCGGGCGCAGCACGATCGGCTCGGTGGTCATCAGACCGCCCGCCGTCCGCTCCTCGTACGCCATCAGCCGGCGGACGTCGGCCGCCTCGTCGGGCTGCATCAGCGTGAGCAGCCGCTCCATCTCCTCCTCGGGCAGCTCGGAGAGCAGGTCGGCCGCGTCGTCGGGGTCCATGGCCTCCAGCACGTCGGCGGCGCGCTCCTCCTTGAGCTTGCCCAGGATCTCGATCTGGTCGTCCTCCGGCAGCTCCTCCAGCACGTCCGCCAGCCGGTCGTCGTCCAGGGCGGCCGCGACCTCGGCGCGGCGCTTGGCGGAGAGGTGGTGCAGGACGCCCGCGAGGTCGGCGGGGCGCAGCCGCTCGAAGGTGGCCAGGAGGCTCTCCGCGCCCTGGCCGTGCTCCTCGAGGGAGAAGCCGGTGACCGAGGACCACTCGACGGTGAGGGTCTCCCCCTTGCGGCGCAGGGCGCCGCCCTTGCCGCGGCGGACGAAGACCTTGTCGATCTGCCAGTCGCGGCGGGCCGGCAGCTGCGTGATCGACACGTCGAGCACGGTCACCTCGCTGCCGTCCTCGACGAGCCGCACCCGGCGGTCGAGGAGCTCGCCGAGGACCAGCCGCTCGGTGGGGCGCTGCTCGAAGCGGCGCATGTTCACCACGCCGGTGGTGATGACCTGGCCGGACTCCACGCCCGTCACCCGGGTCATCGGGATGAAGATGCGGCGGCGGCTGACGACCTCGACGAC
>KL569450.1:7546-8659 GCA_000715685.1 Streptomyces lilacinus
CCGCCGACGCGCAGGATCGCCACCAGGTCGCGGACGCGGCCGACCTGGTCGCCGTTGGGGTCGAAGACGGCCACGCCCGAGAGGTGGGACACGAACACCCGATGGGCGCCTGCTGCCATTGCCGCGTACCTCCTCCCACGACGTGGGTCCGATTCAGGCTAACGTGACCCGCTTCGCCCCGGCACGGGAGAGACGGCCGTACGGACTCCAGGCTTCCGCTCCCGGGCGGCACGGGTACGCTGCCGCTGCCGAATCCCACCGGTAACAGGAGGCAGGAGCAGAGGTGCGAACCCGTAACGCGGCTCTCGTGGGGGCGCTGTGCGTCGGCCTGTCGGCGGCGCTCACGGCCTGCGGCGCCGGGGGCGAGGACCCGGACGCGGGCACCAACGGCGTCGGCAAGCTCGAGCCCGCGGCCATCCAGGACAAGGCCCGCACGGCCGCGAACGGCGCCCAGGCCGTGCACCTGTCCGGCAACGTCGTCAGCCAGGGCCGCACGTACCGCATCGACATGCGGCTCAAGAACAACGGCGGGGTGGGGCGGGTCTCCGCGAACTCCACGGCGTTCGAGCTGCTGCGGGTGGGGGACGAGCTGTTCCTCAAGGCCCCCGCCGGCTTCTGGGCGCGGGGCGCGACGCCGACGCCTTCGCCGTCGAAGGCGGCGCCCACGGGGAAGGCGGACTCCGCGGCGGCGGCCGGCAAGCTCGACGACAAGTACGTCAAGGTGCCGGCCGACGACCCCTCGTACCAGCAGCTCAAGGGCTTCACGGACAAGAACGTCCTGCTCGACGGCCTCATCGGCCTGCACGGCAAGCTCGCCCGCGGCGAGCACGGCTCGGTGAGCGGCACCCGCACCATCCGCGTCACGGGCGCGGGCGGCAGCGGCGGCACGCTCGACGTCTCCCTCGCCGGCACGCCGTATCCCTTGCGGGTGCAGCGCGCGGGCGGCGCGGGCCAGCTGGAGCTCGACGGGTGGGGCAAGGACTTCGCCCTCGCCGTCCCGGAGAAGTCCCAGACCGTCGACTACGGCAAGCAGCTGCAGATTCCGGGGACGGTGCCGTCGAAATAACTGGGCCTTGCCCAGACCGCGTCCTCAAACGCCGGACGGGCTGAAAA
>KL569450.1:8837-17153 GCA_000715685.1 Streptomyces lilacinus
GACCGGGGTTCGGGGGCGGAGCCCCCGAGAGCCCCTCAGCGCTTCTTGCGCCGCCCGCGCAGCAGCCGCGGCAGGGCCGCCGGCATCGGGTGCCGCGTCGTCGCCGGCGTAGGCAGCGGCACCGCCGCCAGCGAGCCGTCCGGCAGCTCCGCAGCCGCCGCCGCGCCACCCGTCGGCGCGAGCCGCAGCACGCGGCACTCCGCCGCCCACCGCTCCTCGATCCGCTCCGCGTCCGGCGCGTTCAGCCGCTTGCCCTTGAGCTCGGCGACGGCCGCCGTCCACGCCTCGCCCCGCGCCGGCAGTTCGCCGACCGTCGCGGTCCAGGAGACGAGCCGCCCGCCCTTGTCCTTGCTGCGGACGGTCACGGTCGCCGTGGCGCCGTCGGCCAGGCCGAGGTCGGCCACCGGCTGCTCGCCGGGGCCGCCGACGACGTGCGCGGCGCCCTCGTGCCAGACGTGCCACAGGGCCCGGCTGGGCCCGGTCGGGCCCTGCACCCAGATGAGGCCGGACTTCTTCGTGGCCTCTTCGATCAGCGCCTGCGTCATGGTCATGCGTCCTACCTTATGTGCGCCGCCTACGCTGGTGTCGTGAGTGCCGCCCCCGCCCGAACCCCCGTCCCGTCGGCCGCCGCCCCCGCGTCCGCGTCTCCCTCCGAGGCCGAGCCCGCGCCCGCGTCCGCGTCCGTCCGTACGGAACTGATCCTGCTGGCGATAGCCATCGCCGGCGTCTCCCTCTCCGCCCCCCTGATCGCGGCGACCGCCGCCCCCGCCCTGGCCATCGCCTTCTGGCGCAACGCCATGGCCGTCGGCGCCCTCACCCCGCTCGCCCTGTGGCGGCACCGCGCCGAGCTGCGCGGCATCGGCCGCCGGACGGCGTTGCTGGCGGTCGCCGCGGGCGCGCTGCTCGCGCTGCACTTCGGGGTCTGGCTGCCGAGCCTCCAGATGACCTCGGTGGCCTCGTCCACCGCGCTGGTCACCACCACCCCCATCTGGACCACGTTGCTGCTGCGCCTGCGCGGCCACCGCCCGCCCGCGCTGGTGTGGGCGGGCACGGCGCTCTCGTTCCTCGGCGTGCTGACGCTTACGGGCGTCGACCTCTCCCTCTCCCCGCGCGCCCTGGCCGGCGACGCCCTCGCCCTCGCGGGCGGCATCGCGGCGGCCGGCTACGTCCTGCTGGGCGCGGAGGTGCGCCGGACGGTGAGCACGGTGACGTACACGTACCTCTGCTACGCGACCACGACCGTGCTGCTGCTGGCCGCGTGCCTGATCGGCGGCGTGCGGCTCGGCGGGTACAGCGGCGAGACGTGGCTGAAGCTGGCCGTGCTCACGATCACCGCGCAGCTGCTCGGCCACTCGCTGATCAACCGGGTGGTCAAGGGCCTCGGCCCGTCGGTCACCTCCACCGCGATCCTGCTCGAGACGCCCGGCGCGGCGTTGATCGCCGCGGTGTGGCTGGGCCAGCAGCCGCCCGCCGTGGCCTACCCGGCGCTCGCCGTGATCATGGCGGGCCTGGCGCTGGTCATCATGGGCGACCGGAAGAAGGAGCCGGTCACCCCCGAGACAGGGGTGTAGGGCAGCCCTAAGGCCCCTACAGCCAGCCGTTCCGCTTGAAGCCGCGGTGGATCGTCACACAGATCGCGACCGTGACGACCATGACCGCCGGATAGCCGTACTTCCAGTGCAGCTCCGGCATGTGGTCGAAGTTCATGCCGTAGATCCCGGCGATCATCGTCGGCACCGCGAAGATCGCCGCCCATGAGGTGATCTTGCGCATGTCCTCGTTCTGGGCGACGGACGCCTGCGCGAGGTTGGCCTGGAGGATGGAGTTGAGCAGGTCGTCGAAGGAGACCACCTGCTCGTGGACGCGCGCGAGGTGGTCGGCGACGTCGCGGAAGTACTTCTGGATGTCCGGGTCGACCAGCCGCATCGGCCGCTCGCTCAGCAGCTGCATCGGCCGCATCAGCGGGGTGACCGCCCGCTTGAACTCCAGCACCTCGCGCTTGAGCTGGTAGATGCGGCCCGCGTCGCCGCCCCGGCGCGAGCCCTTGCTGGGCTCGGAGAAGACGTCGATCTCGACCTCGTCGATGTCGTCCTGCACGGCGTCCGCCACGGCTATGTAGCCGTCGACCACCTGGTCGGCGATGGCGTGCAGCACGGCCGAGGGGCCCTTGGCGAGCAGCTGCGGGTCGTCCTGCAGCCGGTGGCGCAGCGCGCGGAGCGAGCCCTGGCCGCCGTGCCGGACGGTGATGATGAAGTCCGGGCCGGTGAAGCACATCACCTCGCCCGTCTCCACCACCTCGCTGGTGGCGGTGAGTTCGGCGTGCTCCACGTAGTGGATGGTCTTGAAGACGGTGAAGAGCGTGTCGTCGTAGCGCTCGAGCTTGGGCCGCTGGTGGGCGTGGACCGCGTCCTCCACGGCCAGCGGGTGCAGGCCGAACTCCCGCGCTATGCCGGCGAACTCGTGCTCCGCCGGCTCGTGCAGCCCGATCCACGCGAAGCCGCCCTCGGCGCGCACGCGCCGCATGGCCTCCGCCGGGCTGACGTGGTCGCTGGCGCGCTTGCCGTCGCGGTAGACGGCGCAGTCCACGACGGCGCTGCTGGCGGAGGGGTCGCGGGTGGCGTCGTACCCGCCGCCGGGGACGGGCGCCCGGCGCAGGGCGGGGCGGACGGCGGCGCGCAGGTCACGGATCATCGACATGGCTGGCTCCTTCACGGGCCGGCCGTCAGTGCGGGCGAGGAACGCAAGCGCTGCCTGAAAACGTGGACGTGGTGGCCATGGGGGGTACGTCCGCAATTCGGGCGGCGCTTCGCGGCACGCGTTGCTGACGGCAGTTCGCGGAGAACTTCGCGAGAACACGGAACAAAGCGAGGGGTAGGCGCTCTTCCGCCAAATGCTGCGGGCGTGAAGGGACTTCCGCTGCGAAGTCCGGCGCGGGGAGGCCGGTCGCGGAAGGCTTCAGATCACACGATTCACACGGTGACGCGCGTCCGGAGCGGGAAGACGGGAGAACTGTCGGTACTGCACGGTCGACTAGGATCCACCGCAGCCCCACCTCCTCCGGCCGGTCCCCGCTGAGGGACGAACGTCATGCCTTGACCGCAGGCCGAGGCGAGTCCAGGCTAGCAGTCGCCCGACGCGTCAAGGCCCCCCTTTGCCTGTTCGATACGCGTTCTATGCTCACTGCATGTCAGATGTTCTCGCACTGGTCGAGGCCAGGCTGCAGACCGCCCTGGGTCGGCCGGACGCGCGCGCGGCGGTGACCTTCCTGGGCACGGACCGGATCGAGGTCCTGCGCTTCCGTGCCACGGACGACGGCGGCGACATCGTCCGCTACGCCACCCTCGGCATGTCCGCCCACCCCATGACCGACCCCACCGCCGTGGTCGCCGACCCCGTGCGCGGACCGCGCGCCGAGCTGATCCTGTCGGTCCGCCCGGGCCGGGCCGAGACCGACAAGGTGCTCCGCCCGCTCGCCGTGCTCGCCGCGTCCCCGCAGGTGGAGGGCCTCGTCGTGGCCCCCGGCGCCTCGCTGGACACCGGGGAGCCGCTGTGGCCGGGGGCGCCCTTCACCTCCGTCCTGGTCGCGGAGCCCGGCGGGCTGGTCGAGGACCTGGAGCTGGACGATCCCCTGGACCCCGTCCGCTTCCTCCCCCTCCTGCCAATGACCCCCAACGAGGCCGCCTGGAAGCGCGTCCAGGGCGCCGCCGCGCTGCAGGAACGCTGGCTGCGCCACGGCACGGACCTGCGCGACCCGCTGCGTGCGGGCGTTCCGCTGGGCGAGTGAGCCCGGGGGCGCCGCCGGGGCGTGTCCGGAAGGGTGGGGGAGCGCCGACTCCGGACGGGTGATCGTCCTTGACGGGAGGGCGGCCTGGTAGGACCGTTGGAGGCTATGAGGGGCGAACCCAGTTGCCCGAAGTGCGGTGGCCGGGTGCGTGCGCCCGGTCTCTTCGCCGACTCCTGGCAGTGCGCCGTGCACGGCACCGTGCACCCTCTGCAGCCGGTCGTCCCGCCGAGCGTCGAGGCCCTGGGGGTCGTGGTCAACCGGGCCCGGGTGCCCGTCTGGATGCCCTGGCCGCTGCCCGTGGGCTGGCTCTTCACCGGGGTGGTCTGCGCCGGTGACGACCGCAGCGGCGGCCGGGCCACCGCCGTCGCCTGCTCCGGGCCCAGCCCCCTCGGCGGCCCCGGCGAGCTGCTGCTCGTCGCGGAGGAGCTCGGCGTCGGCCTCGGCTCGCGCTACGCCGGCGTCGACGGCCCCGACCCCGGCCCCTACCTCCGCGTCGACCACTCCCCCCACGCCAAGGTCCACGCCGCCGGCCGCCCCACCCCCCTCTGGCACGTCGACGGCGCCCCCGCAGACCGGGCCGTCTTCGCCGGCGAGGCGCTCGGGCTGTGGCTGTGGGCGATCGTGTGGCCGGAGCGGTCCGGTCTGCTGATGTACGACGAGCTGGTGCTGACCGATCTGCGCGATGCCGGCGCCGAGGTCGACCTTCTGCCGTGCGGGGCGCTGTCGCCGCGGATCCTGTCGCCCTAGCGGCGTCGAGCCGCTGCGCCGGCCCCCGCGCACCGTGGGCGCCCTGTTCGGGTGCCCGCCGGTGGTCGCGTTGTGCCCACCCGTCCCGCCCTGCGGGACGATTGCCCACAACGAGCCCGTTATCCTGAACCGGTCCAGTCCATTCCGTTCGCCGTGGGGAGTCGTGCCGTGCGCATCGATCTGCACACCCACTCCACGGCCTCGGACGGTACGGACACCCCCGCCGAGCTGGTGCGCAATGCCGCGGCCGCCGGGCTGGACGTCGTCGCGCTGACCGACCACGACGGGGTCGGCGGGCACGCCGAGGCGATCGCCGCGCTCCCCGCCGGGCTCACGCTGGTCACCGGGGCCGAGCTCTCCTGCCGTTTCGACGGCCCCGACGGCTTCAGCGTCCACATGCTGGCCTACCTCTTCGACCCCGCCGAGCCGGAGCTCGCCCGCGAGCGCGAGCTCGTCCGCGACGACCGCGAGCCCCGCGCCCGCGCCATGGTCACCAAGCTCAACGAGCTGGGCGTACCCGTCACGTGGGAGCGCGTGGCGCAGATCGCCGGCGACGGTGCCGTGGGCCGCCCGCACGTGGCCACCGCCATGGTCGAGCTCGGCGTGATCCGCAGCGTCTCCGACGCCTTCACCCCCGAGTGGCTCGCCGGCGACGGCCGCGCCTTCGTCGAGAAGCACGAGCTCGACCCCTTCGACGCCATCCGCCTGGTCAAGGCGGCCGGCGGCGTCACCGTCCTCGCGCACCCGCTCGCGCTGAAGCGCGGCAACTGCGTCTCGGAGAGCGCGATAGCCGAGCTGGCCTCGGCCGGTCTGGACGGCGTGGAGGTGGACCACATGGACCACGACGACGCCACCCGCGCCCGGCTGCGCGGCCTCGCCGCCGACCTCAACCTCCTGACCACCGGCTCCAGTGACTACCACGGCAGCTGCAAGAGCTGCCGGCTCGGCGAGTTCACGACCGACCCGGAAATCTACGGCGAGATCACGCGCCGCGCGACGGGCGCCTTCCCCGTCCCGGGCGCCGGCGGCTGACCGCCCCCGCACCCCGGACTCGTACCGCCGTCCACCCCCGAGGTGGCGGCGTTCGTACGCCCTCGTCCGCCGTCCCGCTCGGCGCGCGTGCGGCGGCTGTCCGGGCGGATTCGCTTCGCTCTTCTCCTCCGCTCCTGCTCGCACCACTCCCGCAAGGCCCTCACTGTGTTCGACATCGCTGTCTTCGGATCCCTCTTCCTCACGCTGTTCGTGATCATGGACCCGCCCGGCATCACGCCGATCTTCCTCGCCCTCACCGCGGGCCGCCCCGCCAAGGTCCAGCGGCGGATGGCCTGGCAGGCGGCGGCGGTCGCCTTCGGCGTGATCACCGTCTTCGGCATCTGCGGCCAGCAGATCCTCGACTACCTGCACATCACCACCCCGGCGCTGATGATCGCGGGTGGCCTGCTCCTGCTGCTCATCGCGCTCGACCTGCTGACGGGCAAGTCCGAGGAGCCGACGCAGACCAAGGACGTCAACGTCGCGCTCGTCCCCCTGGGCATGCCGCTGCTGGCCGGCCCCGGTGCGATCGTCTCGGTGATCCTCGCCGTCCAGCACGCGGACTCCCTCGCCTCGCAGGTCTCGGTGTGGTGCGCGATCGCCGCCATCCATGTGGTGCTGTGGGTGGTCATGCGGAACTCGCTGCACATCATCCGCGTGATCAAGGACGGCGGTGTGGTGCTGGTGACGCGCCTGGCCGGCATGATGCTCTCCGCCCTCGCCGTGCAGCAGATCATCAACGGCATCACGCAGGTGATCGCCCACCACTGATGCACGTGGCGCATGTTTGAACGCGCAACGCCCCCGTACGGTCGTCCGTACGGGGGCGTCGTCGTGGCGGGGGAACGCGGTGCGCGTTACCGGACCGCGGAATCGGCTGGGCGGATGTAGATGCGCTGGCCGATAGAGGCGGCCTGCTGCACGATCCGGTTGACGGAGGCGGCGTCCACGACGGTGCTGTCGACGGCGGTGCCGTCGACGTCGTCCAGGCGCATGATCTCGAAGCGCACGGCTTCTCCCTTCGTCTGATCCTCCTGAGGAGAACTGTGAAAACTGACGCACGCCGCGACGCTGCGACGTGCGTTGTCATACGTGTCCAACGTGTCGGCCCGAAGAAACATTCCCTACGCTAAAGAAATTTTTAAACTGCCTAATGACTCTGTCCGGGCGCGCGTGCCGGAGTGCGCTCGGCAGGCGCGAGTGAAACCCTGACAGTGGACGGTCGCCGCAGGGGCAGGGCGGCCGCCGTCCGACCTCTGGGATCCCGGAACAGAAGTGAGGCGATCGGCCATGTCGGCCACGGACCGCGCGGGGCTCGGGCAGCCCTGCTGGGTGAGCCTGCTGACCGCTGACCTCGCCGCGGCACAGGACTTCTACAGTGCGGTGCTGGGCTGGACCTTCCGGTCCGCGTCCCTGGGCGAGGGCTTCTCCGTCGCCGTCTCCGACGGCAAGCCCGTCGCCGGCATCAGCGACGCCGCGCGCAGCCTCGGCGTCGCCGCCTCCTGGACCTCGTACTTCGCCGTCGACGACGCCGACGTCGTCGCCTCCCGCGTCCGCGAGCGCGGCGGCACGGTCGCCGTCGGCCCGCTCGCGGTCGGCCAGGGGCGCGTCGCCCTCGCCGCCGACCCCGCGGGCGCCGTCTTCGGCTTCTGGGAGGGCGAGCACCTGACCAATTGGCGCATCGGCGCCGGCGCCGCGCCCGCCTGGCTGGAGCTGCGCACCCGCGACGCCTTCGCGGCCGCCATGTTCTACGGCGACATCTTCGAGTGGGCCGTCGACCGCCCCGGCCGCTGCGAGGTCCGCTACGAGGACGACGCGGTGACCATCCAGGCGGGCGGCCAGACCATCGCCTGCCTGCGCGGCGGCGCGATCGAGGCGGACCCCGACCCGCGCATCCGGCCGCGCTGGCACGTGTACTTCCGCGTGGACGACGTCGAGAAGGCCGTCGAGGCCGCCCTCGGCTCGGGCGGCGCCGTCGTCACCGAACCCACCCACTCCCGCGTCGGCCGCGAGGCGACCCTGCGCGATCCCGAAGGCGGCATGTTCACGGTGACGGCGAAGACGGAGACGGGGTGCGCGTAGGTCAGGCCAGGGACCAGAAGCGTACGAGCGCCTCCGCCGTCGCCTCGGGCCGCTCGGCGTTCGGCGAGTGCCCCGCGCCCTGCACGACCGTGCGCACCGCCGACAGCTCCTTCGCCATCGCGTCGATCTCCGGCACCGGCCACGCGTAGTCCAGCGCCCCGGAGATCACGTGCTTCGGCAGCGGCACCCGCGCCAGCTCCGCCGTGCGGTCGGGCTCGACGGTCAACTGTGTGCCCGTCGCCTTCAGTTGCTCCGGCACCGTGCCCAGCCAGCGGCGGTGCAGGAAGTCCGCCAGCTCGGGCGGGGTGCCCACGGCGGTCTCGGCGTCCTCGGGGGTGTCCTGCGCGCCCTCGCGCTGCATCACCTGCCAGACGGCCTCCATGTCCAGCACGCCCAGCGCCTCCACCAGGCGCCGCGTACGGACCCGCTGCGTCTCGGCGATCGGGCCGGGGCCGCTGCTCATGACGGTCAGCGAACGGAACGGCGTCGCGTCGGCGAGCACCGCCGCCCGCGCGATCAGCCCGCCCAGGGAGTGCCCGAGCAGGTGCACGTCACCGCCGAGGGCCGCCGCCTGCGCGAGCACGTCCCGGGCCAACTCCTCCTGCGCGTACGCGCTCTCGTCGCGCGGCCCCGCCGTCTCGTACTGCCCCCGCCCTGTCTCTTATACACAT
>KL569450.1:17385-18419 GCA_000715685.1 Streptomyces lilacinus
GCTCCAGCAGCGCGATGAAGTCCTCCTTGCTGCCGGTGAACCCCGGCAGCAGCAGCACCGTCGCGCGCGCGGTCCCGGCGGGCCGCGCGTCCAGCACGGCGAACTCGCCGCGGGAGGTGGTGAGACCGTACGCGTCGGCGCACGCGGGCAGGGCGAGGAACGGGGGCCGGCTCATGCGACGAGGCTAGCGCGACGTCCGATTGCCGCCGGACCGGAGGGGGCGGCCGGACGAGGATCGAGACATGACGACGGAGACGACGACACTGAACGGCAAGGTGGCCCTGGTGACCGGCGGCAGCCGGGGCATCGGCGAGGCATGCGTCCTGCGGCTCGCCCAGGACGGCGCGGACGTCGCCTTCACCTACCAGAACAACGAGGCCCGGGCGGCGGACGTCGTCGCCCGCGTGAAGGAGCTCGGCCGCCGGGCCCTCGCGATACGCGCCGACGCGGCGGACGCGGCGGCGGTACGGGCCGCGGTGGCCGGCGCGGTCGAGGAGTTCGGGCGGCTGGACATCCTGGTCAACAACGCGGGCGCGGGCGTGCTGGGCCCGCTGGAGGAGCTGGCGCTCGAGGACGTCGACATGGTCCTCGCCGTCAACGTGCGGGCCCCCCTCGTCGCGGCCCAGGCCGCGGCGGCCCACCTGGGCGAGGGCGGCCGCATCATCACGATCGGCAGCTGCATGGCCGAGCACGTCGCCTTCCCCGGGGGCACGCTCTACGCCGCCAGCAAGTCGGCCATGACCGGCCTGACCAGGGCCCTGGCCCGCGAACTCGGTCCGCGCGGCATCACGGCCAACCTCGTCCATCCCGGCCCCATCGACACGGACATGAACCCCGCCGACGGGCCGTCCGCCGAATTCCAGAGCGGCCTGACGGCCCTGGGCCGCTACGGCCGCCCGGCCGAGGTCGCGGCGACGGTGTCCCACCTGGCGGGCCCGGGCGGCGACTACGTCACGGGGGCGTCCCTGGCCGTGGACGGCGGCTTCGCGGCGTGATCGGCCGAAACACAATCGCCGGACGGGCTGATTTCAGCC
>KL569451.1:0-8313 GCA_000715685.1 Streptomyces lilacinus
CGACGAGCGGGCGTACGAGGCATTCGCCGCACAGGCGAGGTGACTGACCTGCTCTCCAGCAAGAGTCTCTGCCTGGCCTGAGCCCCCTTCAGAGCCGCTGGGATGCCGCCACGCCATCAGGCTGCGGCATCTCAGCGGCTTTCTCTTTCGGGGACGTTGATGAGCATTTTCATAGGGGGCTCCTTCGGTGACGGAGAGTTAGGCAGCTGACCTGTGTTTCCGCAGGTCGGCTGCAGTGAAGGGGGTAATTGATCTTGGCGGACTCTGGCGGACTCTGGCGGACTCTGGCGGTACCGATGCTGACCCAATGCTGACTTTACTGACGGGTAATCAGTTCCGCTGGCTTGTCACTGAGCGTAATAGACGCACGGTAACCAAGAGCGACAGCAGCCGGAAGGCCGAGCGGGAGGGGGCGCGCTGAGCGTGCTGGCAGGCTGTGGCAGCCATCCCCATAGCGGTGAGGTCCCAGACATGCCCATGGGCTACCCGATCAAGGCGGCAGAGTATGCAGCACCACGCTGGTGAGGTCCTCACGGCTGCCCCTGGGCGCGGGCTTTCGTCGCCCGCGCCCGCGTGGCGCCTATGGATCCAGGATGGCCTCGACTGCCGCATTCTTCGAAGGCCGGTCGGGCCATAGAATCTCGCCCAGTGCCGTCGCGGCTGAGGTCATGCGGTCGCGTTGGTCTGCACCAGATGGATCGAGCACCGTAGGGATGCCCGCGCCGCGTGTGAGGATCGGCATGGGAATGCCGGGGATCCGCCCCAGGATGGGAGTGCCGGAGCGGGCCAGTTGCTCCTCGACCTGGGTGGTGAAGTCGTCGAGGGCAACCGGACGGCGAGGTCGTCGCCGAGCCGCCACACTTGGTTGTCCCAGCCCCGCGCTCCGAGCTTCAAGGGATGATCCGCCAGGTCGGGGTGCTGCTCGCGCAGCAGATCCCGGATCAGTTCCTCTGTGATGTCCATCGAGGTGACTGTGATGTGGAGCAACGGTAGTGGGGCAGCGGCCTGCCCGGGTTCGGGCGAATCCGAGTCACGTTCCGGCGTCGAACGCACCTCGAGCTTCCGGCCAGCGTCTTCACCGGTCCGTCGGCGCGCAGCACCGCATCGGTGAGCTCGAACAGCGTGTCCGCACGCGCGCTCAGGCATACGGACGACTCCGACCGGAAGTGGGACACCAGGGCCGAAGGGCTCCCGCTGAACGTCGTGAAATCGGGCAGCGGAGGCGCGGTGTCGGTCGTCTATCGGGGCTGTTGGTCCGATGTCGGCGGTTCGTCGGCGGCGCCTGGCACCTTTCCAGAGACGGCCGGCCGGAGCTCACCGGGCGGCCCGATCCCGAAGGAGCCACCATGCACAGCCCCGTCACGATCATCGGCGCAGGACTCGGCGGACTCGTCCTGGCCCGTGTCCTCCACCTCCACGGAATCCCGGCCACGGTCTACGAGGCGGAGTCCTCCCCGTCCGCGCGCACGCAGGGCGGGATGCTCGACATCCACGACTACAACGGGCAGCTCGCCCTCAAGGCGGCCGACCTGATGGACGAGTTCCACGCCATCGTCCTGGAGGGCCGCCAGGCGATGCGGGTCCTCGACCGGAACGGGACCGTCCTGCTCGACAAAGCCGACGACGGCACGGGTGGACGCCCCGAGGTGCAACGCGGCGAGCTGCGACAGATCCTGCTCGAATCGCTCCCGGCCGGCACTGTCCGGTGGGGGCACAAGGTCAGCAGCACCCGTGCCCTCGGCGAGGGTCGCCATGAGGTCACGTTCGCCGACGGCAGCACCATCGTCACCAGTCTGCTGGTCGGCGCGGACGGCGCGTGGTCACGGGTCCGGCCGCTGCTCTCCACCGCCATACCCGAGTACGTCGGCAAGTCGGTCGTCGAGACCTACCTGTATGACGCCGACACCCGGCACCCCGCCGCCGCACAAGCGGTCGGCGGCGGGGCGATGATCGTGCCCACGCCGGGCAGGGAGATCTTCGCTCACCGGGAAAGGGGCGACACTCTGCACGCCTACGTGGGGCTGTCCGAGCCGCAGGACTGGTTCGCCGCCATCGATTTCACCGATGCCGCCGCGGCCACCGCGCGGATCGCGCAGGAGTTCGACGGCTGGGCGCCGGAGCTCACCGCGCTGATCACCGACGCCGACACCGCGCCGGTCCTGCGCCCCCTCTACGCTCTGCCGGCCGGGCACCGGTGGGACCGGGTGCCGGGAGTGACCCTGCTCGGCGACGCCGCCCACCTCTCGGCCCCGAACGGCGAAGGCGCCAACCTGGCCATGCTCGACGGCGCCGAACTCGGCAGGGCCATCGCCGCGCACCCCGACGACATCGAGGCCGCGCTCACCGAATACGAGCAGGCCATGTTCCCCCGCAGCACCGAGGACGCCACTTTTGAAGGTGCCGAGCTCTCCGAGACCTCTTCCGGCGACAACGCGGTTCACCGCCTGATCGACATGATCACCGAGAAGGGCCGATGAGCCGTTGGCCGAGGTCACGAAGGTGGCTGTCACCTCTTGCTCAGGTGCCTTACCCACTTCTCTGCCTTCCGTTCGTGGGATGGTCACCGTGACCGTCCCACGAACGGTTTCGCAATCCCCGCACCGACAGCGAGCGACGCGTTGGCGCCCGGGTGGTGTGCCGGCGGCGCCCGGGTGATGCGCCGGCCGCCGCCTCGGTCAGTCCGTGCCGGACTCCATCGCGGCGCGGTCGAGCATCTGGTCCTCGTCGCCCTCGACCTTGCCGCGGGAGGCGATGACCTCGGCGCCGCCCTGCGGCATGGCGCCGATCAGCCCCGTCGAGGCGGCCTGGGCGGCACCGATGGGCGTCGGGTGCCTGTCGCCGACGATGCCGAGACCGGCGTACTGCTCCAGCTTGGCGCGGGAGTCGGCGATGTCGAGGTTGCGCATGGTGAGTTGGCCGATCCGGTCCACCGGGCCGAACGCCGAGTCCTCGGTACGCTCCATGGACAGCTTGTCCGGGTGGTAGCTAAACGCCGGGCCGGAGGTGTTCATGACCGAATAGTCCTCGCCGCGCCGCAGCCGCAGCGTCACCTCTCCGGTGACCGCCGTGCCGACCCAGCGCTGCAGCGACTCGCGGATCATCAGCGCCTGCGGGTCGAGCCAGCGGCCCTCGTACATGAGGCGACCGAGGCGCCGGCCCTCGTTGTGGTACTGCGCGAGGGTGTCCTCGTTGTGGATCGCGTTGACCAGGCGCTCATACACGGCGTGCAGCAGCGCCATGCCCGGGGCCTCGTAGATGCCACGGCTCTTGGCCTCGATCACCCGGTTCTCGATCTGGTCGGACATGCCCATGCCGTGCCGACCGCCGATGGCGTTCGCCTCCATCACCAGGTCGACCGGGGTGGCGAACTCCTTGCCGTTGATCGTCACCGGCCGGCCCTGGTCGAAGCCGATCGTCACGTCCTCGGCGGCGATCTCGACCTCGGGGTCCCAGAACCGCACGCCCATGATCGGGTTGACGGTCTCGACGCCGGTGTCGAGGTGCTCCAGGGTCTTGGCCTCGTGGGTGGCGCCCCAGATGTTGGCGTCGGTGGAGTAGGCCTTCTCGGCGCTGTCGCGGTAGGGGAGGCCGTGGGCGAGCAGCCACTCCGACATCTCCTTGCGCCCGCCGAGCTCGTGGACGAAGTCCGCGTCGAGCCATGGCTTGTAGATGCGCAGGTGAGGGTTGGCGAGCAGGCCGTAGCGGTAGAACCGCTCGATGTCATTGCCCTTGAAGGTCGAGCCGTCGCCCCAGATCTGTACGTCGTCCTCGAGCATCGCCCGGACCAGCAGGGTGCCGGTGACGGCACGGCCGAGCGGCGTCGTGTTGAAGTAGGAGCGCCCGCCCGAGCGGATGTGGAACGCGCCGCACGTGAGGGCGGCCAGCCCCTCCTCGACCAGCGCCGCGCGGCAGTCGACCAGGCGCGCGATCTCGGCGCCGTACGCCGTCGCACGGCCGGGCACCGACGCGATGTCGGGCTCGTCGTACTGGCCGATGTCGGCGGTGTAGGTGCACGGGACGGCACCCTTGTCGCGCATCCACGCGACCGCGACGGAGGTGTCGAGGCCGCCGGAGAACGCGATGCCGACGCGCTCGCCGGTGGGCAAGGAGGTGAGAACCTTGGACATAGGAAGAGTATGCGCTATGGCGCATGAACATGCAATACGCCGATCGTGGGTATGCGTACGGGGACCGAGGGTCCTGGTCGCCGGGGCGGTCGCTCCACGGCTTTCGGCCGGGCATGGCATGCCCGGGAACGAAGCGGAACGGACCTTCAACGCGCTCAAGACGTCGTCCCGCTCGCACTGACGACATCGGCGGGCGCGGTCACCGCGGAGCAGCACCAGGCCGCCGTGGCGCACGGCAGCCAGACCAGTGCGTCGCCCGGGTGGGACTTCTTCCGGCTGACGCTGTGCCGGTCACGGTAGCGGGCGGCGGCCATCGGATTGATCGCGAAGACCTTCCGCTTGCCGGTCCGCAGCACGGCGACCAGCAGGCCGCGGGACGTCTCGATCGCGACCGGGATCGGGTTCTCCTCGGTGTCGCCGTACTCGGCGAGCAGGTCCAGCAGGATCCGGTAGCCGGCCGCGTCGTCGGTGATGTGACGCTTGGCCAGCAGCTGCCCGCTGTCGTCGACCAAGGCGACGTCGTGGGTGCGTTCGGCCCAGTCGATTCCGCAGTAGATCACGTGTGATCCTCCCCTGAGCATGAGCGTTTGCGCTGGTCACGAGCGCATGCGGGCCACGCGTCGACCTAATCCCAGGCCTCGGCACCACGGCCGGGCCGCCACCTCGCCAGCCGTTCGTGGCACCAGAGCGCCACGCGGGCCTCGGTCTATACGGGAGCTCGGCATGAGGACCGTCCGCACGGTCTAACCAGAGGCCTCAAGAGCCCCGCTCCAATAAGGCGTGACGGTCCTCACCACTCGAACGACCGGATGTTGCCCACCTGGCTCCACCCGGCCGATACCAACGAATTAGCTTCGTGCGGCAGTACATCGCCACCAGCAGCACCCGGTCCTCCGAGGACAGTGGCCACGGGCGGCCGGCCGTGGTCCAGTGGACTGCCCACCAGCCCGGTGGACGACTTTGACCAGCCGCTGGAACTGCCGAGGGCAAAGCCGGTGGACACCTCGACGAACTCACGACGCTGAGCGGAGATCACCTGCACGACCAGACCAACACAGGCCGCCAGCATAGTTACGAGAAGATCTTGAGGCTGGGCTCGTACCACACTACGTACTGTCACCAGCCTTGAGCGCTGCCGAAGCACGTTTGCGTACGTGCTGACGGCCGACCTGAATTCCCGTGCTGGTTTGGTGCTGACTTTGGGGCCCAGAATGAGGAAAACCGCAGGTCCTAGCCCTATCCGGATGAGTTGTCGTACCACTCGATAGTGGTCCCGATGAGGCTCGCGACGACGATTCTGGGGAGCGAGTTGGGAGTTGGGGCGGGTGGGGGAGGGGCGGCCATGGCCATCACTTCCGGGTGGGCGAGGGGCGCGTCATTGCGTTGCTACACCGTAGGAAGATGCAGGTCAGGAGCCTATGTGGTGGGGGACCACACTTCGGGGGCGGGGTGTGAGCGCAGCGCCTATGAGAGGGCGCCACGGGACCTGCGGATTGCCCAACTCGATTTACGGATTCGGCGCGGAGTAATGTCGTCATTGGGTGGATCTGGCACTCAGGTGCTGACTCCCGTGCTGACTTGGTGCTGACTACGGAGCGTTGAACTCCGGCATTCGGGCATGGATCGGACTGCTGCATGGGGCCGGATGATTGCTCGGCACGGTAGGTTGGGAGGTCGTCACATCACCTCAGCCGTCTGCGGGCAACGGGCGGAGGAATGGCTGTCACTGCCACCGGTGCCGCCTCTGTGACGTGGCCGTCCCGTGCAACGGAAGGGGCGAGGCGGCGGCCGGGACGACGCATCTCGGTGGCTGGAGGGCTTGCGATGCGCGCGGGCACGCGGCCGCCCGTGCACCCCCGTGTCGAGAGCGCCCGGGCGGCCGCGTGGAGGTCACTCGGCCGGCGTCAGGTGAAACATCACACTGTCCGCCGGCACGGAGATGGGGTGGTGACCCGCGAGGTGCCAGCCGGCTTCCTCGAAGACGGGCTTCCACTCCTCCAGGGTGGGCAGGTAATCACCCATCACCGCGTGGGCGAACTCGAAGGCCATGCTGAAGATCGGCATGTCCCGGTCGGCGTACGTGGTCGTGCGCGTCGCGTCGGCGAGGAGGAAGTGCTTCAGGTCCGGGAAGACCTCCCGGATGCGCCGCAACGACGCGACCGCCTCGGCGCGGGGCCAGAAGTCATGCCCCATCATGAACGAGGTCAGCAGGTCGACGCCCGCGTACTCGGGCCGCGGTTCGAGGGCCGTGGCGTCGCCCTGGGTGATGCGGATGCGGTCCGACAGGCCCGCCTCGGCAACGGACTTGGTGGCGACGTCGATCGCCCCGCCGGCCATGTCGATGCCGAGGCCCCGTACGCCGGGCCGCGTCCGGGTCAGTTGGATCAGCCGCTCGCCGCTGCCGCAGCCCAGGTCGGCCACGTAGGTGAAGTCCAGTTCATTGACCACGGGCAGGAACACCGGGTTCCACCACTGGGCGTTGATCTCGCGGCACGCGACGCTGATCGCGGCCGCGTCCCGCCGGTAGAAGGAACCTGTCCGGTTGTCCGTACGCATCAGGTCCGGAAGCGTGCTGAACAACTCGCCGCAGCCCCGAGTCATCCAGTGGAACAGCGACTTGCCGCGGTCCGCCTCGTCGAAGTTCGGCCCGGGCCTGACTTTGCCGTGCTCCCGGCTGACTACATCCGCCGCGGCCAGTGCGCGGAACAGCTCGTGCACCGAGCGGGCGTCCAGCCCCCGATCGGCCGCGAACGCGTCGGTGTCAAGCGGGCCGGCCTCCCGCAGTTCCTCGAAGGCGCCGATCTCCCAGGCCGCGCTGATCGCCCACGCAGCCAGGGCGTGGTTGTACACCTCGGTCATCGTCGCATTGGTCCTGCTCATGCTGAGCCTCTCATCTCTATTGTCACCAAGCTCTTCGGACGCATATCCGTCCATTTCTGTTCGATCAGGTCCGGGTGTCGTGTCTGTCGGCCGCGCTCGGAATGCGCGACCGCTATCCCGATGGGGATCCACGTGTAGGGGGGCACAGCCCGTACTGCGCCTTGGCGTTTGTCAGCACCGGGAATGAACCATCCGGCTCATCCAGTAGTGCGCTCATAAAGGGGCATAGTTGGATTATTGGGCCAGCGGGAATCAGGTCCAGCCAGCGTGGCGGGCCCACCATTCCGCGGCCTCGGTGAGACGGCCGCCGACGGTGTCCGCGGGGTCTCCGGGTGCGGCGGTGGCCAGGACGGAGGCGGCCGTGTGCCCGGCGTACCGCGCCCCGGCGCACGACGTGCCCGCGTCGAGGTGCACCGTCAAGGAGACGCCGGGGACCGGGCATGGTCCGGTGGGCGGGTCGAAGCGGCCGTGTCCGGGCGGCAGGAGCAGCCCTGTCTCTGTGTATAAGAGACAGAGCCAGCCGCCGCCCGCCCGAGGCGCGGCCGGCTGGGCGGTGAGGGAGAGGGGCAGTTCACACTGGGCGCGCAGCCCTTCCCTGGCCAAGTGGACGCCGAAAGCCTGCTCGTACACCTCGGCGACGAGAGCGCCGCCCGCGCGGCTGGCGATCTCGCACAGCACGGGACGGCCGTCGTCGATCCACGCCTCCAGGTGGAAGGCGGTGGCCTGACCGGTGGGCGGCAGGGCGGCGATGACGTCGGCGGTGAACTGCTGGAGGAGCGGGGTGCGTTCGTCCTCCGGGGCGAGCAGTACGCTGCCGATGCCGACCGATTCCTTGAGGTGTTCGGCGACGCCGCCGCTGTACTGGGCGGGCCAGGAGTGGATCACGGCTCCGTCGCGCATGATGCCGTCGACGTGGAAGAACGGTGCGCTGACAAAGGTTTCGGCCATCCACTGACCCGGCACCAACGGCGTGCCCATGCGAGGAACGTCGGTGAGGAAGGTGTCCAGGTCCTTGTCCGTGCGCAGGATGGCGACGCCCTCGGCGCCCGCGCCGAAGCGGGGTTTGACGACGACCGGGTAGCCGTGGGCGTCGACGAAGTCGAGCAGGTCCAGCGCGTGGTCGATGGGGGCGAAGTGCGGCACGGCGAACCCGGCCTCGCGGATGAGCCGCTTCATCACCACCTTGTCCCGGTAGGCGGAGGCGGACGCGGGGCGCTGCCCCGGCAGGCCCAGCCGTTCGCGCAGCCGGGCGGCCCGGATCACGTCGTCCTCGCTGGTGCTGGCCACCAGACCCACCCCGAATTCG